>JBAQNC010000194.1:0-3487 GCA_049303435.1 Parvibaculum sp. | reverse complement strand
CACGAAGGTCGGCGCTCAGGCTCCTCGTCATCATCTTCTCCATGCAAATCACAAGGAGCAGTGAATCAGACAAGCCTCATTGCGGGAATCCCAAAACCGACTCTGCGTTCATAGAAAGTGCTCTAGTTCATTTCCGGCGCGTCGTTCAGTTCTGGAATCCATCCCAGAAATCCTTGACCCGGGCAAAAAAGCCGGAGCTTTCCGGGTTGGTATTCTTGTCCGACATGCCATCGAATTCGCGCAGCAATTCTTTCTGCTTCTTGCTGAGCTTGATCGGCGTCTCGACGGTGGTCTGGATATAGAGATCGCCCATTTCGCGCGAATTGAGCACGGGCATGCCCTTGTCCTTGAGGCGGAACTGACGGCCTGTCTGCGTCCCCTCAGGGATTTTCAGCTTCACGCGCTTGCCGTTAAGCGTTGGCACTTCGATCTCGCCGCCCAGCGCGGCTGTGGTCATCGAGATCGGTACACGGCAAAAGAGGTCTGCGCCATCGCGCTGGAAGATCTGATGCGGGCGCAGCGACAGGAAAATATAGAGATCGCCTGCCGGTCCACCATGCATTCCCGCGTCGCCTTCGCCCGCGAGGCGAATCCGCGTGCCGTCCTCGACGCCTGCGGGAATATTGACGCTGAGCGTACGTTCCTTCTGCACGCGACCGGCGCCGTGACAGGCCTTGCAGGGTTTCTCGATGATCTGCCCGCGACCATGGCAGGTGGGGCATGTGCGTTCGACCGTGAAGAAGCCCTGGCTTGCGCGCACGCGACCTGCGCCGCCGCATGTCGAACAGGTGATGGGCTGCGATCCGGGTTCTGCCCCTGCGCCATCGCATGTCTCGCACGCGACCGATGAGGGCACGCGCACTTGCGCCTTCTTGCCCTCGAAGGCTTCCTCAAGAGATATCTCCATATTGTAGCGAAGGTCCTGGCCGCGGGACCGTCCCCCGTCGGAACGGCGCCCGCCGCGCCCGCCCATGAATTCGCCAAAAAGATCGTCGAAGATACCGGACATGGAGGCGCCGAAATCGCCGCCTCCGCCAAAACCGGGATGCCCGCCGCGCGGTCCACCGCCTTCGAATGCGGAATGGCCGAACTGATCATAAGCAGCGCGTGACTGTTCGTCTTTCAGAACGTCATAAGCCTCGTTCAGTTCCTTGAACTTGTGTTCGGCTTCGGCATCGCCAGGATTGCGATCAGGATGAAGCTGCTTGGCCTGCGCGCGATAGGCCTTTTTCATTTCGTCCGCGCTTGCGCCTCGGGCGACGCCTAGAATTTCATAAAAATCACGTTTGGACATGGAACATCTTGCCTGTGCAAAACCAGACGCCCCGGCGAGGAGAACCTCACCGGGGCGTCTGTCATGCGTGTTTTGAGTTGAACGGCATGGGTTTTGTGCGCCCGGGAGGCTGTTAGGACTTGGTGTTCTTGTCTTCGTCCACTTCTTCAAAGTCGGCATCGACGACATCGTCATCGACGGACTTTTCAGAAGCCGCTGCGGCGCTTGCATCTTCATTGGCGGCCGCTTCCTGCGTCGCCTTGTAGATGGCCTCGCCAAGCTTCATGGCTGTCTGCGTCAGCGCGGTCGTCTTGGTCGCAATGTCTTCAGCCGAACCGTCTTTCAGAGCGGTCTTCAATTCTTCAACACCGGCTTCTATTTCGGCTTTCACGTCGTCCGAGACGGCGTCCTTGTGTTCTTCAAGCGACTTCTCGGTCGAGTTGATCAGCGCCTCGGCATGGTTACGCGCTTCGACTTCCTCGCGCTTCTGCTTGTCTTCGGCAGCATGCGCCTCGGCGTCCTTGACCATCTGTTCGATGTCTGCTTCCGACAGGCCACCCGAGGCTTCGATGCGGATCGTCTGTTCCTTGTTCGTCGCCTTGTCCTTGGCTGAAACATTGACGATACCGTTGGCGTCGATGTCGAAAGTCACTTCGATCTGCGGCATGCCGCGGGGCGCCGGCGGAATGCCGACAAGATCGAACTGGCCGAGAATCTTGTTGTCGGCGGCCATTTCGCGTTCGCCCTGGAACACGCGGATCGTCACGGCGTTCTGGTTGTCATCGGCGGTCGAGAAGGTTTGCGATTTCTTTGTCGGGATCGTTGTATTGCGATCGATGAGGCGCGTGAACACGCCGCCCAGCGTTTCGATGCCGAGCGAGAGCGGCGTTACGTCGAGCAGCAGCACGTCCTTGACGTCGCCCTGCAACACGCCCGCCTGAATGGCCGCGCCCATGGCGACGACTTCATCCGGGTTCACCGACTTGTTGGGTTCCTTGCCGAAGAACTGCTTCACCACTTCCTGAATTTTCGGCATGCGGATCTGGCCGCCGACGAGAACGACTTCGTCGATCTGGGCTGCCGTCACGCCCGCGTCCTTCAAGGCCTTCTTGCAAGGCTCGATGGTGCGCTGGATCAGGTCTGCCACAAGCGCTTCAAGCTTGGCGCGCGTGAGTTTCATCGTAAGATGCTTCGGCCCGGAAGCGTCTGCGGTAATGAAGGGCAGGTTGACTTCGGTCTGCTGGGCCGACGAAAGCTCGATCTTGGCTTTTTCAGCAGCTTCCTTGAGGCGCTGCAGGGCAAGTTTGTCGGACTTCAGGTCAATGCCGTTCTCTTTCTTGAACTCGTCGGCTAGATAGCTGACCAGACGCATGTCGAAGTCTTCGCCGCCGAGGAACGTGTCGCCATTCGTCGCCTTCACTTCGAAGACGCCGTCGCCGATTTCGAGAATGGAAATATCGAACGTGCCGCCACCAAGGTCATAGACGGCGATGATTTCGCCCGCCTTCTTGTCGAGGCCATAGGCGAGCGCCGCAGCGGTCGGTTCGTTGATGATGCGCAGCACTTCAAGGCCGGCGATCTTGCCTGCGTCTTTCGTCGCTTGACGCTGGGCGTCATTGAAGTAGGCGGGAACAGTGATGACGGCTTGCGTCACGGTTTCGCCGAGATAGCTTTCGGCGGTTTCTTTCATCTTCTGCAGGATAAAGGCGGAAACCTGTGAGGGAGAATATTTTTCGCCATGAGCCTCAACCCATGCGTCGCCATTGTCCGCCTTGACGATGGAGTAAGGGACCATGCCCTTGTCCTTCTGCGTCGTCGGGTCGGAATAGGCGCGGCCGATAAGGCGCTTGATGGCAAACAGCGTATTGGTGGGGTTCGTCACAGCCTGACGCTTGGCCGACTGGCCGATGAGGCGCTCGCCATCAGCGGTAAAGGCGACGATCGACGGTGTCGTGCGCAGGCCTTCGGAGTTTTCGATAACTTTCGGCGTGGATCCATCCATCACTGCAACGCAGGAATTGGTTGTACCAAGGTCGATGCCGATTACTTTGCCCATAGTTATGGTCCTCTTTCTCTGCGGCAGGCCGGTCGGGCCCCTTTATCTCAGGGCGCCCGCATTTTGGCCCAGGGTGTTGAAACAACACCCCGACCAAATCCGGCCCCCATAGGGGTCCGTTAGGGGTTGAACGTGTTGCGCTCTATATAGGTTTGGGG
>JBAQNC010000193.1:0-17782 GCA_049303435.1 Parvibaculum sp. | reverse complement strand
GGATAAAAATTTCTTATGCAAAGCTTTTGCTCAACCAGACAAACCTTGCAAGTTGGGGGATCTATTTCGGCGCCTATTTCGGGCTTGCGCTCGGCCTGTCCTGGTTCACGCCTTTCCTCGTTCAGGGGCTTGGCTTTTCGCAGGCCGTGGCTGGCAAGCTGACCGCCATTCCCTTTGTCATCGGCGCGATTGCCGTCATTCTGGGAAGCCTTGCCTCCCAGAAAATGGTTCAGGCCGGCATCAGCAGCAGACGCGGGCGGGGCGTCTTTTGTGGCCTGCTCACCATTGTCGGCGGGACATCATTGATTGCTTCGACTTTTATTGCTGACCCGATTTTGCGCATTACGATGATGGTAGTTGGAACGGCTCTGCCGTCGGTCGTCTATACGATCGTGCCCATCATCATTGCCGAAATCACGCCAACCTCCCAGCGAGGCGCGGTGCTTGCCATCGGCAGCGCTGTTGGGACGTCGGCTGGCATTTTTGCCCCCTTCATTATGGGTGACGTCGTGCAGAATGCCGCAACGGTTGTTCAAGGGTTTAACCTAGGATACGCCGTTTGCGGTAGCGTATCGATCATTGGCGGACTTATACCAACCTGCGCTGATTCTGACTCACGTGGGGGATTCCCAAACTGACGAAAGTCTGAATCAATGGCACCCTGCATTTGGAGGGCGTGACCATGGGATCAGCGATCGGCTTGCGGGATGATTTTGACGGGGTGGCGTTGCGGCGATTGTCGCGGGCAACGAAGAGCGCGAACCAGGCGCGGCGGCTTTTGGCATTGGCCGAGATTTATGATGGTGGCAGCCGGACCGCAGCGGCGCGGATCGGCGGGGTGGGCTTGCAGATCGTGCGCGACTGGGTGGTTCGGTTCAATGCCCGGGGTCCCGATAGCCTGCTCGACGGCAAAGCGCCCGGCAAGCAATCGCGGCTCAATGATGCTCAGCGACAGGCGCTTGTCGAGACGGTCGAACGTGGTCCGATCCCGGCGATCCATGGTGTCGTTCGCTGGCGCCTGATCGACCTGGTCCAGTGGCTTCACGACGAGTTCGCGGTGTCGCTTGATGAAACCACCGTGGGGCGCGAGTTGAAGAGGCTGGGCTACGTCAAGCTCACGGCGCGGCCCCGCCACCATGCCCAGAACGAACTTGCCATGGACGCCTTCAAAAAGGGGGCTTTGCCGCCGAGCTGGCACAGGTCAAAGCAACCCTCCCGAAGGGCACGCCCATAGAGATATGGTTTCAGGATGAAGCCCGCGTTGGCCAGAAGAACAAGATCACGCGGCGCTGGGCCAGACGCGGGACGCGGCCCTCGGCACCGAAAGATCAGCGGACGAAATCTGCCTATATCTTTGGCGCGATCTGCCCGGAACAGGGCAAAGGCGCAGGACTGGTGCTGCCCTTCTGCAATACCGAAACCATGGCGCTGCACCTGACCGAGATATCGCGCGCCATCGCCCCCGGTGCTCACGCGGTTGTGCTGATGGATCAGGCTGGATGGCACATGACCGGAAAACTCGTCGTGCCCGACAACATCAGCATCATCGCTCTGCCGGCAAAATGTCCCGAGTTGAACCCGGTCGAGAACATCTGGCAGTTCATGCGCGACAACTGGCTCTCAAACCGGGTCTTCACCTCATACGACAACATCGTCGACCACTGCTGCGAGGCTTGGAACAAGCTCGTCGATCAGCCTTGGCACATCATGACCATTGGCCGACGCAAATGGGCCAATGGGTCATGATCAACGCAGGTTGGTATTATTCGGCTCCGCCAGCTGATGCTCCAGGCGTCGAAATCGACGTTGAAATGCGCCCTCCAATGGGCTACATGTAGTCACATATAGCTACAAATGGAGGACGCAACATGCTAACCATCAACCTTAGAGACGCCAAGGCTGGATTTTCCAGCCTCGTTGATGAAGCCGTCAAAGGAGAGATCGTGACCATCACCCGTCATGGCAAGCCCGTTGCGGCCTTGGTTTCGGTCGAGGCGGCGGAGATCGCCCGCAAGGCGCTCGAACGCAAACGGGCGGGTCTTGTCAGCTATCTCAGGACGTTCCCAGGCGGAGAGTTCCCGCGTAACCGCAAACCATCGCGGGATGTCGAGCTTTGAGCGGTTTTTTTCTCGACACCAACGTCGTCTCCATGCTGGCGCCGTCGAAGTCGGAAGCATCCGCTGACTTTCTCACCTGGCTGGACCGCATGGACGCCGATGGACGGCTATTCCTGTCGGTCGTCTCCATCCATGAGATCGAGAAGGGAATCGCGCTCCTCGACCACAAGGGGGCAACGGCGAAGGCCGCGAGCCTGAAAGCATGGCTCAGTGGTCTCGTCTCTACATACGATGACAAGATCATTGGCTTCGGCGCGCAGGCCGCCGCAATCGGCGGGCGATTGGAAGCGAAGGCGCTCGCCGCCGGTCACGACCCCGGCATGGCGGACGCCGTGATTGCCGGGATCGCCGCAGCGCATGAACTCGTCATCGTCACCCGCAACACGAAGCATTTCCTGCCGTTCGATGTCGCCGTGTTGTCGCCTGACGAGGCTGCTGCCCAAGGAGGCCCGGCATGAGCGCTTTCCTCTTCCGCAATCGCGCGCTCGCCCAACGTGTCGAAGTCGCCGAAGGCGAGGTTCGGATCATGGGATCGAAGACCCGGCTGCTTCAGGCGCTTACCGGAAACCAGCGTAAACTCAGTGCCCACTCAGGGACTGAAATGGCGGGCCGCGACCGATAGTGATGATCACTACGTTTACGCTATAGCCCTCTCGGGCACGACACCTCTATGAAGCAGGACTAGCAGTTTGGCCTGCTATCGTCAGAGATCTTGAGGGCGTCAGTATGTTTCGTAAGCAAGTCGATCCCGCTACAGTATGTAACCAACGCACTGGTATCAACGGAGGCTGATATGGGAGGGACGATAGAGTGGATCGCAGCGGCAATCGTCGGCCTGGCGGTCGGATGGTTCTTGCGCGGCCGGATTGCGAAAGGTGATGGGCAAACCATGTCGGCCGACAAGGTTGCGCTACGGCGAAACGTCAATGAAGCGGAAGATCGGTATCTAGAAGTCCTCAGGCGGGAGATTAGCAACATCCTGCTGAACATCGACCCCGACCTCATGGTTAGCACCTACGAAAAAGGTTGGCGCTATCAGGACGAGTTGGTCGAGACGGGCAAGGAGAGAGTCTCGGCTGACCTCAAAGCACTCACATTGAAGCACAAGTTCTTTTCCGATTTTGATCTGCTCGGCACCAGGCATTTTATCCCTTACGGCGACGCCAGATGGTCATCTTCAGATGACGAACTCGTGGAGCGATACCTCGAACCGTGCCTATCCGCTTGACGCATACACCCACTACATCTAGTGGCTGCCTTGTGGCGCGCGCCTGACTTTTCCTGCGGCTTGGTGCCACCCAAAGCGGTTGTAAAGGGTGGGGATTGTGGACGTTCTTGACCGCGACAAGCTGCCGTTCCCGAAATCCCTCCCCGAGTTCCAGCGGCTTTTCCCGGATGATGGCGCTTGCGCGGCCTGGCTTGAAAAAGCTCGCTGGCCTGATGGATTTGCGTGCCCACGCTGTGGCGTCGTCGGCGATCCGTTTCGTTTCACCACTCGGCCTGTCATCCTGATGTGCCGCTCGTGTCGCCGTCAGACCGGCCTGATGGTCGGCACGGCCATGGAACGAAGCCACATCCCGCTCAGCGTGTGGTTCTGGGCCGCTTACCTGGTTGCGAGTCAGACGACCGGCATATCTGCCGTCCAGTTGCAGCGCCAGCTTGGCCTGACCCGGTACGAGACGGCCTTTGGCCTGCTCCATAAACTGCGCGCCGCGATGGTGCGCCCCGATCAGGATCGAATCGGCGGGCAGAGCGGTAAGCATGTCGAGGTCGATGAGACCTGGATCGGCGGGCGAACGCGCGGCGAAGGCCGGGGAACCCACCACAAAACGCTGGTGGTCGCCGCCGTCGAAGTTCGTCACCGGGAGCCTGGCACTGGCCAGGACCGCCGCCGGAACGGACGCTATGCCGGAAGGGTTCGATTGGCCATCGGTGCAGACCGCAGTGCCGGTGCCCTTGGTGGCTTTGTACAGAGCGCGGTCGAGCCGGGAACGCTGGTCATCACCGATGATTGGAGCGGCTATAGCGGGTTGCAGGGCGGCGGTTACGACCATCACGCCATCGCCCAGTGTGGCGACCCGGAGGTGTCCGAAGAGTTCCTGCCCATCGTCCATCTGGTGTTCTCAAACCTCAAAGCGTGGCTCAACGGCATCCACCACGGCGTCAGCGCCAAGCATCTGCAAGCCTACCTCAACGAGTTCACTTTCCGCTTCAATCGCCGCTTCTACCCGTTCAACGCCTTCCGATCCCTCCTCGGGATCGCCAGTGATATCGAGGCGCCGACCTTTGCCGAACTCTACTCAGGCCAATGGACCCACCATACCATATCTAGTGGGTGTATGCCTTAAGCGGATAGGCACGCCTCGAACTATCGAAGATGATCCTTTTGCCCCGACTGCTAGACACGGATCATTCCCCCATCCGTCTATTTACCGAGGAGGAGTTTGAAATCCTGCGCAAGACTACCCGCCGCTGCAAAGACCGCGCGTTCAAACACCGCATCGTACAGGCTGTTGACCGGTACCATGCGCTGCAACGCGCTATTGATCGCTACGGCTCGAAAGAAGCCCGTGAACAGATGAACCCGTTGGATGACTCAGATGTAGAGGTTTTCCGTCTCCCATATGACGGACCAGAGAACGAACTTGGCATCGTTTTCAAGCAAACAGGCGATTGTGGGGTATATGGCACCTTCCACCACGACGATGGAAAGATTTCCAAATCATATTACCGTTCCGACAAGGCATTTCAGAAGCGGGACTACCTTGACGCCCTGTAGTTATCTATCACACCAACCGGCATTGTATTAAGCCTTGTCGTCGCTCCACGACCGATCCCCGCCCCATTTCTCGAACGGATCGATGCCGCTCGTCGTCCAGTGATCGACCGTATGCCGCAAAAGTTCGTATGGCCCTTGGATCGAATATTCAAAGTGCGGGTCCATATCCGACTGCCTGACCGCTTCCCACAGGTGCCCAGCCAGCACGTCAGCGCCCGAGCGCTCACCGTCCTCAAAATCGAAACGGCCTATGAAGAGAACGATCTGGGAAATCAGACTGAGAGCATCATCATAAGGAACGAAGCGCAGGTAATTCAGCTCGATCTTTACATGGGCCTGCCTGTTGTCGACAAAGCGTTCCGGCTCCATGATCGGATAGTGGCCGCACGTGACCTGCATCCTGCCCATCCGACAGGCATTGTACCAGACGTGATATTGTCGGCCGATGTCGGGTGCGTCGTAGCCTTTGGCACTGGTGTCGTTCAATTCCTCGATAGACCACGGCTCGGCCACATGCTGATTCAAGACGGCCCCGAACCATCGAAAATCCTCGAACAGAGTCTCGTGGGCCGGCGTGATCCACGATGCGATTGCCCCGCCAGCCACCAAAGATGTCGGCTGCTGGTGTTGGGGTCTGTGCCGCTTACCTTCCTCAATCTGCGCTTTGATCCCGCTGTAGTCCGTGTGGACTACCCGTTCCTCAAGCGCGTTCAGTCTGGTGTCGAAGTGAAAACTGATTGCGATCAGCCAGATGGCCGTCACTGCCAGCCAGACGGTATAGTCATCGATGCTGTATGCATTCTTGACGACATAGGCGATCAGCCCCGCGCAGATGATCGCGGCCCATATCAGTACGCGTCTAATCATCCATCCCATCCCCTACCATTGTGCACGCCTGCACATGTGATCATGCGCGCCATTGATCGCCGAATTTAGCACTGCCCTCGGAAGCGGCGTAGCAGGAAGTCAGTTGGGCGCTTTACTAGATCATCCGCAGTTCCCCAAAGAGACTTGACCAATAAGGGTGTTCGCGGCCCTTCCTTGTCCGAGGCTGATGGGTAGCGAAGGGGATAGCCACCTTCACCATGCAGCTTTCCGAGCGCCACCACATACTCTTCAATCAGAGCGAGAATGTCTTCGTTTTCGCCTGGATTCCCAATGTATAACGGATTTTCTCGATCTTCCTGCACAACCAAATTGGCATGGGCATAGACATGGCCACGCACGGGCTCGCACAGCTCTTGCGCCCACAGATCGGCAACGCTGTGCCCAGCGCGGCCTTTTGTTGGGGCAGCGCCACCATTCAGGAGGATGCTGGCTTTAAGCAATAGCTCAAGGCCATGCCCCGCCAGAGCGAGGGTCGGAACGAACAGTATTTTCCCCTTTTGTTGTTGGGCCGCATCGAGCGTAAGGGCGCCCTCTAGGAATTGTTTCGCAAGGGCGGCGTGTTGGCCTGCATCGGTTGCAAAAAAGTCTGCCAATGTCTCCCCCTAGTGTTGCGGTTTCTGTTCTTCTAAAGTCGCAGAAACACCGAAACCTGCGACACAGTTTTCGATCAAAACCTGCAAGGTGGCAAGCTCTTGCGCGGCGTTGCCGCGCGATGGCGGGTGGCGCTGCGATATTTGAGGTCTCCGCGCCGCCCGCCATCGGTCACGCCCGATCCTGCGGCGGTCGAGGTCTACCATGCGCGCTTGCTGAACGTTCCGCCTCGAACGCTGCTTTCCCCTTTTCGGTCCACAGTTCTCGCGCATGTTCGCCGTCCTCGCTCTTGAGCTTTTCGGCCATCCAGATCATCGCGCCGTAGATCATGGCGCGGTCATCGCTTGTCAGGCCCACGATGCCCGCCTTGACGACGAGACCACCGAGTTCGATCAGGTGCCGCGTGCGCTTGCGGCGTTCGACCTGCCACGTTCGCATGTCATGCCGCGCCCGTGCCGCCTGATGCCGGTTGCGCGCCGCGCGATTGCGTTTGAGCGCTGTTGCTGTCGTTGTCAGATGCCTTTGCAGATCGCCGCGACTTGCCGCGAAAGAACGCCGCGCCGCGTTTCGCCCATGCCTCCCTTTTTCCGGCATCGGTGGTTTCGGCGAGCGCGACGAGCGCACCGGCCAGTTCCTCGGCGGTGAGCGTATCGGCTCCGGTGGCGATGACCAGTTCGCCAAGCTGCTGCACCTTGCGGGCTTTCAGTTCCCGTGCCTTTTCCTCAAGTCTCTTCAGTTCCAGATCAAAGTCCCGTGGCTTGCGCATCGCATCCTCCATAAGCTGTTGATGCAGCGATGATAGTTGAGCGCATAGCCGATTGCTGTAAGGTTGCCGGGACGGTCTGGCACGGCCCAGTCCATCCCGAGATTTTTTCGAGGGAGGGCGCGCTTATACGTCGTTCCGACGTGCGCTTGGCCGTGCCAATGCTTGATCGCGATGGCGATCTATCATCTTCACGTCAAGGTCATTGGCCGCAAGGCCGGGAGCAGTGCGGTGGCGTCGGCTGCCTACCGCTCGGCTTCGAGGCTGCGCGACGAGCGCATCGACCGCGTTCAGGACTTTTCCGCCAAACGCGGCGTCGTCCATTCCGAGGTGCTGTTGCCGGAGAACGCACCGGAGCAGTGGTCCGACCGCGAACGGCTCTGGAACGATGTCGAGGCATTCGAGGTGCGCAAGGACGCCCAGCTTGCCCGCGAGGTAGAATTCGCCATTCCGCGCGAGATGACGCAGGCGCAGGGCATCGAGCTGGCCCGCGATTTTGCACAATCGGAATTTGTCGATCAGGGCATGATCGCCGACCTCAACGTGCATTGGGACATCGGCGAGGACGGGATGCCGAAGCCCCACACCCATGTCATGCTGACAATGCGGTCGGTAGACGAGAACGGGTTCGGCCCGAAGGTGCGCGACTGGAACCGCACCGAGATGGTGGAACGCTGGCGCGAACGCTGGGCCGAGCACGTCAACGAACGCCTTGCCGAACTCGACATTGACGCGCGCATCGACCATCGCAGCCTTGAGGCGCAGGGGATCGCGCTGAACCCGCAAAGCCAGATCGGCGCACCGGCGCAGCGCATCGAGGGCGAAGGCATTGAAGCCGCCGACCGCGCGGAGATGCACCGCGAGATCGCCCGCAACAACGGCGAACGCATCATCGCTGATCCTTCCCTCGCACTGGACGCCATCACACACCAGCAATCCACCTTCACACGCCGCGACATGGCGCGGTACGCGCATAGGCACAGCGACGGTATCAACCAGTTCAACGAGGTGATGGGCGCGATGCGCAACACGCCCGATCTTGTCGAGTTGGGCAAGGACGGGCGCGGCGAAGATCGCTTAACGACGCGCGACATGATCGAGGCCGAACAGCGCCTGCATCGATCGGCGGAACTGATAGCCGAAAAGGAGCGCCATGAAGTCGGCGACAAGGACAGAGCGGCGGCGCTTGCGCGTGCAGAAGAATGCGGCCTTGTTCTTTCCGGCGAGCAGGCCGATGCACTGGCGCATGTCACGGACGGTCGCGATCTCGGCATCGTGGTCGGGTATGCCGGGACGGGAAAGAGCGCCATGCTCGGCGTAGCGCGGGAGGCATGAAAAGCGGCCGGTTACGAGGTTCGCGGCGTTGCTCTGTCCGGCATTGCCGCCGAGAATCTGGAAAGCGGATCAGGCATTTCTTCGCGCACCATCGCCAGCATGGAACATGGCTGGGAGAACGGCCGCGACTTGCTCACGTCGCGCGATGTTCTTGTCATCGACGAGGCCGGCATGGTCGGCACGCGGCAGTTAGAGCGCGTATTGTCTCACGCCGCCGAGGTTGGCGCAAAGGTGGTGCTGGTCGGCGATCCGCAGCAGTTGCAATCCATCGAAGCGGGCGCGGCGTTCCGGTCAATTCACGAACACCATGGTGGCGTGGAAATCGAAACAGTACGCCGCCAGCGTGAGGACTGGCAGCGTGACGCCACGCGCGATCTGGCAACCGGCAAGACGAGCCAAGCGATCCATGCCTATGACGCGCATGACATGGTGCATGAGGCACAGACCCGCGAGCAGGCCCGCGACGATCTGATCGACCGCTGGGACCGCGACCGGCAGGCAGAACCGGATCGCAGCCGCATCATCCTCACCCATACCAATGCCGAGGTGAGGGAACTCAATGAGGCCGCCCGCGACCGGATGCGGGAGGTTGGCGATCTTGGCGAGGACATGCGCGTCACGGTCGAGCGCGGCGCGAGAGATTTCGCTAGCGGGGATCGCGTCATGTTCCTGCAAAATGAGCGCGGACTTGGCGTCAAGAACGGCACGCTCGGCACCATCGAGGATGTCAGCACACAGAGCATGGCCGTGCGCATCGATGATGGCCGATCCATCCAGGTCGACCTCAAGGACTATGACCGCATCGACCACGGTTATGCCGCGACCATCCACAAGGCGCAGGGCATGACGGTGGACCGCACCCATGTTCTGGCAACGCCGGGGATGGATGCTCACGGCAGCTATGTCGCCCTGTCGCGGCACCGCGACGGCATGAACCTGCATTATGGCCGTGACGACTTCGCCAGTCAGGACAGGCTGGTGAATACCCTGTCGCGCGACCGCGCCAAGGACATGGTCGCGGATTACGACCCGGCACAGGACTATGCTGAACGGCGTGGCATCACCTTCCGCGCCCGCGTCGCCCAGGTCATGCGCAGGCTGATGCCGGAGCGCTTGCGCGATGCCGTTGATGGCATGCTGGACGGCCTGCGTCCTCACGGCGACGGCGTGCCTGGCGCTGATGTTGTGAAGCAGCCGGAAAGGGAGAACGCCGGGAAACAGGCGGTGGAGCAGCAGGTCGGGGAAGGCCCGGAGGAAGCGTTGCGCCGCGCCCATAGGCGAGCACTGGTTCGCCACGCCCGCGCGTCAGATGCTATCCTTGAATCCAAACGCCAGGGCCTCACACCTTCCGATGAACAGCGGCGCGAGCTTGGTGCGGCACGGCGCGCATTTGATGAGGTCCGACCCTACGGCTGGCAGGATGCGGAAGCCGCATACAGCAAGGACAACTGCCTCGCCCATGAAGCGGGAACCGGCAAGATCAGCCGCACCGTCCGTGCGCTCTATCGGGAAGCTGAAATCCGCACCGATCCGCAGCGGCGGGCGGACCGCTTCGTGGAGCGTTGGCAAAAGCTCGACCGGGCCGGTGAGCAGAGATATGCGGCGGGCGACTATTCCGGTTACAAGGCAACGCGGGCGGAGATGGGCAATATGGCGAAGAGCCTTGAGCGCGATCCGCAGCTCGAATCCCTGCTCGCCAACCGTAAGGCAGCCCTCGGCATCGACTTCGACTCAGGTCACAGCCTCGGCCGCGACCTCGCCATCAGTCATGGCCTCGGCAGGGGGCGGAGCATCGGCTTGTAGCCTTTCCTATTTGCCGCCGTTTCTACGCCATAGCTCTACGACGGCTAAATATCTATTGCACAAAGATAAATCACTGCTCTGTCTGGTCTCTGCAACAGTCAGAAACGACCAGCAGGAGGCAGCGCAGCCATGCGTCAACCAGACCGTATCGTCCGCCTGAAAACCGTCCTCGCCCGCACGGGCCTCTCCCGCTCAACCATCTACCGCAAGATCGCCGAGGGCACATTCCCCGCCCAGCTAAAGATCAGCACAACGGCGCGGGATGGCGGGAATCCGACATCAATCGCTGGGTCGCCGATCCTGTCAGGTGGCGGCCGGAAGCCGAAACCGATGAGTTCCGGTAAGGCCGGCGCACGTCCTGGTCGAGAGCACGACCGGGACGATGATGACGGCGGGGACAAAATATCCCGTTCCCGGCACGCCAAAAGAGCCCCCACGGCGTCGGAGCAGCTTGAGGACCTGCTGGGCTATCCTTGGCCGTTCCCCGGCAGACCGCCCAAGCACGACCTCAGCACATGGACCGTCACCGACGACTGGCCCGATCCCGTTCCGGTCACGGAAGCCGAAATCGAGGTGTTCGAGCAATGGTTCGGCGATCTCTTCGATGAACTCTTCGGCTCATCCGATCCTTGATAAACCCGGCATTATGCCGTATATAACTGGGAAAGGAGATCGACCATGCCCAGACCCGCAAGTGAAGTTGAAACTGCCCGCCTTGAGGCGCGCGTTCCCGTCCATGTTTATGATCAGATGCAGCGCGCGGCCAGGCTACGCGGCATGACGCTGACCGGCTATCTCATCGCGACGGCGGGCGAGGATGCCCGCCGCACGGTCGAGGAAGCCGACGTGCTGCGCCTGGCCGCTGAGGATCAGGTGCGCTTCGCCCAAGCGCTGATCGATCCGCCCGCGCCGAATGCCCGTCTGAAGCGCGCCGCGAAGCGCCATGCCGACCTGATCGCGCCCCGGTGAGTGCAAGGTTTGCGATAGAGGCGCTTTCCAAGGCCCATCAGCGCAAGACGTTCTCGTGCGGCAACGAGCGGATCGACCGCCATTTCCGCGAGACGGTCACGCAGGACGTCAAACGTCGATACGCGACCTGTTTCGTCGCGCGAGACCTTGAGACCGGCCAAATCGCGGGCTTCTACACGCTGTCATCGAGCAACGTGCCGCTCACGGCCGTGCCCGAGTCGTTGGCGAAGCGTCTGCCACGTTACCCGACCGTTCCGGCGGTGCTGATCGGCTGGCTTGGCCGCGACCAGTCCTATGCAGGGTTTGGACTCGGCGAGGCGCTGCTGTTCGACGCGATCAAAACGGTCATTGAGGCGCCGATAGGCGCTCATGCCATATTCGCCGACGCCATCGACGGGAAGGCTGCGGCCTTCTATGCCGCGTTCGGCTTTATGGCGCTAAGTGACCGGCCCAACACGCTTTATCTGCCAGTCGCGACGGCGGAACGACTTTTGTCGGGAGAAGCCCTATGACTACTTCCAGCGATGGCAAATCTCAGCCTCGGGTGATGCAGCGCGCCGCCCTTTACCTGCGCGTTTCGACGGCACGTCAGGCCGAGCATGATGTGTCGATCCCCGACCAGAAGCGGCAGGGCGAAGCCTATTGCGAGGCGCGCGGCCTGTCATTCGATTCGGGGATGGGCGTCGGCCGCGACCTCACCCTCACTTTCGGGCTTGGTCGGGGGCAGGGTCTCGGACTGTAGAACCATCCTATTTACCGCCGCCTCTTCGCCACAGCCCTACGACGCCTAACTATCTATTGCACAACAACAAATCCTTGCCTTTGCCTGTTCTGGCAGTTCCCAGAAACAGCCAGCAGGAGGCATCACGGCCATGCGTCAACCAGACCGTATCATCCGCCTGAACACCGTCCTCGACCGCACCGGCCTGTCCCGGTCCGCCATCTACCGCAAGATCGCCGAGGGCACGTTCCCCGCCCAGATCAGGATCAGCGTCAACGGCGCGGGCTGGAGGGAATCCGACATCAACCGATGGGTCGCCAACCCCGTAACGTGGCGGCCACGAAGCGGGCGCGACCTCGATGGCGTCTGATCGCGGCGCGTTGTCCCGCGCCCGGCGCATCAGGCCGCCCACGGCAACGGAGCAGCTTGAAGCGCTGTTGGGCTATCCGTGGCCGTTCCCCGGCAGGCCGCCCAAGCACGACCTGTCCACCTGGACCGTTACCGATGACTGGCCCCATCCTGTTCCGGTCACAAAGGCCGAGATCGAAGTGTTCGAGCAATGGTTCGGCGATCTGTTCGATGAACTGTTCGGCTCCGAGGGCTGATGGCCCTGTTGCAATATGAGTTATAGTGCGGTACATATACCCAGAACTGGAGAGGCGGGATGATCGTTGGCTTTCGGGATGAATGGTTGCGGGCCTTCTTTGTGGACGACGCCCACTCCCGCAACATCCCATCCGACCTGGAAGCCCGGCTGTTCCGCAAGCTCCAGATGATTGATGACGCCGTGACCGATCAGGACTTGCGCGTGCCGCCCAGTAATCACTTTGAGAAGCTGAAAGGCAATCTGGCAGGTCTCCATTCGATCCGCGTCAACCAGCAATACCGGCTGATCTTCCGCTGGGATGGCGCGCGCGGCGAGGCGGACGGAATTTATCTGGACGATCACAGCTACCGATGAAAGCGAGGCAAAGATGCTGACCACCAAGCGCAAGCCGGCGACTGTCGGCGAAATTCTCACCGAAGAGTTCATGCAACCGATGGGCCTGACGCAAGGCGCGCTCGCCGAGGCGATGGGCGTTCAGCGCAAGCATGTCAACGAACTGTGCGGCAACCGCAGGAACGTGACGGCGGCGACCGCTCTGATCCTTGCCCGCGTGTTCGGCAACAGCCCCGAGTTCTGGCTCAACGTGCAGCGGCGCAGCGATCTTTGGGAGGTGATGAACACGCCGAAGGAGCGCGAGCGGATCAAGCGCGCACGCCCGTTGCAGAGCGCGGCCTGAGTCGTGCGACCGCACCGCTCGGGCCAGAACATCGGTTGAGAAGGAGACATTGCCCATGACCGTACCGCAGCGCGCTGCCCTTTACCTGCGCGTCTCGACAGCGCGGCAGGCCGAGCATGATGTCTCCATCCCCGATCAGAAGCGCCAGGGCGAAGCCTATTGCGCCTCACGCGGCTATCAGCTCGTCGAAACCTATGTGGAGCCGGGCGCATCCGCTACCAACGACCGACGCCCCGAGTTCCAGCGCATGATCGAGGCGGGCACGTCCAAACCCGCGCCATTCGACGTGGTGGTGGTTCACAGCTTCTCGCGCTTCTTCCGCGACCATTTCGAGCTTGAGTTCTACGTCCGCAAACTGGCGAAGAACGGCGTCAAGCTGGTCTCCATCACGCAGGAAATGGGCGATGACCCCATGCATGTTATGATGCGCCAGATCATGGCGCTCTTCGACGAATACCAGTCCAAGGAGAATGCCAAGCATGTGATGCGGGCCTTGAAGGAGAATGCGCGACAGGGCTTCTGGAATGGCTCGTTGCCGCCCATCGGCTACCGTGTGGTCGCCGCCGAGCAGCGTGGAGCCAAGACCAAGAAGAAGCTGGAGATCGATCCGCTTCACGCCGACACCGTGCGGCTGATCTACCGCCTCGCACTAGAAGGCGACGGTACGACCGGCCAGATGGGCGTCAAGAATATCGTCTCCTACCTCAACCGCCGCCGCATCTTCACCCGCGATGGAGGCCGTTGGGGCATCGGCCAGGTCCACCGCATCCTGACCCGCCGCACCTACATGGGCGAGCATGAGTTCAACAAGCGATCCAAAACCAAGGAACTGAAACCGGTCAGCGAGATCGTGACGGTTCCCGTTCCGCCGATCATCGACCGCGAGACGTTCGACGCGGTGCAGGCGCGGCTCAAGGCCCGTAATCCCAAGGTCATGCCCGGCCCGCGTCATCAGCGGCCCAACCATGCTCACCGGCCTCATCCATTGCGCCAAGTGCGGCGGAGCGATGACCATCCGCACCGGCAAGGGCGGGCGCTATCGCTATTATGCCTGCTCCATGAAGGCGGCGGTTACCGCCGCGACCACCTGCGCGCGCTCGCCCAACGTGTCGAAGTCGCCGAAGGCGAGGTTCGGATCATGAGATCGAAGACCCGGCTGCTTCAGGCGCTTACCGGAAAAACCAGCGTAAACTCAGTGCCCACTCAGGGACTGAAGTGGCGGGCCGTGCGGGAACCAGATGAGAACTATGTCTACGCTATAGCCCTCTAAAATCCCTCTTAATGCGCTTTGGCAGGGCGACGAGTGCGCGTAGCAGAACCCGACCGCACCGGCTATCTCCCGGAAACACGCCTGGTTGTTCAGAATTTTGACGCTTGACGTATAGCGTCAATTTCCATATGGTTGTTGGCGCATGATCCTGAGCTATCGAGATAAGAAGACGGAGCAGTTTGCGGAGGGGGAGTTCGTCAAAGCCTTTCAGGGTTTTGAAGATCAGGCCGCTCGGCGGCTGTCGATCCTGAACGCGGCGCTCTCGCTCGATACGCTCCGCGCCCTACCGGGAAACCGGCTAGAAGCGCTCAAAGGAGATCGCGCCGGACAGTATTCCATTCGCATCAACCAGCAATGGCGAATCTGTTTCGAGTGGCCGACCGGTCAGACCGGGCCGGGCAATGTTGAAATCGTGGACTATCACTGAGGAAGGAGGTCAGGCCATGTTTATGAGAGCCGTACATCCCGGCGAAGTCCTGAAGGACGAGTTGGAAGAACTGAACGTGACGCCAACGGAGTTGGCGCGCCAGATCGACGTGCCGCCGAACCGCGTCAGTCAGATCATCGCAGGTAAGCGCGCCGTGACCGGCGACACTGCGTTGCGCTTCGGGCACTGGTTCGGCACTGATCCGCAGTTCTGGCTCAACCTGCAAAGCGCTTTTGAAATCCGCGTCGCGGAAGAAAAGGCCGGGCGGGAGATCGCGCGGCTGCCGGTGCGTGCCAGAGCGTCGGGGCCTGACGCCCCGAACGTTGCCTAAGGACGTCAGCAACGATAACTGAATCGGACCGGTTGGTACGCAGCTGCGGTGGTATGACTCAGCCAGGTACGCTTCCCTGTCGTAGCGGCGGAGATTATCCATGGTGGCATGATCGACCGGCAGGGAATAGAGCGGCGGTGGGAGGCGGACGGCTCGAAACGGGACGAGCGGGGTCGTCGGGTATTCGCCGCGAGCGAGGCGCGGGCCGCGGGTCGGGGCGGGCTGGCGGCGGTTTCGGCGATCACCGGGCTCGCTCGTTCGACGATCGGGCGGGGGCTGAAAGACCTTGACGCGCCACCGCTGCCGCACGACCGCGTCCGCTGAGTGATCGCGATCCGACACTGCTCACCGATCTCGAGCGCCTCGTCGAGCCGGCGACACGGGGCGATCCGGAGCGCCCGTTGCTATGGGTGTCGAAGAGCCTCGACAAGTTGGCCTCGGCGCTCACCGACATGGGCCACGCGATCAGCCCCAACAGCGTGCGCAAGCTGCTCATAGGGCTCGGGTTCTCGCGCCAGTCCAACCGAAAGGCGGACGAAGGCTCCCGGCATCCCGACCGCGACGCCCAGTTTGAGCACATCAACGGGAAAGTCACAGCCGCGCAGGCCGCCGACCAGCCCGTCATCTCCGTGGACACCAAGAAGAAGGAACTGATCGGCAACTTCAGGAATAGCGGAACCGATTACCGGCCGAAGGGCGATCCGCGGCGCGTGAAGGTCCACGACTTCGAGGACAAGAGCCTCGGCAAGGTGGCCCCCTACGGGGTCTATGACGTGGCCGCCGACGAGGGCTGGGTCAGCGTCGGGATTACCGCTGACACGGCAGAATTCGCTGTGGCCTCCATCCGCATGTGGCTCGAACGCATGGGGCGGGGGCGCTATCCTCAGGCGCGCGAACTGACGATCACGGCCGACTGTGGCGGCTCGAACGGGGTGCGCGTCAGGCTGTGGAAGCGTGAACTCCAGACGTTCGCCGATGAGAGCGGGCTCATCCTCCACGTCCATCACTATCCGCCGGGCACGTCGATGTGGAACAGGATCGAACACCGGCTGTTCTGCCACATCACGCAGAACTGGCGCGGTCGACCGCTGACCGACCGCCTCGCCGTGATCGAACTGATCGCCGCGACGACGACCAGGACCGGGCTAAAGGTCGAGTGTGCGCTCGACACGCACATCTACGAGAAGGGCGTCAAGGTCTCCGACGCCGAGATGGCCAGCCTCAACATCACCGGCGACGCGTTTCATCCTGAGTGGAATTACACAATCAAGCCGCGGCGGCTAAAAGAGTAGCGGTTATCACTGCGGATGTCCTTAGCTCGCCGTCTGAGAAGCCAGCTAAGCCATAGCAAGCCAAGCAAGCCGAATTGTGGTTGGTGTAATCTCGTGCCAATGAGGTATACCCCGGTCACACCAGAACCCGAAAATCCTTTGGGTTGATGACGCAGAAATTATCGGTGACCGAATCACAAAATTCTGGCCAGCATTTGGGGACTTTTTTGCGTAGGAAATCGAGCGCCGCCTCGGCGAATTCGCGATATGTGGCGTAAGTCTTGTTGTGGGTCAGATGCTTGTGCATCAGGCCCCACAGCCGCTCGATCGGGTTCAAATGCGGGCAATAGGCGGGAACGAAGTGCAGCGTTATCCGTCTGCCGGGTTGCGCTAGCCATTCCTGGACGATCCTGGCGTGATGATAGCGCGCATTGTCCAGAAAAACATGGCTCATCGCGAGCATTGGATACATCGCTTCGATCGCTTCCAGCAACCGGATCGTCGATGCCGCGTCGACGGTTTCAACGTCGATCATCGCGGTTTTCCCGGTCTCCAGGTCGATCGCGCCGTGTATATTGAGGCGTTGGCGCCCGCTGGTTTGCTCAATCGCCAGATTGTCCTCGGCCGGCGCCCAGCATCCGACGGACCGTGCGGCGTGCGTCGGGTGCACGGCGTCCACGAACAGCGTAGCCTCGTCCGGGCCAAGCGAATTCAAGAGGTCGTTATAGGCTGCGATGAACGCCTGCTGCTTCTTCACGTCAAGCTTGCGCCCGATGACTTCAGGCTTGCGATATTCGAGCCCAAGCCGATGCAGCAGGGCGACCAACCCCGCGCGGCTCTCGTAGACGACGCCGAACTCCCGCTCGATACAGGCGCCGACCTGACGCGTTGAACGCGGCAATGTCGCGGCGATCCACGCTTTCAGCGCTTCTTCCTGCGCTTGCGAAAGATGGCTGGCGCTGCCGCCGCTCTCAAAACGCGTCAAACCTTTGACGCCGCCTTCGCCATAGCGCTTGGCCCAAGTGCGCACCGTGTCGTCGTCGAGATAAAGCGCCTTGGCGACCTCTTCGCAGCTCCAACCGTCATCCAGAAGCAGCACGGCGTTCGCGCGGCGCGTCAGCCGATGCGCCGCCGACCCGTTTCGCATCAGAGCGACAAGGGCGGCGCGGTCTTGCGGAGAAAGGAAGCCGACGCGAATCATGCTCAGAGCATGAATCTATTTTTCACAGTTCGG
>JBAQNC010000192.1:0-1732 GCA_049303435.1 Parvibaculum sp. | reverse complement strand
GAGGAAATCAAGTCTTAGCCCTCCCCCTTGAGGGCGAGGAATCAAATGCAAAATCAAGTCGTCATCACCCGACTTGATCGGGTGATCCATCTTTCCTTGTCGCCAAAAACATCAGTTCACGGAAGTATAATGCGCATGAGACCCGAGGCTCATCGCCCCCCGCAATGAGGGCTGCCTAGGCGCGCTTGTCGGTGACGTCGTAATATGTGCCGACTTTTCGGTTTCCGGCCATCCGGGCGCGATAGAGTTCGACAAAACCGTGCTCGCGCAGAAAGCCGTCGATGTCGGAGAGAACGCAGCATCCTTCATAGGATTCGAAGTCGGCGACTTCCGTGTGAATGATGTTGAAGTTTTTCAGGAGGCTTGCTGCGCCGCGAAGTACGAGCAATTCGCTGCCCTGCGTATCCATGACGAGCGCGTCGTATTTGTGCGGGTCGATCTGCGCGCGCGCCAGCAGATCCGGCAATGTCTCGCTCGTCATTTCGATGGCATTGACATAGTGCACAGTCGGCCAGATTTCCGAATGTTGCTTCATCGGTAGAATGGAAGATGAAGCGCCATTATTGCTGGCGATATTCAGAGTTACCTTGTCGCCGGTCTGGTCGGTCAGCAGGGCCTTGAGCGCAGTCTGTTTCGGGAACGGCGCAATATTGGCGGTGAGTTCGTCGAATACGCTGTCGATGGGCTCGACCCACAACACGTCCAGATTGTATTTGGCATAGACGTCGCGTTCCTGGCCGGTGTTTGCACCAATATGCACCACGCCGCGCGCGCCCTTGAGAAACCAGCCGGGCTCCTTGCCCTTGAGGCGGTCAATTCTCTTCCTGATCGAT
The DNA here is from genome assembly GCA_049303435.1 of Parvibaculum sp. Classification (GTDB taxonomy): domain Bacteria; phylum Pseudomonadota; class Alphaproteobacteria; order Parvibaculales; family Parvibaculaceae; genus Parvibaculum. Next base: position 899 of record JBAQNC010000192.1, on the reverse strand, counting down.
CTCGCTAGATTGGTCATCAAGCCCTCAAAGGCGGTGTATCTCTTGGCTGGCCCAAAATAGTCGTTATCGGATCAGTCGTTTGAAAATGGCAACTGGATTGGTGAAGGTCATCTTCAGGTAGGACCAGATTCGCTGGAGCGATGAACTGAAGGGGCCGGGATCAAATCGCCGGAATGGCTTGTCGACCGGTTGCGGAAATACGCCGCCGATCCATGGCACCCGGATCATTTCGGGTGCGGTCGCCTTTGCATGCGATCCCGGTGTGGTGACAAACATGGTGCCGTCGATGCCGAAGAAATAGCGGCGACCTGTTGTCATCCCGGAAAGGTCGATAACCGGAATATCCGTATGCAGATTTCTATCGATGAAAACAAGATTTGCGCCAATGATGGCGATCAGGTCATAGGCGTTCGAGAGCGCAAACTCATAGATTGAACGTGGCGAGTTGCCGTGGTTCTTGCCTGGGGTGTTTTCAAAATAGGTGTCGATGGGAATGGTCGGATTGAATTCGATGATCACGATTTTCGGGCGAAAGGCCTTGACGCCACGCCAGACAGCAAGGTCGTCGCTGTCGATGTCGATCGAGAGCAGATCGATCTGGCGAATGTCATTTGCATAGAGTTTGCTGCGCTTGAGAATTTCGTCGAGACAGTCTGGCCCGGACGGTTGGACGAAAGAGCAGATTGGCTCGGCGCGTGTCTCTGTGATGTTGCGCTGCAGATCGCCGAAGCGCTTCTTGTCGCCCTCGATATACCAGCCGCCCCAGCCTCTCTTGTAAAAGGCATAGCAATTGCTCAGATGCTGCCCGTCCCATGCGCCAAACTCGCAAAACGTGCCATTTGCAATATTGAGCTTGGCAAAGGTCTCGGCGAGAAATGCGTCCTCTCCATGCTGGCTAT
>JBAQNC010000191.1:0-16041 GCA_049303435.1 Parvibaculum sp. | reverse complement strand
CGTCTTTCATGTCGCCACAGACCCGCAGTATGCGACCAGCTTCTCGGCTGGCTATCAGGCTTTGCTGAAAGTTGATTACAACAATGCTTTCGGCACGCCGATCACTCTGACTCCCAGCATTGCCTTCCGTCATGACGTTCTCGGCTATTCGCCCGGACCGATCACGGCAAACTATCTGAAGGGTCTGAAGCAGGTTTCGCTTGGTGTGACGGGCGCGTACCAGCAGATCAAGGCATCGTTGAGCTGGACGTCGTCATTCGGTGCGGGCTTCAACAATCCCGTCTATGACCGCGACTTCGCTTCGGCGAGCATCAGCTACGCCTTCTAAGAAAATGGCGGGAGGCGGAAATGCCTCCCGCAGAAATGTCGAGCCCTCTCCCTCCCCGGGGGTGGTATTTCGACTGGACCGCCCCGGAGCGCCCCCCGCTCCGGGGCGGTTTTCGTTTGGAAAAGCCTTACAAACCGAGCCTTTTGTCGCACTGCATCATGAAGCTTGACGTTGGCCGCCCGCTCCTGTTCAACGTCCCCTTCAAACGACCGCAGGAACGCCAGGAAATGTCGCAAGGCAAAGCACTCGTGCTTTTTTCAGGAGGACAAGACTCGACCGTCTGTCTCGCCTCCGCCCTTGCGCGCTTCGACGAGGTTGAGACGGTTGGCTTCGACTATGGGCAAACGCATATCGTCGAACTGAATTGCCGGACCCGCGTTCTGGAGCAACTCGGCAAGAGGTTTCCCGACTGGAAGACCAAACTCGGTGCAGACCATATGCTCAATCTGCGCGAGCTATCGCAGATCAGCGAGACCGCGCTGACGCGGGACATGGCGATCGAGATGGATGCAGGCGGGTTGCCCAACACATTCGTGCCGGGACGAAACCTTCTGTTCTTCGTCTATGCGGCGGCACTCGGTTATCGCCGCGGCGCAACCACGCTGGTCGGTGGCATGTGCGAAACGGATTATTCCGGCTATCCCGATTGTCGCAACGATACGCTCCAGACATTGGCGCAGGCGGTGAGCCTCGGCATGGCGCGGCCCTTCACCATCGATACGCCGCTCATGTATATCGACAAGGCGGAAACATGGGCGCTCGCTGACAGGCTCGGTGGCCAGAAGTTCGTCGATCTCATCATCGAATATACACACACCTGCTATCGCGGCGACCGCACGCATCGGCATGACTGGGGCTATGGCTGCAACGATTGCCCGGCCTGCGAATTACGCGCCAATGGCTATGCCAAATGGCGTGAAAGCAAGGTCTGACAGGCATGTATTCGGTCAAGGAAATCTTTTACACGCTGCAAGGCGAAGGCGCGAATGCGGGACGGCCCGCCGTCTTCTGTCGCTTTGCAGGCTGCAACTTGTGGACGGGGCGCGAGCAGGATCGCGCCACGGCTGTCTGCACGTTTTGCGATACCGACTTTGTCGGCACGGATGGCGATGGCGGCGGCAAGTTTGCCAATGCCGAAGCGCTTGTCGATGCCATTGAAGCGACCTGGGCAAGTGGCCAACAGGAAAATCGTTTCGTCGTCTGCACGGGCGGCGAGCCACTGCTGCAAGTGGATGCCGCCTTGATAGAAGCACTGCATGCACGCGGCTTCGAGATCGCCGTCGAAACAAACGGCACGGTCGAAGCGCCCGACGGACTCGACTGGATCTGCGTCAGTCCGAAGGCCGATAGCCCCCTGAAGCTGACGTCGGGCGACGAACTCAAACTCGTCTTTCCACAGACGAAAGCCATGCCGGAACGCTTCGAGAAACTGGCGTTCAAGAACTTCTATCTGCAAGCGATGGATGGACCGGAGACAGAGGCGAATATCCAGGCGGTGATCGCCTATTGCCTCGCCCATCCGCAATGGAAACTGTCGCTTCAGACACACAAAATGATCGGGATTGCGTGATGCGTATCTACAAGGAATTCGGCTTTGAGGCCGCTCACTTTCTGCCGTCGGCCCCCGAAGGACATCCCAACTCCCGGGTCCACGGACACTCGTTCCGGGCGGTGATCTGGCTCGACGGCAAGGTCGATCCGGACACGGGATTGGTCATGCATTTCGAGCGTTTCCTGCAAGAGATCGAGCGTTTTCGTGTCATGCTCGACCACCGCATGCTCAATGAGGTCGAGGGGCTCGAACATCCGACGCTGGAAAATATCACCATGTGGTTATGGAACAGGATGAAGCCGAGCCTGCCCGATCTGGCGCGGATCGAAATTCATCGCCCCTCCTGCCACGAGGGATGCGTCTACGATGGACCCGAGGATAAGTAAGGAACGTATGATGGCCAAAAAGCCGGGGACTAAAAATCTCACCCAGTTGGGTCAAAATATTTCTATCCCCGCTTCACCCGAAGAGGCCGTTCTGGAGCGCGTGCCCAATCCCCATGCGGATACGAATTATCTGGCGCGTTTCACTATCCCCGAATTCACCTCGATCTGTCCGGTGACGGGTCAGCCGGACTTCGCGCATATCGTGATCGATTATGCGCCGGGCAAATGGCTCGTCGAATCCAAGTCGCTGAAGCTCTATATGCAGAGCTTCCGCAATCACGGCGCCTTCCATGAGGACTGCACGGTGGCGATTGGTAAACGACTGGCGAAGCTGCTCACGCCGAAGTGGTTACGCATTGGCGGTTACTGGTATCCGCGTGGCGGCATCCCGATCGACGTATTCTGGCAGACGGGAAAATTACCTGCTGGCCTTTGGGTGCCGGATCAGGGCGTGCCGACCTATCGCGGTCGCGGTTAAGTCATCAGTATATTCATCTCTAGACAGATTATTTTTGTCGAGAGGCTGGATTGCTTCGCATTCGCTCACAATGACGGAACTCAAGGCTTGCCAACCCTTTTTCTTTTTTATATAATCACCATTATGCCAAAAAAGATCGACCATGACGCGCGACGTCGCGAAATTGCCCTGGCCGCCGTTACCGTAATCGGGACGAACGGGATCGATAACACGCGACTGGTGGATGTCGCCCGCGCCGCGCATGTGACGACCGGATCGATCACGCATTATTTCGAGGGCAAGAACGCCGTGCTGCTGGCGGCGCTCGACCATGTAGCGCAGAACATTCTACACATCATTCGTACACAGAGCGGTGCAATCACCGACCGCGACACGTTGATCGAATTGGCGGGACTTGCCCTGCCCACCCATGAAGATGGCGTGCGCGACTGGCGCGTCTGGCTCGCCTTCTTCGGGCGCGCGATGGGCGATCCCTCCCTCGCACGGGTCAACAATGCCTATTACGACGAATTTCGCGACCGCATTGCGCAGATCATCAAAAAGCAGCAGGCGACTGGACATCTTTCGCACGACATTGACCCCGCCCTGACGACCGACTCGATCATCACGGCGGTTGATGGATTGGGCGTGCGCGCCTCGATCGATCCCGAAAACTGGCCTGCCGAAAAGCAGAAAGCACAATTGCGGGCGATGCTGCATCCGCTTCTGCCAACATCTTGAAACCACAACGCATGGGAGGGAACGCCTGATGCCTAAACTGGAAATGTTGCCTGCGGGAACACCCACAGAAAAAATTCTCGAAGTCATCAAACGCGATGGCGCGCTGATCATGACCGGCGTGTTGAGCGAAAGCGATCTGGTGCAGGTGCGCAAGGAGATCATGCCCTATGTCGATGCGACGGCAGACGGGCGGGACAATTTCACGGGCGAGCATACGACGCGCACCGGCGCGCTTGTCGCGCGCTCACCCAAATGCCGCGAACTGGTCATGAATTCCGCCGTCATCGAGGCGGCGAATGAATTTCTCAAGCCCTTCTGCGAAAACATCCAGCTGCATCTGACGCAGGTGATCCGCATAAAACCCGGTCAGAAGGCGCAACAAATTCATCGCGACCGCTGGGCATGGGGTACGCATCTGAAATTCCTCGAACCGCAGTTCAACACGATCTGGGCTATTTCCGACTTCACAAAGGAAAATGGCGCGACGCAGGTTTGTCCCGGCAGTCTCGACTGGACGGACGATCGCGAAGCCAAGCCGGAAGAAATCACCTATGCGGAAATGCCCGCCGGTTCCGTTCTGCTCTATACGGGTGGCGTGTTTCACGGCGGCGGGACGAATGTATCCGATGGCGACCGCGTCGGCATCAACATCACCTATACGCTCGGCTGGCTGCGTCAGGAGGAAAACCAGTATCTCTCCTGCCCGCCCGAGATCGCCAAGACGCTGTCGCCGGAACTTCAGGCCCTGATCGGCTATTCGATGAGCGGCTATGCGATGGGCTATTACACGCCGCCGCTGGCAGCGGGCGAAGGGCCGGAATGCGTATCGCCGAACTTTGCGCTGGGCGTCGATGCCGAGACGGGAACGCTGGGAAGCACGGAAGCGCTGGCGTCGATCCGCGACGAGATTCAGCGGGAGAAGGAAAAGGTCGAGCGCGTCAGCTAGGCAGGAAGATGGGTCCCGGGATCAAGTCCCGGGACGACGCTGCATTTGTTGGAACGTCTTGCGCCAAAATCAAGTGTCATCCCGGCGAATGCCGGGATCCAGGGGCCGCAAGTTCTGAGCACGCGGCATCCCCCACCCGAAAAATCCGAGTGGCTTTTTCGACCTCCCCACAAGGGAGAGGTGAAGACTCAGCGGGCTCACACCAACCGGCTCTGGGTCAGGGCGGCTTCAATGAAGGAACTAAAGAGCGGGTGCGGGTCGAAGGGTTTGGACTTCAACTCGGGATGGTACTGGACGCCAATGTACCAGGGGTGCGTCGGGATCTCGATGGTTTCGGGCAGGAGGCCGTCGGGCGAGACGCCGGAGATGACCATGCCGGTCGCTTCGATCTTTTCGCGATAGGTCATGTTGACTTCATAGCGATGGCGATGGCGCTCGCTGATATGCGTCGTGCCGTAGATGTCGGCGATCCGGGTGCCTTCCTTGAGGGTCGCAGCATAGGCGCCGAGGCGCATGGTGCCGCCGAGGTCGCCATCGGCGCCGCGGGTCACCAACTCGTTATGATGCATCCATTCCGTCATCAGGCCCACGACAGGCTCGTTGGTCGAGCCGAACTCGGTGGAGCTTGCCTGCGGCAGGTCCCCGAGATTGCGCAGCGCCTCGATGACGGCCATCTGCATGCCGAAGCAAATGCCGAAGTAAGGCACGTCACGGGTGCGGGCGAAATTGGCCGCCGCGATCTTGCCCTGACTGCCGCGCTCGCCGAAACCGCCGGGAACGAGGATGCCGTTGACGTCTTCGAGGTGATGGACCGTGTCTTCGGTGTCGAAGATTTCAGACTCGAGCCACTTGATGTTGACGCGCGCCTTGTTGGCGATGCCGCCATGCACGAGGCTTTCGATCAGCGACTTATAGGCATCCTTGAGGCCGGTATATTTGCCGACGATGGCGATGGTCACGTCGCCTTCGGGCTCACGGATGTTGTGGGTGATGGTGTTCCACTTGGTGAGGTCGGGCTCGCCCTTGTTCTCAAGGCCGAAGACGGAGAGAACCTCATCGTCGAGACCTTCGGCATGATAGGCGTGCGGCACGTCGTAGATCGTGTCGACATCCATCGCCTGAATGACGGCGCTGGGGCGCACGTTGCAGAAGAGCGCGATCTTGCGGCGCTCCTCGACCGGAATGGGGCGGTCGCAACGGGCCATGAGAATGTCGGGCTGGATGCCGATGGAGCGCAGTTCCTTGACGGAATGCTGCGTCGGCTTGGTCTTCATCTCTCCGGCGCTGGGGATGAAAGGCATCAGCGTCAGATGGATGTAGCAGGTCTGGCCGCGCGGCAGCTCGTTGCCAAGCTGGCGGATGGCCTCGAAGAACGGCAGGCCTTCGATGTCGCCGACCGTGCCGCCGATTTCGCAGAGCACGAAGTCGACACCGCCGTTTTCGGACAGGACGAATTCCTTGATCGCGTCGGTGACGTGGGGAATGACCTGAACGGTCGCGCCCAGATAATCACCACGGCGCTCGCGCGTGATGATGTCCTGATAGATACGGCCCGTGGTGACGTTGTCTGACTTCGCCGCCGGAACGCCGGTGAAGCGCTCGTAATGACCGAGATCGAGGTCGGTCTCCGCGCCGTCGTCGGTCACATAGACTTCGCCATGCTGGTAGGGCGACATGGTGCCGGGATCGACATTGAGATAGGGATCGAGCTTGCGAAGGCGCACGCTATAACCGCGCGCCTGCAAAAGCGCGCCGAGAGCGGCTGAGGCCAGACCTTTACCAAGGGAGGAGACCACGCCGCCGGTGATGAATATATACCGCGTCATGGAGCCCTAGATTACAGCAACAAAAATGATTCGGACCGCCAAACGACGCTCCCTTGAAAATAACTGTGGATGGCTTCCGGCGGAGACCCGCCGAAGGTGATTTCTTCGCGTAATTACACCTGATCCTACTGAGCCTTGGGCACAGTGGGCTCGGCGGGCGCTGCCGGGGCCGCAGGCGCTGCGGGAACCGCCGCAGCGGGAACCGCAGGCGCTTCAGCCGGGGCGGTGGTCGCGTCCGCGCCGGTTTCCGGCGTCGTCTGGGGCTTCAGCTGGTCGAGACCCGAGCCAATGGGCGCCGGGACATTGACGGCGGGCTGCGTCAGCATGCCTGCCGGGGCGGGCTCCACATTGTCGAGCAGCGAACCGCCGCTATTGACGCGCGAGGCGATGATGACGAGCGTCAGGCTGGTGGCAAAGAAAATCGCCGCGCAGACGCCTGTGGCCCGCGTCAACAGATTGCCTGCCCCGCGACCGGTCATCATGCCGCCGCCACCGCCGCCGATACCCAAGGCGCCCCCTTCGGAACGCTGCAAGAGCACAAGCGCCACGAGAGTGACGGCTACCATCAAATGGATAATCAGCAGGACGGTTGTCATGGTGCTTTGCGGTCCGTTTTTTACAGGCTCAGGGGCCGCCGGAAACAGGTCCGGCAGGTGACGGAGCGGTTTGTACCCCATGCGCGCGCCAGTTTCCAGTCCCGCCGCCCAAGGTAATCTGGCAATTTTGCCCCGCCGACCGCCCTCGCCCGCAAGGTTTAGCGGTAGGCGGCGATAATGCCGTCGAAATCGGTGGCCTTGAGGCTGGCGCCGCCGACCAGCGCGCCGTTGACGTTGGGCACGCCCATGAGCTCGACGGCGTTCGATGCCTTGACCGAGCCGCCATAGAGAAGCCGCATGGCTTCGCCTTCGGCCTTGAAGCGCTTCTTGAGCGCGGCTCGGATGGCGGCATGGACCTTGGCGACATCGTCGGCGGTGGGCGTGCGGCCCGTGCCAATGGCCCAGACGGGTTCATAGGCGACGATGGTGTTCTTCGCCGTGATGCCTTTGGGGAGCGAACCCGCCAGCTGCTCGCGGATGACGGTGAGCGTTTCACCCGCATCGCGCTGGGATTCGGTTTCGCCGACACAAACAATGGCGATGAGGCCAGCGCGATGGGCGGCCAGCGCCTTGTCACGAACGATTTCGCTGGTTTCACCATGATCGGCGCGGCGCTCGGAATGGCCGACGATGACATAGGTCGCGCCTGCGTCTTTCAGCATCTCGGCAGAGATGTCGCCGGTATGGGCGCCCGAGGCATTGGCATGGCAATCCTGACCGCCGACGGCGATCTTGCTGCCTTTGGCGGCGTCCTTGAGGGTCGAAACGAGGGTGGCGGGCGGGCAGATCAGCACGTCGCATCTGGCCTTTTTGGGCGATTTGGCGATGAGGCGGGCCAGAGCCTTGATCTCTTTCGCCGAGGCCTTGAGGCCGTTCATCTTCCAGTTACCGGCGACGAGCGCCTTGATTTTCACATTGGCCATAATCTTCTGATCCCCGCATCATGCGCGCGCCCGGCATGGTCGTAAGCGCCATTGGCGCGGATTTACCAGATGGTTTGCCATCCGCCAACCGGATCGGAGACATTTTTGTCTGGAAAATCAATTCGCAAGCCTGCATGAAGCCGGTCGACCAGGCTTGCGGGGGCCAAGAGGCGCACCTATCATGCGGCGCGCCCGAACACCCTGTCGGGCCAAATGCAAATCAGCGGCTGTTCAAGGCCCAATACCGAACGAAAGACGACGCAATGCTTGATTCCATGAGAAAGAGCGCCGGTGGCCCTGTGGCCAAAGCCTTGATGGGCCTCCTGGTTATCAGTTTTGCGGTCTGGGGCGTGAACGACGTGTTCCGCGGCTATTCCTCCACGGCGATTGCGACGGTGGGCGGCGAAGACATTTCGGTGGATCGGTATCAGCGCTCACTGGACGAAAAGATCAGGCAAGCCTCGGAGCGCTTCGGCCAGCCGCTGACGCGCGCGCAGGCCCATCAATTCGGACTCGATGCGGCGACCATCTCGGAGTTGGTGGGTCTCGCGGCCTTCGATATCGGCGCGAAACAGGCCGGTCTTGCCGTCGGCGACAAGGTGGTGGCCCAAAACATTACCTCCGACCCGGCGCTGGCCGGCACGTTCGGCAAGTTCGATCGCGAAAATTTCGACATGCAGCTTCAGCGCATGGGTGTGACGGAAAAGGCCTTTATCGACGATCGCCGCAAATTTCTGGTGCGCATGCAGCTCAACGGCGCGCTGGAAGCAGCCGTGGACGTTCCCGTCACAATGGTCGACGCCATCGCGACCTATCAGGACGAAACGCGCGACGCCGCCTATTTCATTCTGCCGCCCTCCTCCGTTGGCAAGATCGACGACCCGGACGAGAAGACGCTCGACGCCTATTACAAGAAGGCCGCGATCCATTTCACAATTCCCGAGACGCGCGACTTCTCGATCATGGAACTCAATCCCGACGATCTGGCAAAGGCAATCACCTTCTCGGACGAAGACCTGAAGGCAGCCTATGAACAGCGTCGCGACGAATTCGACGTGCCTGAAAAGCGCGTCGTGCAACAGATTCCCTTCGCCACGGAGGAAGCGGCCAAAGCAGCTGACGAAAAGCTGAAAAGCGGCACGCCGGTCGCCGACATCGTGAAGGGGCTGGGGCTCACCATGTCGGATGTCAATCTCGGCAGCGTGCCACGCAACCAGATGATGGCGCCAGAACTCGCGGACGCCGCATTCGCGCAGACGTCGGGCACCTATAGCGACCCGATCAAGGGACCGCTGGGCTATGTGATCCTGCATGTAGGCGAGGTGACGCCTGCCGTGCCGAGCACATTCGACTCCGCCAAGGCAGAGCTTGCCAAAAAGATGGCCAGCGAAAAGGCGCATGATGAAGTCTATGACGTGCAGAACGAGATCGAAGACGCGCGCGCGGGCGGCATGACGCTCAAGGAAGCGGCGGAGAAGAACAATCTGCCGCTCACGACATTCAAGGGCGTGACGGCAGCGGGCAAAGACATCGACGGCAAGGAACCCGCCAACCTGCCGGGCTACGCGGAACTGATGAAGACCGTCTTCGGAAACGGCCAGGGAGACCAGATTCCGCCAAGCGACAACAACGCGGGCGGCTACTACTGGGTCAGCGTCGACAATATCACGCCTGCGAAATTGCAGCCGCTGGAGGAAGTGCGCCAGAAGGTTGTCGATCTCTGGAAGGCCGAAACGCGCAAGTCGAAGCTTCAGGAAATGGCGCAGGATCTTGCAACCCGCGGCGACAAGGGCGAAACGATGGACAAGCTCGCCGCAAGTGTTGGTCGCGCTGCCCTCGTCTCTCCGGACATCAAACGCGCGTCGCAGAGCGACACTTTCTCGCGCCTTGCCGTGTCGCGTCTCTTTGCGCTGCCCAAGGGCGGCTTCACGTCCGGCCCGGTGGGCTTTGGCGACAGCATGTTGGTCATGCAGGTGAAGAGCATCGACGACCCGGCGGTCGATCCGAAATCCAAGGAATTCACGGAGACGCAGACCGCGCTTGGTGAGGCCTTGAGCAACGACATGCTTGTCTCGCTGGTGTCGGGATACGAGCAAAACCTGGGCACAAAACTCAACACCGAGTTGCTCACCCGTCTTGCGACCGAAAACCAGTGAGGAAGATGAGGACAAGTTGCGCCCCATTTTTCCCTACCGGGTTTCTTCCCGCCCATTGAGTTCGGCAAAGCCATGATTGAGCCAGATTTCGAAACTTTCGAGCGCAACTACGATGCAGGCGCCGCACAGGTCGTGTGGACGCGCATTGTCGCCGACCTCGAAACGCCTGTCTCCGCCATGCTCAAGATTGCCGACGGCAAACCGAACAGCTTTCTGCTGGAATCAGTGGAAGGCGGCGACATGCGCGGACGCTATTCGATCATCGGGCTGAAACCCGATGTGATCTGGCGCACGATGAGCGACAAGCCCGAGATCAACCGCAAGGCGCGGACGGACACGAAAGCCTTCGAGCCCGTGAGCGGCGGCGCATTGGCGTCGCTCCGCGCCCTGATCGAAGAGTCGCGCATCGACCTGCCCGAAGACCTGCCGCCGATGGCTGCGGGCGTGTTCGGCTATATGGGCTATGACACTGTGCGTTTGGTCGAGCACCTGCCGGATATTCCTGGTGGCGGTCTTGGCCTGCCCGACGGGATTTTTCTCAGGCCCACGATCATCGCCATATTCGACAGCGTGAAGGACGAAGTGACGATCGTCACGCCGGTGCGTCCCGAAGCGGACGTCAATGCGCGGGCGGCCTATGCGCGCGCAGGCGAACGCATCAACGACGTAATGAGCGACTTCGACCGTTCGTTGCCACATGCCGAACAGGCGGACCAGGCAACGGAGATGCCGACGCCGGTCTCCAATACTTCCGCCGACACCTATTATGAAATGGTGCGCAAGGCGAAGGACTATATTGCGGCGGGCGACATTTTTCAGGTGGTGCTGTCGCAGCGCTTCGAGGCGCCGTTCACGCTGCCGCCCTTCTCGCTCTATCGGGCGCTACGCCGGATCAACCCCTCGCCTTTCCTCTATTTCCTGAATTTCGAGGATTTCGCGATTGTCGGGTCGAGCCCGGAAATTCTGGTCCGCGTGCGCGACAATCGCGTCACCATCCGGCCTATCGCCGGGACGCGTCATCGCGGCAAATCGGCGACGGAAGACGTGGCGATCGGCGAGGAGCTGCTCGCCGATCCGAAGGAACGCGCCGAACATCTGATGCTGCTCGATCTGGGGCGCAACGATGTGGGCCGCGTATCGAAGATCGGCTCGGTGGAGGTGACGGAACAATTCGCGCTGCAACTCACCTCGCATCTGATCCATATCGTCTCGAATGTCGAGGGCGATCTTGCGCCGGAATATGACGCTATCGAGGCGCTGATTGCGGGCTTCCCGGCGGGCACGGTTTCGGGTGCGCCGAAGGTTCGCGCGATGGAGATCATCGACGAGCTGGAACTGGAAAAACGCGGCTCCTATGCAGGCTGCGTCGGCTATTTCTCGGCGGCGGGCGAAATGGACACCTGCATCATCCTGCGCACGGCAGTCGTGAAAGATGGCAAGATGTATGTGCAGGCCGGTGGCGGCGTGGTGGCGGATTCCAGCCCCGAGGGTGAGCATCAGGAAAGCGTCAACAAGGCCAAGGCGTTGTTTCGCGCCGCGGAAGAGGCTGTGCGCTATGCGACGCGGGGCGGGAGACGGCAGTAGGCCCAAGGCCCTCACCCTTCCCTCTTTTTCGTCATGGCCGGACTTGATCCGGCCAGTCACGTCTTAACGACGGCGGTTTTGGCAAAGACGTGGATACGCGGGTCACGCCCGCGCATGACGGGACAAGCGTTATCTTGTTCCGTCACCTTTCTTGCCCAATGTGGGAGGCAACCTCTATAAGAGGGCTCGAAATACCGCCTTTTCGTCGAAAGCCTGGCCCATGCTGCTTCTCATCGATAATTACGACAGCTTTACCTACAATCTCGTCCAGTTTCTGGGCGATCTTGGGGCCAAGGCCGATGTCTGGCGCAATGACAAGCTGACGGTCGCGGAAGCGCTGGCCAAGCAGCCGAAAGCCATCGTGATTTCGCCGGGGCCTTGCGACCCGGACCGGGCGGGCATCTGCCTCGATCTCATCAAGGCGGCGGCGGACAACAGGATTCCGCTGTTCGGCGTCTGCCTCGGACATCAGGCCATCGGTCAGGCCTTCGGCGGGCGGATCGTGCGCGCGAGCCAACTCATGCACGGCAAGGTCGACGCGATCTACCACACGGGCAAAGGCGTCTTCAAACATCTGCCGAGCCCGCTCAACGCCACGCGCTACCACTCGCTGACCATTGCACCGGAAACCATGCCGGACGTTCTGGAAGTGACGGCGACGTCGAAGGACGACACGATCATGGGATTGCAACACAAGACGTTGCCGATCCACGGCGTTCAGTTCCACCCCGAAAGCATCGCGACGGAACACGGGCACGACATGCTGCGTAATTTCCTCGAGATCACCGGCGTGATGGCGAGCCTATGAGCGATTTCAAGACCTATCTGGCGACCATCGCCGATGGCGGAGTTCTGACGCCGGAGGCGGCGGAGGACGCTTTCACCATCATCATGAATGGCGAGGCGACGCCGGCACAGATGGCGGCCTTCCTCATGGGGCTGCACATGCGCGGGGAAACGGTGGCCGAACTCACCGCCGGCGCCAGCGTGATGCGCGCAAAGGCGAAGCGGGTCAAGGCGCCAGCGGACGCCATCGACATTGTCGGCACTGGCGGCGACGGCGCGCATACCTACAATATCTCGACGGCGGCAGTGCTGGTTGTGGCGGGCTGCGGTGTGCCCATCGCCAAGCATGGCAACAAGGCGGCGTCATCGAAATCGGGAACGGCGGATGCGTTGTCGATCCTCGGGCTCAAGCTCGATAATGAGCCCGACGCCATCGAGCGCTGCATCACGGAAGCCGGCGTCGGCTTCATGTTCGCGCCCGCGCATCACATGGCGATGAAGCATGTGGGACCGGTGCGCAGCGAACTCGGCATACGAACGATTTTCAATCTGCTGGGGCCGCTTTCCAATCCGGCTTTCGTGAATCGGCAGATGATCGGCGTTTTCGACAAGCGGTGGATTGAGCCCTTCGCCGAAGTGCTACGCAACCTCGGCCTTGAAAAGGCCTGGGTGGTGCATGGGTCGGACGGGCTCGACGAATTGACGACGACGGGGCCGACATTCGTGGCCGAACTCGATGGCGGCAAAATCCGCACATTTGAGGTGACGCCGGAAGATGCCGGATTGCCGCGTGCGACGCTGGCCGATCTGCGTGGTCGCGAACCTGCCTATAATGCGGCGGCGATCACGCGGTTGCTCGATGGCGAACAAGGTCCCTATCGCGATATCGTGTTGCTCAATTCGGCGGCGGCGCTGATCGTGGCCGATCGCGTTTCGACGCTGAAGGAAGGCGTTGCGATGGCGGCACAGGCCATCGACAGCGGCGCGGCCAAAGAAACGCTGGCGCGGCTTGTCACGGTTTCAAACGGACGAAAGATCGATGTCTGATATTCTGACAAAAATTGGCGCTTACAAGCTGGAAGAGATTGCCGCAGCGAAAGCGGCGAAGCCTCTGGTCGAGCTTGAAGTGGAAGCCCGCGCGGCCTCGCCCGTGCGCGGATTTCATGCAGCACTGAAGCGCAAGATCGACGCAGGCCAATATGGGCTGATCGCCGAGATCAAGAAGGCGAGCCCGTCGAAAGGCCTGATCCGCGAAGACTTCAACCCGCCGGAACTGGCGAAGGCCTACGAACGCGGCGGCGCCACCTGTCTGTCGGTGCTGACGGACGGGCCCTCGTTTCAGGGAAGCGCCGACTATCTGAAAGCGGCGCGGGATGCCGTCGCCCTCCCCGTCATCCGCAAGGACTTCATGTATGACACCTATCAGGTGGTGGAAGCGCGCGCGATGGGCGCGGATTGCATCCTGATCATCATGGCCTCGGTTTCCGACGCGCAAGCCAGCGAGCTCGAAGACGCCGCCTTCCAATGGGGCATGGATGTGATCGTGGAAGTTCATGACGAGGACGAACTCACCCGCGCGCTGAAGCTCAGGAGCCCGATGCTCGGTATCAACAACCGCAATCTCAAGACCTTCGAGACGACGCTGGCGACGACGGAACGTCTCGCGCCGCTGGCGCCTGAAACCAAGATGATCATCGGCGAAAGCGGCATCTTCACGCCTGCCGATCTGGCACGGCTGGCGAAGGTCAATGCGCGGGTCTTCCTCGTCGGCGAAAGCCTGATGCGGCAAGACGATGTAGAAGCGGCGACGCGCGCGCTCTTGAAACAAGACTAAAAATTTTCCTCACCCACAGGTGCAATGACATGGCCGTCTTTTCTCTCAAAAACTGGAACATCAAGATTGGCGACGGCCAGCCGCTGGTGGTGATCGCCGGGCTGAATGTGCTGGAAAATCTCGATCTGGCGCTGGAGGTCGGTTCGCATCTGAAGGCGGTAACGGCCGAACTGGGATTGCCTTATATTTTCAAGGCAAGCTTCGACAAGGCCAACCGTTCGTCGATCCACAGCTATCGCGGGCCAGGGCTTGAGGAAGGCCTGAAAATTCTCACCGAGGTCAAAAAGCAACTCGACGTGCCGATCGCCACCGACCTGCATGAAGTCTATCAGGCCGAACCTGTCGCCGCCGTGGCCGATGTGGTGCAGATTCCCGCGTTCCTCTGCCGCCAGACCGATCTTGTGGTGGCGGCGGCGCGCGCGACGCATAAGGCGGGCGGATTGCTGCATGTGAAGAAGGGGCAGTTTCTGGCGCCCTGGGACTGCAAGAACATCCTGGACAAGGTGGCCGAAGCGACGGGCGTCCATGATGGCGTAGTGCTCTGCGAACGCGGCACCTCGTTCGGCTACAATAATCTCATCGTCGATATGCTCGCCTTCGACGAAATGAAGAAGCTCGGCGTGCCGGTGACAATGGATGCGACACATGCCGCGCAGCTGCCCGGCGCCGACCCGCGCACACAAGGCGCATCGACCGGCGGACGCCGCGACGCTGTGCCGACACTCGCAAAGTCAGCGGTGGCGGCGGGCGCGGACGGCATTTTTCTAGAATTTCATCCGTCACCGGACGATGCCCTTTGCGATCCGCTCTGCTGCCTCAATCTCAGGGACGCCAAGGGCCTGCTCACAAGCCTCATGGCCATTCGCGCCGCCTTCTGAATCGCGCTAAACTTTCGTCGGGAGTTTTCGATATGGCCGAAAAGAAGAAACTGACGCATCTCGACGCCAAGGGCGCGGCGCATATGGTGGATGTGTCGGAGAAGCCCGCGACCGCGCGCACGGCGACCGCCAAGGGGCGCATCGTCATGGAGTCTGCAACGCTGAAGCTCATCACGGGTGGCAAGCTCGCCAAGGGCAATGCGCTGGAAGTGGCGCGGCTCGCCGGCATCATGGCGGCGAAGAAGACTTCCGATCTCATCCCGCTCTGCCATCCGCTGATGATTTCGAAAGTGTCGGTGGATTTCAAACCCAGCGTGAAGACGCATTCGATCGAGGTGACGGCGACGGTGAAGCTGACCGGCCAGACGGGCGTGGAGATGGAAGCGCTGACGGCGGTGAGCGTCGCCTGCCTCACGCTTTACGACATGGCCAAGGCGGTCGATCGCGGCATGGTGATCGGCGACATCAGGCTGACACATAAGGATGGCGGGAAGTCGGGTACTTATAAGGCCAAATAAAAAGGGCAAACCAATGGTCGACAAGGTTTTGATGCCGGTGGCGGAAGCGCGCAAACGCATTCTGGAAGCCATCGAGCCGATGGTGCCAGAACGTGCGGCGCTCAACAGAGCTTTGGGCCGGGTGCTGGCGGGCAATGTGGTGGCACAGCGGACGCAGCCGCCGTTCGATCTCTCGGCGATGGATGGCTATGCGGTGCGAAGCCGCGACGTGGCGAACCCGCCGACGCGATTGGCCGTGGTGGGCGAAGCGGCAGCGGGTGGCGCCTATGAGGGCACACTCGGCGAAAATGAAGCCGTGCGGATTTTCACCGGCGCACCGCTGCCCAAAGGCGCTGACGCGATTATCATTCAGGAAGACACGGAGCGCGACGGCGAATATGTGATCTCGAATTTTGCCGCCGGTGTCGGCGCGCATGTGCGCCAGGCAGGCATCGACTTCAAGGAAGGCACAGTGGGGCTCGAAGCGGGCCGCAGACTTTCATCGGCCGACATTGCCTTTGCCGCCGCGATGAACATGCCCAATGTGATCG
>JBAQNC010000190.1:0-23663 GCA_049303435.1 Parvibaculum sp. | reverse complement strand
GAAGGCAATGCTGGGAGTCAGAGTGATCGGCGTGCCGAAAGCATTGTTGTAATCAACTTTCAGCAAAGCCTGATAGCCAGCCGAGAAGCTGGTCGCATACTGCGGGTCTGTGGCGACATGAAAGACGCCCAGAGCACCGGCCAGACTTTTCATTGCTGCTTCAGGGCCCGCACGGTTGAGCGGATATTTACCGGCATCCGGTACGTAGACAAAACCGGCGTTGAACACGAAGGTTGCACCGTCTGCATCAAGGTGACGCGGAATGAAGTCCGAAGTCGTGAACGAATTGATCGTGCCGACCTGACCCTGAAACGCATCAAGATCGATATGCGACAGGGTGGACTGGTTCGGCCCCACACCGGCGAGGTAGGAACTGAACGTTGTGGCCAGACCACCGGATAGAAGTGGCGTAGCGCCAAGACCGTCGATCTGCGAGGCGTTGAGTTCGAAGTCGCTCACGCCAAACGGCATCTTGGGTGAATAGGTCACTTCACCGGACAAAGCCGTCCCGCCAACTGTCGTGCTGAAACTGGCTCCCAATGTGTTGACTGTGGGGAAGTCGTAGAAATAGGTCGCCTGATTGGCGCCATATGCGAAGGCTGCACCAACGCCAGTTGCTGATGTGCAGTCGAGCGCACCACCCGATGCAAGCGCCGCGCAGGATTGAGCCATCGTCTGGCCGCCGTTCGTGAAGCCGAGGAAGGGCAGGCGGCTTGAATAGCGGACGAAGTAAAGGCCGAAATCCGTTCCTGTACCAACCTGATCTGCATAGTAGTGAGCCGCGAGACCAAACTGGTTGTAGTCGCTATGGCCCCGGTCACCTGTTCGCGCCAGTGCGATCGGCACGGGTGAGCCGCCAAGAAGACCAGCCCAGTCGCCATCGGCGGGGGCAAGGTCCGGATTGTCGATTAATGCATTCAGCAAGGCCGGTAGCGAACCCTCGCCAACGATGTCGTCGGTCGAATAGAACGAACCTGACGGATCGAGATAGGTCTTTTCATAACTGAACTGCCAGAAGGCTTCGAGCGTCAGCGCGTCGGTCGCGGCGAAGGAGGCATAGATCATCGGCATCGGCGACAGTGCGTCTTTCAGTTCCGAACCCGGTGTGCGGATGGCCGTCACGTCGAGCGCCTGGAACTGGTTGACACCGCCTTGGATGAACAGGCTTTCACCCCAGTTGAGAACCTGCTTGCCAACACGGATCGTCGTGTAGTGACCTCCAATGTCGTAATTGGCATAGGCGAAGGCGTCGAGCACATCCACCTTGTAGTTCAGTTGGTTGGCGCCGTCGTGGTTCAGGTCGCGGAAACGCAGGTTGTTGTTCGCGTAAATTTGATTATAGAACGCCGTCGGACGCAGGAAGATTCCGTAGTTCTTCCACTTCGCCTGAACGTCAACCGTCGCGCGAACGATAGCGTCGGTGAGGTCCCAGCGATTGAAGTTCAGATTGCCATTGTCCGCGTTGACGCCCGTTGCACGTCCATCTGCGCGCACACAACCTCCATTGACCTTGCTGACCTTTTCGCAGTCGCGCGCGCTGGTGCGCATGCTGACGCCGGCCGATATGGTCGTGTCCATCGACACATCCACATCGCCGAATTTGTAGCTTTCCGCATGGGCAGCCCCGCCCAAGAGCAGGGTTGAAACCAGGGCCCCTGCAAAAACTTTCGCCCTGAGGCGTGATTTGGATCGTTCACCCGTGACAGGTGCGTTTCCCACCGATACTCTCATTTTGACTGTTTTTCTCACTTGGATTCGGCGACAGTTTCAGTCGCTCGTTTTCTGGGGAGGAGCTTTCGAGCTTCCAGAAACTGGCTGCTCAATCGCGGTAGGTGAGGGAAACTGTCCGAAATGTGCCCCCAAAGGTACCTCGGACAGTTTATGTATAAGAATAATAGGTAAAACAAACCTATATGTAAGGGTTTATAAACAAGTTACGGTGCCTTGATCAAGGGCTTCGATCTGCTGCTCGGGGGAGGACGCGGATTTGAATACAAAGGAATTGCTGCTCAGCGTGCTTATGTCTGGCCCGGCGACGGGATATGACATCAAGAAAATTCTGGAGCAGGAGGTCTCGAGGATCGTCGATGTGACGATCAGCAATATTTATCCGGTGCTTAATGAACTGGCTGTGGAGGGGCTTGTTACGTTTGAGCGGGTGGAGCAGGAAAGTCGACCAAACAAAAAGATTTATGAGATTACAGATGCTGGTCGGGCAGTCTGTATTGACGCTCTCATGACTCAGGACGTAAAGCAGAGTCTTCGTTCTGATTTTATGTTCATGCTCAGTTTTGCGCCTTATCTGCCCCGATCACGCGTCGCCGAGTTGCTTGAGCATCGGCTCACTGACACCGCCGTAACCAGTGCCTCATTGGACGAACTTGAAAACGAAGGCTCGCCTTTGACTGGCCACTTGTCGCCAGGGCAGCACTTCTGTGTTGGGCTTGGCCGAGCCCTGATTGAGGCAGAACGGTCCTACATCCTGAAGCATCGCGATGAGCTTCTGCAGCAGGCACCGGAAGACATTGATTTTAAAAGAATTCCTGTTTCCGAAGGCCTTCGCAAGGTGGTCTAGAATTGTCATGGAGGCAAAGGGGTCCGGTAATCTTTTCAAACCCCTTTCGCTTCTCGGTCGTCTCCGCTAGAAACGCGATATTTTCAGACATCTAGCGGAGACATGAGGACCATGGCTGCAATTATCGACATCACCGGGCGCGAGATACTCGACAGCCGAGGCAATCCGACTGTCGAGGTGGACGTCATCCTTGAGGACGGTGCCTTTGGTCGCGCTGCAGTGCCGTCTGGCGCTTCAACAGGCGCGCATGAGGCGGTCGAACTGCGCGACGGCGGCGGTCGATACAATGGCAAGGGCGTTCTCAATGCCGTCGCCGCGGTGAATGGCGAGATATTCGAGGCCATCGGCGGTCTTGATGCAGAAGAGCAGATCGAGATCGATCGCGCCATGTGCGAACTCGATGGGACACCCAACAAATCGCGTATCGGCGCTAACGCCATCCTCGGTGTCTCGATGGCAGTCGCCAAAGCGCAGGCCGAGTCACAAGGCCAGCCGCTCTTTCGCTATGTTGGTGGTCCCGCCGCGCGGATCCTGCCGGTTCCGATGATGAATATCGTCAATGGCGGCGAACATGCCGACAACCCCATCGACATTCAGGAATTCATGATCATGCCTGTTGCTGCGGGCAGCATTGCGGACGCCGTTCGTATGGGCGCAGAGGTTTTTCACACACTGAAGAGCGAACTGAAAGCTGCGGGACATAACACCAATGTCGGCGACGAAGGCGGTTTTGCACCGAACCTCGCATCGACTGAAGATGCAATCGGCTTTGTGATGAAGGCGATTGAGAAGGCCGGCTACCGTCCCGGCGACGACATCTTCCTTGCCATCGATGCCGCATCGACAGAGTTCTACAAGAACGGCGTCTATGACCTGAAGGGCGAAGGCAAAAAGCTTGATGCCGGTGGCATGGTTGATTATTGGGTCGACCTGGTTTCGCGCTTCCCGATCATTTCGATCGAAGACGGCATGGCGGAAGACGATTGGGATGGTTGGAAGATGATGACCGACGCTCTCGGCAGCAAGGTGCAACTGGTTGGTGACGATCTGTTCGTGACCAACAAGACCCGTCTCGCCGATGGTATCGCCAAGGGCGTCGCCAACTCCATTCTCGTCAAGGTCAACCAGATTGGCTCGCTGACCGAGACGCTTGAGTCAGTAGAAATGGCGCATCGCGCCGGATACACCTCCGTCATGTCTCATCGTTCCGGCGAAACCGAAGATACGACAATTGCGGATCTTGCCGTGGCGACAAACTGCGGTCAGATCAAGACAGGCTCGCTTGCGCGTTCCGATCGGTTGGCCAAATACAATCAGCTCATTCGCATTGAGGAATTGCTTGGCGCCTCCGCCGAATTTGCCGGACGTAGCATTCTGAAGCGCTGAGCTTTCAAATATATTGTTCAATCGAGAGAACATGGTCAGGCCGCAGGGAGAAATCTCTGCGGCCTTTCTATTTCTCCAATGTCCGGAAGTTTGTGCAGCAGTGCATGAAACATTGTGCGCTACATCCAAGATCGTACGACAAAATGGCTGAATGCCTTGCATTCGCCCAGAAATGCAATTGACTTTGAAAAAATTATATAGATGAATGTCAAATAAGAATAAGAACCCTATTATATTTTATCATAGGGAAAATAATAGGGATTCCACGAAGGAAACCTGCGACATGGGAGGTTGTAGAGTATGAAGATTTCTAGTTTGGCTATCGCGCTTGCGTTTCTCGCGCCGATGGCTGCCCAGGCACAAGTCCCGGACGCTCAGGCGGATCGTCTTGGCAATGACTTGACGCCAATCGGGGCCGAAAAGGCGGGTGAGGGTGACATTCCGGCCTGGACCGGCGGTCTTTCGACGGTGCCGAGCAATGTCACCTACAAGCCCGGTGACCATCTCGCCGATCCGTTTGCCAGCGATCCGATCAAATACACAATCACGGCCGAAAACGCCGCGAAATATGATGCTCTGTTGACAGACGGTTATAAGGCGGTGATGAAGGCCTATCCCGACTATAAAATGAACGTCTACCAGACGCGCCGTACGTGCGCTTATCCTGATGTTGTCTACAATGCCACGAAGAACAACGCCAAGGTTGGCATTCTTAATGGTGGTGGTTCCGGCGTTGGCGGCGCGATCATGGGCTTCCCGTTCCCGATCCCGAACAATGCCAATGAGATTATGTGGAACCATACGCTACGCTATCGTGCGTTCAAGACCGTCCGTCAATTTGCGGCGGCTCCTGTGACGCGTAGCGGTGACTACACGCTCACCATCGTGCAGGACGAAGCCATCCTCGATTGGTCGAACCCGGCTCACAAGCGCGCCGAAGACCTCGACAACATATCGCTCTATTACATCGCCAATACGATCGCTCCGGCGCGTGAAGCGGGTAACGTGACCCTCGTGCTCGAAGCTCTGAATGCGACCGTCAATGGCGGTCGTCAGGCCTGGCAGTACAGCCCCGGTACGCGTCGCGTGCGTCGCGCGCCGAACATCTCTTACGACAATCCCGGCACCAACTCGGACGGTTTGTCCACTTCTGACGCTTTCGACGGCTTCAATGGTGCGTTGGATCGTTATGACTGGAGCGTAATCGACAAGACACCGAAGATCATTGCCGCGAATGACTACAAGGCCGAAAGCGCGAAGTATAAGGATTTCATCAAGCCGCTTCATCTCAATCAGGATGACATCCGCTATGAAGTTCATCGTACTTGGAACTTCGAAGCCAAGCTGAAGCCGTCAACGCGCCACGTTTATGCCCGTCGTGTTTATCACAATGACGAAGACGCTTGGCAGATCGCCGGCGCCGAACTCTATGACGGTCGTGGTCAACTCTGGCGCGTCCAGGAGCTCCAGCAGGTGCAGCGTTACAACGTGCCGCTTTGTGGCTCCGCCGCTGAAATCGTCTATGACCTGCAGGCTGGCCGTTATCTGGCCCTTGGCTTGCAGAACGAAGAGCCGCCGGTCAACTATTCCGCCGACGAACTCGACCGCAGCCGCTATACACCGAATGCGATCCGCCAGATGGGCGTTCGCTAAAGACTTTCACGGTAAGTTCCCTCCACGGATTTTGCCGTTAGACTGGGCTGCACATTCTTCAGGGTGTGCAGCCCTTTTTTATTCGCGATCTTGCTATCGAGTGCACACGTCCTCAGGAGCGTCGAATATATGTGCGAGATGAGTTGACGGGAGGAATCAACTTGTGATTCTCTATAATTATGACTGATTTTGCTTTGATTCGAACACGAGAACCGTGGCGCCTGCGGCAAGCCTTGATACCGCTGGTCTGCATCATCGTGCTTTCCTATTTCGCTTATCATGCCGTCTATGGTCGCCACGGTTTTATCGCCTGGCTCAGCCTGCAGAATTCCGTCGATACGCTTGAGCAGCAGCTTGCCGAGGTCGAGGCGACTCATCGCTCTTTGGATCAGCAGGTATCTTTGCTGCGTCCCGAAAGTCTTGATCCCGATTTGCTGGATGAGCGGGCGCGAGCCACGCTTGGACTGGCAAACAAGGACGATATTGTGATTTTCCGAGATCATGAGGGCAGCGTAGGCCAACCTAAGTAATTGGCGTTTCTTAGTAATTAACCTAATTTGAGTTAATTTGAATATTTGTTTTTAAGATCAACCATTTAGATTAGTGTTCCAGAGTAGGCTCAAGCCATCAATGAGCTTTTCTTCAAGAAACGGAACACGACATGCCTCCCAGGTCAGCTTCAAAAGCCCGAGCTGCTAAAGCCCCGGCGAAACGCAAGGCGTCGCCCACAAAAGCTAAGGGTCCGGATGATTTTTCCCATGAGGAAGATTTGGTGGCCTATCGCGAGATGCTGCTTGTCAGACGATTTGAAGAAAAGGCCGGCCAAATGTATGGCATGGGCCTCATCGGAGGCTTCTGTCATCTCTACATCGGTCAGGAAGCTGTCGTTGTCGGCCTTCTTGGTGCGATCATCGAGGGTGACCAGATCATCACCGGCTATCGGGACCACGGCCACATGCTTGCCTGCGGCATGGACCCCAAGGGCGTCATGGCCGAGCTGACCGGACGCGAAGGGGGCTACTCCAAAGGTAAGGGTGGCTCGATGCATATGTTTAGCATCGAGAAGAACTTCTTTGGCGGTCACGGCATCGTCGGTGCCCAGGTCCCGATCGGCACAGGGCTTGGTTTTGCCAACAAGTATCGCGGCAATGAGAATGTCGCTTTGGCGTTCTTTGGCGACGGCGCGGCCAATCAGGGACAGGTCTATGAAAGCTTCAACATGGCCGAGCTTTGGTCGCTGCCCATCATCTACGTGATCGAGAACAATCAATACGCCATGGGCACATCGGTGGCGCGATCTTCGGCCCAGACCAATCTTTCCAAACGCGGCGTCAGCTTCAACATTCCAGGCGAGCAGGTGGATGGCATGGACGTCCATGCCGTGCGCGCTGCGGGTGAAAAGGCCTTGGCATGGTGCCGCGCCGGCAAGGGGCCATACATTCTCGAAATGATGACCTATCGATATCGTGGTCATTCCATGTCCGACCCCGCCAAATATCGTGCGAAGGAAGAAGTGAACAAGATGCGCCACGAGCACGACCCGATCGAACAGGTGCGGATGCGATTGCTCGCTGGCGGCACGGGCGAAGATGAGTTGAAGAATATCGATAAGGAAATTCGCGCCATTGTTGCGGAGGCTGCGGAGTTTGCGCAATCGAGCCCGGAGCCTGATCCTTCCGAACTCTGGACCGATGTTGTCGCCCCCTGTCAAGTGGCGGGGGTCTGATCATGGCGACGAATATTTTGATGCCTGCGCTTTCGCCGACAATGGAAGAGGGCACGCTCGCCAAATGGATGGTCAAGGTTGGCGATGAAGTTCGTTCAGGCGATGTGATCGCTGAAATCGAGACCGACAAGGCGATGATGGAAGTCGAAGCAGTCGACGAGGGCAAGATCATTAAATTGCTCGTGCCGGAAGGCACCGAGAATGTGAAGGTCAATGAAGTCATCGCCATCGTCGGTGACGAGGGTGAAGACGTTTCATCTTTAGATACCGCTCCAGTCGCGCCAAAGCCCAAGACTGAGGCGCCCAAGACAGTGGAGACCGTGCCAGCCGTCCCAACCGTTGCATTTCCTGAACAGGTCGCGGCTCCCTCCGACCCGGAGATTCCAGAGGGAACGGAGTTTGTCGAACTCACGGTTCGCGAAGCCCTGCGCGACGCGATGGCCGAAGAGATGCGCCGTGACGACTCTGTTTTTGTCATGGGCGAAGAAGTCGCCGAATATCACGGCGCCTATAAGGTGACCCAGGGTCTGCTCGAAGAGTTTGGCGAACGCCGTGTCTTCGATACGCCGATCACTGAGCACGGCTTTGCCGGGCTCGGCGTTGGAGCGGCCTTTGCTGGGTTACGGCCTGTCGTCGAGTTCATGACCTTCAACTTCGCCATGCAGGCGATGGATCATCTGATTAATTCGGCAGCCAAGACGCGTTACATGTCCGGTGGCCAGATGTCCGCGCCGATTGTCTTTCGAGGGCCGAATGGGCCTGCCTCTCGTGTCGGCGCGCAGCATAGTCAGGATTATGCTTCATGGTTTGCCCATATTCCCGGGCTTATAGTGATTGCGCCTTTCTCGGCGGCGGACGCCAAGGGCTTGCTCAAGGCCGCCATTCGCGACCCCAATCCGGTGATTTTCCTTGAGAATGAAATTCTCTATGGCAAGAGTTTCGAGGTACCCAAGCTCGACGACTATGTGCTGCCTATCGGCAAGGCGCGCATATTGAAAGAGGGCACGGACGTCACCATCGTCTCGCATAGCCATGCTCTGACCTATTGCATCGATGCGGCGGCAAAGCTGGCCGAAGAAGGTATCAACGCCGAGATCATTGATCTGCGAACGATCCGTCCCCTGGATATTGATACGATTGTCCAGTCCGTGAAGAAGACAAACCGCCTGGTGACAGTCGAGGAAACCTGGCCGGTCTGCGGCATTGGCAGCGAGATTGCCGCCGCTGTGCAGGCACAGGCGTTCGATTGGCTCGACGCGCCTATTCTGCGCGTTACACAAAAAGACGTGCCGATGCCCTATGCGGCAAACCTTGAAAAGCTCGCGCTGCCAAGCGCCGACGAAGTAGTAGAGACGGTCAAAGCCGTCTGCTACCGATAGGGAGTGGATCGATGTCTAGCAATATTCTGATGCCAGCCCTTTCGCCGACGATGGAAGAAGGCACCCTCACAAAATGGATGGTCAAGGTTGGTGATGAAGTCCACTCGGGGGACGTGATCGCCGAGATTGAAACCGACAAGGCCACGATGGAAGTCGAGGCCGTGGACGAGGGCACGGTCGCCAAAATCTTGGTGCCGGAGGGCACTGAGAACGTGAAGGTGAATGCCGTTATTGCGATCATAGCCGAAGAGGGTGAAGACCCTGCGTCCATTGGAGATACGCCAGCTCTAGCAGCCAAGGCGTCATCGGCGCCTGCCGAACCGCAGAAATCGCAAAAACCGGCCTCAGCTCCTGTGCCCGTCAAAACGGCGGAAGCTGCGCCGGACAAATCGCGTGTCTTTGTCACGCCTCTTGCACGCCGTATCGCCAGGGACAAGGGCATCGATCTTTCAGCAATCAAGGGGACGGGCCCTCGCGGGCGCATCATCAAGGCCGATCTTGAGGGCGCGACACCCGGCGCGACCGCGAAATCTCCTCCTGCATCCATGCTGCAGACGGGCGGCCCGGCGATTGATCCTCGTGCCTTCTATGAGACGGGCAGCTATGAGGAAATCCCGCTCGACAATATGCGCAAGACCATCGCGCGGCGTTTGACGCAGGCGATGCAGGAAATCCCGCATTTCTATCTCTCGATCGATTGCGCGCTGGATGAGCTTCTGAAGATACGCAAAGTGCTGAACGAGCAGGCCAAGGATGGCGTCAAACTGTCCGTGAATGACTTCCTTATTCGTGCGGCGGCCCTTGCGCTTGCGAAGGTGCCCGAGGCCAATGTCAGCTTCGCAAGCAATGCCTTGCTGCGCCACAAGCATTCGGACATCGGCATCGCTGTGGCGATCGAAGGCGGGTTGATTACGCCCATTGTTCGCAATGCCGAAGACAAGGGGCTGAGCGAAATATCGACCGAAGCCAGGTCGTTGGCCGAACGCGCGCGTTCAAAGAAACTGAAGCCCTCCGAGTTCGAAGGCGGTAGCTTTTCGATTTCAAATCTCGGGATGTTCGGCATCGATAATTTCACCGCCGTCATCAACCCGCCTCAAGCGGCGATCCTTGCTGTTGGTCGTGGCGTCGAGCGACCGATCGTCAAGGACGGGAAGGTCGAGATTGCGACAATGATGACAGTAACGATGTCCTGCGATCATCGGGCGATTGACGGGGCCTTGGGCGCCACATTCCTTCAAGCGTTCAAGGCATATGTCGAATACCCGCCGTCAATGCTGCTTTGAGGACATCGAACATGGCTGACACTTCATACGATCTGGTCGTTATCGGTTCCGGCCCCGGCGGCTATGTCGCGGCGATACGCGCCTCCCAACTTGGTCTCAAGACGGCGATTGTGGAGCGCAGTGAGCTCGGCGGCATATGCCTCAACTGGGGCTGTATTCCGACCAAGGCATTGC
This sequence comes from Parvibaculum sp., assembly GCA_049303435.1. Taxonomy (GTDB): domain Bacteria; phylum Pseudomonadota; class Alphaproteobacteria; order Parvibaculales; family Parvibaculaceae; genus Parvibaculum. The sequence continues at coordinate 13,487 of JBAQNC010000190.1, read as the reverse complement.
TGCGGTCCGCTGAAATCTACCACACCATTCAGCGGCTCGACGAATACGGTCTGAAGGCGGACAACATCGGCTATGACGCTGAGAAAATTGTAAAGCGTAGCCGACAGGTTGCCAGCCAGTTGTCCAACGGCGTCAAGTTCCTGATGAAGAAGAACAAGATCGACGTTGTTCAGGGAACCGCAAAGCTTATCGGTGGCGGACGCGTTTCGGTTGGTGAGGCAGGAAAACAAGCGCTTGCCGCGAAGAATATCATTCTGGCAACCGGCGCTCGTGCCCGCACGCTGCCGGGCATCGAGCCGGATGGGAAACTCGTCTGGACCTATCGTGAGGCGATGGTGCCGTCGGCCATGCCGAAGTCGCTTCTCGTCATCGGTTCCGGCGCCATTGGAATCGAGTTTGCCAGCTTCTACCAGACCTTTGGCGTCGAGGTGACGGTCGTCGAAGTGATGGACCGGATATTGCCGGTCGAAGACGCCGAGATATCCGAGTTGGCCGCCAAGGCCTTCAGGAAGCAAGGCATGAGACTCCTGACAGGGGCCAAGGTTGAAGGTCTTGCGAAGGGCAAAGATAGCGTCACGGCGACCATCAAACTGAGTGATGGCAAGGTGGAGAAAATTACGACCGAGCGCGTGATCTCCGCAGTTGGGATCACCGGTAACGTCGAAAATCTGGGACTTGAGGAGCTGGGCATCAAGGTGGATCGCGGCCATGTCGTGGTAAATCAATGGCTGGAGACAGCGACCAAAGGCGTCTATGCGATTGGCGATCTGGTCGGTGCGCCTTGGTTGGCGCATAAGGCCAGCCATGAAGGTGTCCTGGCGGTCGAGCGGATCGCAGGGATCAAGGGGTTGCGCCCTCTGGACGTGACCCGCGTTCCCGGGTGCACCTATTCCAACCCTCAGATCGCCAGCGTGGGCCTGACCGAGGCCAAGGCCCAGGAACAAGGTTTTGAGGTCAAGGTTGGCCGTTTTCCCTTCATTGGCAACGGCAAGGCTATCGCCCTCGGGGAGCCGGATGGGCTGGTCAAGACCGTTTTCGATGTCAAAACAGGGGAACTTTTAGGGGCCCACATGATTGGAGCAGAGGTGACAGAGCTGATCCAAGGATATACGGTCGCCAAAACCTTGGAGACGACAGAAGCCGAACTCATGCATACGATCTTTGCACATCCGACATTGTCTGAAATGATGCATGAGTCCGTACTAGCGGCCTATGGCCGCGCGCTTCACATATAGAAATAGTCACGCATGTTCGAAATTCTGTCTAGTCCGGAAAACTGGGCCAGTCTGCTTACCCTGACAGTCCTCGAGATCGTGCTCGGCGTCGACAACATCATTTTTCTTGCGATCCTTGCAGCAAGGCTTCCCAAGGATAAACAAAAACTCGGCAGGCGCTTGGGATTGATCGCCGCCTTAGGTACGCGTCTTGTGCTGTTGGCCTCAGTCGCCTGGATCGTTTCGCTCAGTGAACCAATCCTGACTGTCGGAGATTTTGGCGTTTCCTGGCGCGATATCATGCTTTTGGTGGGCGGGCTGTTCCTCATCGCCAAGTCCACACTGGAAATCCACGCCGAAGTTGAAGGCGAAGGTGAAGACGAGGGCGGCGGTGTCGTAAAGGCGACGCTATTCGCGGTTGTCTGCCAGATTGCGATCATCGATATCGTGTTCTCGCTGGATACTGTGATGACGGCTGTGGGTATGTCGGATCATTTCGAGATCATGGCTTTCGCCGTTCTGACGGCCGTCGGTGTCATGATCTTTGCGGCTGAACCTGTTGCCGCCTTTGTTGAAAAACACCCAACCGTGAAAATGCTGGCGCTGAGTTTCCTGATTCTGATCGGGGTGTCCCTGATCGCCGATGCGCTTCATTTCCATATTCCGAAAGCTTATCTCTATTTCGCGGTCGCCTTTTCCATTGGTGTGGAATCGCTCAACCTTTTGGCCAGAGGACGAAGAAACGGCTCCAAGTCCTGATTTTGTAAAACAAAATTAATTGTCTTTGCTTAATAATTGAGCAAGGAGATTAAAATGCACACAGAACTGGGGCCACCGGCAAAGCTGGGTACGGTTGACTACGAAGTGGAGCGAGTTGAAGCTCCACTGCATCCGAAAAATTGTATGTTGCTGGCCAATTGGCATAGTAAAGCCGATGTCACAGGCATTGTACATCGTCGGGATATCAGTCCGGCGGACCTGAAAAAAGTACTGGGCGGCCTGTTCATCGTCGAGCCTGTCGATGGCGATACGGACCTTCTCTATCGCCTGGTTGGATCGGAGAACGAGCGCCGACTTGGTATGCGGTGCATGGGGCGGCGCTTTAGCGAATGCTATTCCCCGCAAATGGCGGCCGAGCAGATCGCGTTTCACAATGAAGTGTTGGCGAACGGTAAGCCAGCTTACTTGCGTGGCCGCCTGCTGGGTCTCGACCTTGAATATGTTCTCTTTGAGGCCAGCTATTTTCCGCTACGCGGAGAAAATGGTGTCATGCAAATATTGGGTGGCATGTATGATCTGGCCGAAATAGGTTGATTTTGGCCGTTGCCCACCCGGGTTTCCGCTTCAGGTCATCTCCCGATTTGCTTGAATCGGACGGACGGTCTATCCATTTAATGGATATCAAACAGGCGCGGGCGATGTGAAATATGGCCACAATTATCAACACATTGGGTGAGCCCAAGGCGCGGCCTCGGCATCCTGAAAAGGCTAATCGCCCCGACACGCCGATGCTGCGTAAACCCGCCTGGATCAGGGTCAAGGCGCCGGGATCAGAGGTCTACACAGAAACCAGAAAGATCGTTCGCGACAATAATCTTGTTACGGTCTGCGAAGAAGCCGGTTGCCCCAATATCGGCGAGTGCTGGTCCAAGAAACACGCGACCATGATGATTATGGGCGACACCTGCACGCGGGCCTGTTCGTTCTGCAATGTGACCACGGGCCTGCCTGCTCCTCTTGATCCCCAAGAACCTGAGAATGTCGGCAAGGCCATAGCGAAGCTCGGACTGCGCCATGTGGTGATCACCTCTGTCGATCGTGACGACCTCGCTGATGGTGGCGCGCAGCATTTTGTTGAGGTGATCGAGGCGGTTCGGCGCCTGTCTCCCGGCACGACCATCGAGATTTTGACGCCTGACTTCCTCAGAAAAGACGGCGCGCTGGAAAAGGTCGTCGCGGCGCGCCCCGACGTCTTCAACCACAACCTCGAAACGGTTCCGCGCCTCTACCTCAACATTCGCCCCGGCGCCCGCTATTTCCATTCGCTGCGCCTGCTTCAGCGGGTGAAGGAACTGGACCCGACGATCTTCACGAAATCGGGGATCATGGTCGGACTTGGCGAGACGCGCGAAGAAGTGCAGCAGGTCATGGATGACATGCGCTCCGCCGACATCGATTTTCTGACTATCGGACAATACCTCCAGCCGACGCGCAAGCACGCCGCAGTCGATCGTTTCGTGACGCCTGAGGAATTCAAGTCCTATGAGACGGTGGCGCGTACGAAAGGATTTCTGCTCGTATCGTCAAGTCCATTGACCCGCTCGTCCTATCATGCGGATGAAGATTTTGCGCGGCTGAGCGATGCGCGCAATGCATTGCTCGCGCGCGAATGACATGACGGCAACCCAACAGATACGAGACGTGCCTTTTACGTCCGACGACATGTTCTCGTTGGTGTCCGACGTGGCGCGCTATCCTGAATTTCTGCCCTGGTGCGCGGGAGCGCGTATCCGCAAGCGTGAAATGGACGGTGAGAACGAAGTTCTTACTGCGGACCTCATCGTCTCCTACAAGGTGTTTCGAGAACAGTTCACCAGCCGGGTCTTGCTCGACAAACCGGCGCGCATTGTCGATGTGCACTATGTGCAGGGGCCTTTCAAATATCTTTCGAACAAATGGCAATTTGAAGCGCTGCCCGATGGCGGTTGCAGAATCCACTTCTATATTGATTTCGAATTCCGCAGCCGGACACTTCAGAAGATGATGAACGGTGTTTTCGCAAAGGCCTTCTCTCGCATGATGCAGGCCTTTATAGATCAGGCGGAACAGCGTTTCGCAAAGATCACGCCGCCGCTAGTTCCAGCCCCGGATTTTAAACCAGATCAGCGGGATAATAGCGCTGACCGCGATGAGGCCGAGGCCCCAGGGGTAACCCCAGGCCCAGCTTAGCTCCGGCATATATTTGAAATTCATGCCGTACATGCTTGCGATCAGCGTGGGCGGAATGCCGACCACAGATACAATGGTCAGGATACGGAACGTATTGTTCTGCTCGATATTGATGAGTCCGAGAGTCGCATCGAGAAGAAGCTGAACCTTGTTGTTGAGGTGGGTGACATAGTCATTGAGTGAAACCGCGTCGTCGCGCAGCGTCTTGATATAGGGTTTTACCTCTACAGGCGTCCATTCGTCCGTGAGCCCGGCCATATAGGCGACCATGCGATTGACGCCGAGCAAACTGTCGCGAATGCTTGAAGCAAGGTCGCCCGCGCGCCCGATGCGCCTTAGAATTGCGCGCATGTCGATGGCTTCTTTCGACGCTCTATTGCCATTGGAAGGTGTCAGATGATCGCTGCGAAACGTGCGCTTGGAAAGGATCGCAAGTTCATCGCCAACGCGCTCCAGAATATCGGCCATCCGGTCAAGAATGGTGTCGACAAGCCCAACGAACACGCCTGGACTGGATTGATGAAAGCTGCCCGACATTGTCATGCGCTCATGAAATGTATCGAATGATGACATTTCCGCATAGCGTATGGTGACCAGAATTTTCCGGGTAAGAATGAAGCCGATAGGGGTGACCTCCGGCGAATTGGAGGTCGCCCGGGAGACCAGTGGGGCGCTCATGAAGAGAACCCCATTTTCCGTATGCAGACGGCTTGATGACTCGATTTCGCTCAAGGAGTCTATCGTCGGCAAGGACAATTCCGTCAGTTTTTCGACAAGATGAACTTCCTCGGGAGTGGGGCTGAAGAGATCAATCCAGATCGTCCCTTCCGGTAAGGATGTCGCTGCGAAATCCGCTATCGCTTCGCCTTTGGGATGTTTGCAGTCGCGGAAATACAGCATGATCTTACCAATGTCCGATGTTCTGCATGGAGGCCCAGGGTTCCTGTGGCTCGAGCGGTTTGCCCTTTTGCAGAAGTTCGATGGAGACATTATCAGGTGAGCGAACAAAGGCCATGTGGCCGTCGCGTGGCGGTCGATTGATGGTGACGCCGCCCTTCATCAGTTTGTCGCAAAGCGCGTAAATGTCATCCACTTCATAGGCGAGATGTCCGAAATTTCGACCTTCGCCGAGTTCCTCCGGGTCCCAGTTATGGGTAAGCTCGATCTGGGCTTCCTTTTGGCCGGGAGGGGCGAGGAAAACGAGGGTGAAACGACCCGCTTCGACGTCGAAACGACCGACGTTTTCGAGTCCGAGCTTGTCGCAATAGAAGTCGAGGGACTTGTCGAGATCGGTCACGCGGACCATCGTATGCAGATATTTCATGAAAGCCTCCGAGATTTTGGGGCATGATTCACTAAACTGAGCAGCAGGTCAAAAGGTGAGCCATTCCTGCAGGAAATCGAGCCATGTCGAGCGAATTCAAGCAAGCTATCGAGCGAGCCTCCAACATAGTGGTTTTGACCGGCGCGGGCATAAGCACAGAATCAGGTATCCCCGATTTTCGCTCGCCCGGCGGCCTGTGGACAAAGATGTCCCCGATCAATTTTGGTGAATTTTTGAAATCCCCGGAAATGCGCCGGGAAGCCTGGCGACGTAAATTCGAGATCGACAAGACGCTGATCGGCGCCGAACCCAACAAGGGGCATATGGCCATCGCCAGGCTCGTCGACATGGGCAGGGTCACCCATGTGATCACACAGAATATCGACAACTTGCATCAGAACTCGGGCGTGCCGGCCGAGAAGGTCATCGAGCTTCACGGCAATGGCACCTATGCCAAATGCCTTGAATGTGGGAGACGCCACGAACTGGATAAGGTGCGTGCACTTTACGAGGCGAGCGACGGGCCGCCGGCTTGCGTGAGCTGCGGCGGCATCGTCAAATCGGCGACAGTATCATTCGGACAGTCGATGCCAGAACTGGAGATGCGGCGCGCGGAAGAGGCGACACTCGCCTGCGATCTCTTCGTCGCGATCGGATCGTCGCTGCAAGTCTATCCGGCAGCGGGCTTTCCGATCATCGCCAAACGTAACGGCGCGACGCTTGCCATCCTCAATCGCGAACCAACCGAACTCGATGAGATTGCCGACATCGTGATCCATGCCGAGATCGGCCCGACGCTCGCGCCGATCGCAATGCTCAACTAGACAAAACAGAAAAGTAACGGGGGAAGAGAAACAAAGAATGAGCGCGACAGAAAAGGCGCCGTGGTGGCAGGGAGCAACCGTCTATCAGATCTATCCGCGCAGTTACCGCGACAGCAATGGCGACGGCATCGGCGATCTGAAGGGCATCGAACAGAAGCTCGATTATATTGCCGACCTTGGCGTTGACGCCATCTGGTTGTCGCCGGTCTATCCGTCGCCCAATCGCGATTTCGGCTATGACGTTTCGGACTATTGCGACATCGCGCCCGAAATGGGAACGATGGCGGATTTCGACCGGCTGTTGAAAGAGGCTCATGAACGCGGGCTCAAGGTGATCATGGATCAGGTGTTGAGCCATTCATCCGATCAGCACAAATGGTTTCAGGAAAGCCTGCTGTCGCGCGATAACCCGAAATCGGATTGGTATGTCTGGGCGGACGCGCGCGAGGACGGCACCCCACCCAACAATTGGCTGGCAGCCTTCGGCGGCGCGGCCTGGTCATGGCATCCGCTGAGGCGACAATATTATTTTCACAAGTTCCTGAAGAGCCAGCCCAAGCTCAACTTCCACAACCCGGACGTGGTGGACGCCTGCATGGATGTGCTGCGCTTTTGGCTCGACCGCGGCGTCGATGGCTTCCGTCTCGATGTGGCCAATTCCTATGTGCATGACCCGAAGCTGACCGACAACCCGCCAGTGCCGATGGAGGAACGCACCTTCCTCCACTGGACGCATGCGCCACGCCTGCAACGCCATATCCATGACGCCAATACGCCCGAGAATGAATGGTCGATGACGCGCGTGCGCGAGGTGATGGACGAATATGACGACCGTCTGGCCTTCGGCGAATTCTCCGAAGAGCCGTCCTTGTTCGGTCTCTATGCGGGCGGGCCGAAGCGATTGCATACGGGCTATACATTCGACTTTCTGGAGGACTGGTCATTCAAGCCCGAGGTCTTCCGAAAATATTATGAAGACCTTCTCAAGCGGCTCGACAACCTCTGGCCTTGCGTGACCTTTTCCAATCACGACATCACGCGACCCGTGACGCGCTGGGGCGGCGGGCAGGGCGACGACGCGCTGGCAAAGCTCGAAGTGACGCTGCTGCTGACGCTCAAGGGAACGGCGCTGATGTATCAGGGCGAGGAGCTTGGCTTGCCGGACGTGGACCTGGAACGCAAATGGATTCAGGATCCCGTGGGCGATCTCTATTTTCCCTTCGGCAAGGGCCGTGACGGTTGCCGCACGCCTATGCCCTGGAAGTCGAATGTGCATGAGGCAGGGTTCACGACGGGTGAGCCCTGGCTGCCGATTCCGGATTATCACAGGAGCCGCTCGGCGGAAGCGCAGGAACATGATGGCGCGTCGGTGCTGGTCCACGCCAAGCACATTATTGCGACACGCAAACGCCATCCGGCGCTGACGCATGGCGATATCCGTTTTGTCGATGAGCCGGACGAAAACGTGCTGGCTTTCATTCGCGAAGGCGAGGGCGAGAAACTTCTCTGTTTGTTCAATCTGGGACGTCACACGGCGACGGCGCATGTGCCCGGCGCAGCGCATGCGACGGAAATTTCATGCGGTGATGTTTCGCGTGAAGGCGATGTGCTGACCTTGGCGGCGCGTAGCGGAGCCGTGTTCACACTGTGAACATGGAAAATTGAATACGCCTTGTCATGCGCGGACCCACCTTAGATTTAAGGAGGCCGCGTATCCACGTCTTTGCCCGAGGCCATGCCTTCAAGACGTGGATGGCCGGGTCAAGCCCGGCCATGACGATATAAATAACGATGAGAGTTTTAGATCTGAAAAGGAGGATCGGAAGCCATGGCCTACAAGACCCTGCTTTATTCCGTGGCCGATCGCGTCGCGACGATCACGCTGAACCGACCTGAGGTCTTCAATGCGATTGCGCATGGCATGCCGCGCGAAATCAGAAACGCTGTCGAAACGGCGGAGGCCGATGATGATGTCCATGCCATCGTTGTTCAGGGCGCGGGACCGGGGTTTTGCGGCGGCTATGACCTGAAGCACTACGCGGAAGGGAAGGGTGAGGTCGAGGGCAGTCAGGAACGGCATTCGCCAGAAGGCATCTGGTTTCGCCAGCGAGCGCAGGAAGTGGGCTTCAAGCAGGCGATCACCGAGCGCGACAGTGGCGATCCGATTGCGCCGGGGGTGTCGAAGCAAATGCGGTAGATCGCTGCGTTGGATGCGTGGCGAAGTTTGTCCCCCCACCCGAAAAATTCGAAGGGAATTTTTCGACCTCCCCACAAGAGGGAGGTAAGTTGACACTAATCTTCACCTCCCCCCTTGTGGGGAGGTCAAAACGCATGAGCGTTTTGGGTGGGGGATTTGGCGGGAAATATTGTAATTCACTCTCCGAATGCCCATATAAACACATAAGCTAAAAAGGGAGGGCGCGATGTCTGATGTCAGCGATTTTGAGCTAAGCCGCGCCTATGCCGCCGGTTGGAATGCGGCAAAAAAGAATTTCACCGACGACCCCGAAGGCGCGAAAAACCCTTTTCCAGAGGGTGTGAAGCATGACCGCTGGGCGGAAGGCTATGCCGAGGCGCTGGCGAGCGACGGCGGGTGAATACTGAATCTGCTGCTCTTTAAATTTCGTCATACCCCGGCTTGACCGGGGTATCCAATTTCAAGTCTGAAGAGAAAGATGGATGGCCCGATCAAGTCGGGCCATGACGTTTTTGAAGCGGCGTACTTTCGAAAGCAAAGAAAAACCCGACTGGATTGCTCCAGCCGGGTTTGACTTTATCAGGCTGGATCAGCCCAAATCTTCGATTCAGAGAACCTGAAGATTGGCGGCCGATGTCTTGCCTTTTTCCGTCACGAGTTCATACGAAAGCTTCTGGCCTTCGTTGAGGTTCGACAGACCTGCACGTTCAACGGCAGAGATGTGGACGAACACGTCCGCGCCGCCATTGTCCGGCTGGATGAAGCCGAAGCCCTTTTGGCTGTTGAACCACTTAACCGCGCCATTATTGGCCATGGTTGTATTCCTTAAATATAGAGTGATCGCAGCACGACATCGCGCCACGAGTCAGTGTTCAATTAGAGCAGGGATGGCCCGGCGCTCGATCTTGCGATCTGGTGAGCGGAGAGAGCATGCCGAACCGAAAAGAAGTAATGACGAAGCCATAAGGCGCCCAGTTGATGCAAATAGCAAGCTTAATTAGCAGTAAAGAAAAACCCGGCACGGATAAATCCGACCGGGTTTGACTTTAAGAGGCTAAATCAGCCCGCTTTTCGGTTTAGAGAACCTGAAGATTGGCGGCTGATGTCTTGCCCTTTTCCGTGACCAACTCATACTCCAGCTTCTGGCCTTCGTTGAGGTTGGAAAGGCCGGCACGTTCGACGGCGGAGATGTGAACGAAAACGTCCGCACCACCGTTGTCAGGCTGAATGAAGCCGTAGCCTTTTTGGCTGTTAAACCATTTAACCGCGCCCTTGTTGGACATGGTGTCTCCTTAGATCATGAGTTCCCATCCTGCGTCATCGCAGGACGTGTCAAACTTCACTTAGAGTAGGGATAGCCCGGCGCTCGATCTTGCGATCTTTATGAGCGTAGAGAGCATGCCGAACCGAAACGAATTGACATTTTTATTAGATGGGTGTTTGCAGGCAAATAGCAAGCAAAAATCTATTTCCGCGCAAAAAACCGCCGTTATCAGCCCTATTTCTCATGTTGAGACGGATTGTGGCGGGCGCCAAGTTCCTCTGGCGTATCGATATCGCGCAAGGTGGCATCGTCCGGCATGGCGACTTCGCAGACGGCTTCGGCGTGTTCACCCAGCAGGTGCCGAGCGCCGGTATCGCCCTTGAGGGAGGCGAATTCGGGCAGGAAGGATACCCCCCAGAGAATCGGATTGCCGCGCTTGCCCGCGAAGGTGGGAATGCAGATCGTGCGGCCCTCATCGGGATCGAAGGCGGCTATGAGCCGGGCGACGTGATCGGCGGAAATATCCGGCATGTCGCCCAAGCAGATGAGCGCGGCGTCGATGTCGTCGGGGAGCGCGCGGACGCCCGCGCGCAGCGAGGTGGAGAGACCTTCGGCATAGTCGGGATTATGGACGAGGGTGACGGTTACACCGGCGAGCGCCGCCCTGACCTTGTCCGATTCATGGCCGGTGACGACCACGACGGGCGAAGCGCCACAGTCAGCAACCGCTTGCACGGCATGTGCGATCATCGGCGTTCCGTCGACTTCGATGGTGAGCTTGTTGGTGGCGCCCATGCGGCTCGAGCGCCCCGCGCCCAGGACGACGGCGGCGATGCGCGGCTCGGCGGGCTTGGCAGGTTTGCCCTCGCGCGGCTGGGGACGGGAGGAGATTTCCTTGAGCAGCCCGCCTGCGCCCATGCGCATGATATCGGCGCGGGTGACGGTGAGGCCCGCCAGCAGACGCGCCAGCACCCAGTCGAAACCATTGAGCGCGGGCGAACGGGCGCAACCGGGAAGGCCGAGGACAGGCGTGTCGCCTGCGCGCGCGAGCAGCATGAGATTTCCCGGATCGACCGGCATGCCGAAATGCTCGATCTCTCCACCGGCAGCGACGATGCCTGCGGGCACCACGTCGCGGCGGTCGGTGATGGCCGATGCGCCGAAGACGAGCACAGGCGAGAAGCCTTCCGCAAGAAGTTCCGAGATGGCTTTCGAGATTTCCGCTTCCGTGTGGCCACAGCGAAGCTCCTTGCCGATATGGCTGCCCATGACGGAAAGGCGCTGATCGAGGATGCGCCGCGTCTTGTCCATGACGCTTTCCTTGGTGCCTGCAAGGCGCGTGGCGACGAGGCCCACCTTATGTGGCGTGAAAGGCGCGATGGCGACCAGCGGTGTTGCGTGAACTTCGGCGGCGGCAAGCGCCTGATCGAGCGCGGCGCCCGGCACGGCGAAGGGAATGACCTTGATCGTGCCTATCATCTGGCCCGCGACGACGCTCTCGAAGGGCGCGAGCATGGCGACGGTGAGGCCTTCGTCGATGAGGTTGATGGCGTCGAGCTGCGCGCGGTCGTAAACGAGGACGCCGTCGGCTTTGGCGAAAAGATTGACGCGGCCCGTGAAGGGCGCGGCGACGCGAACCTCAGCGCCCGCGAGCGCGGCGGCAAGCGCTGCGGCGGCTTCGTCTTCGGCGATATCATCCGCTTCAAGGCGGACGGCTGTGACCGTCTCAAGCCCAGCGGCGGCAAGTGCCGCAATGTCGTCAGCGGAAAGGGCGCGGCCTTTCTTGAAGCTCAGGCCTTCGCGCCGGATCGAATGGACGAGGATCGCGCCTTCCGCCTCGGCTGCCGGTATGTCGCCGAAGATCATTGGCGCAACACCGAGGTGATCTCGGCCATGATGGAGATGGCGATTTCCGCCGGGCTCTTGCCACCGATATTGAGGCCGATGGGGCCGTGAATGCGGGCAAGCGCCTGATCGGTGAAGCCCTGGGCCTTGAGACGCTCGAGGCGGGAGGCATGGGTCTTCTTGCTGCCGAGCGCGCCGATGTAGAAGCACGGGCTGTTGAGCGCCGCGACAAGGGCAGGGTCGTCGAGCTTGGGATCATGAGTGAGGGTGACCACGGCGGTGCGCGCGTCGGGCGCGAGGGCGGCCATAGCCTCGTCGGGCCATTCGCAACGCACCGTCACATCCGGGAAGCGCTCGGGCGAGGCGAAGGCTTCGCGCGGGTCCACGATGGTGACGTCATAGCCGACGAGCTTCGCCATGATCGACACGGGCTGGGCGATATGCACTGCGCCAATGACGATGAGGCGCAGCGGCGGGTTAAAGGCATTGAGGAACCATTCCGCCCCGTCCGGATCGGTAATGACACGCGATTTGTCGTTCGCCAGAACTTGAGAAACAGGTTCAAGAAGCCATGATTCGTGAGTCTTGTCAGTGGGATAAGCGAGTTTTTGCATGCCATCAGACAGGCGCGTGGCGAGAACCACGGCGCGCTTTTCGGTCTGGGCTTTGAGAAGTTCGTTGAGGAGGCGCGCTTCCATCAGGCTTTCACCGGCTCGATATAGACGCGGATGCGCCCGCCACAGGCCAGCCCGACTTCCCAGGCCTTGGCGTCGGAAACCCCATATTCCAGCACTTCGGGTTTGCCGGTTTCGAGCGTATCGAGCGCGCGGGTCACGACATCGCCTTCGATGCAGCCGCCGGAAACGGAGCCGACAAATGTGCTGTCATCGCGAATGGCGAGCTGGGAGCCGACGGGGCGCGGGGCCGAGCCCCACGTCTCGATCACGGTCGCGAGCGCGACACCATGGCCCGCGGCCTGCCAAAGGGCGGCCTGCTCGAGCACCTGATCGTGGCCCAATATCTGTTCGCTCATGCGGCTCTCCTTTCGGGCTTGCGGGCGGCAGTGCCGCTCAATGCCTCCACAAGCTCGGCAAGCGAGGCGATATTATGGACGGCCCGGAACTCATCGACATGCGGCAGCAGCGCCCGGATACCCAGTGATTTGGGTTCGAACCTGTCGTAGCGCAAGAGCGGATTGAGCCAGATAAGCCGCCTCGACTGCCGATGCAGGCGAGCGATTTCCGGCTCGACGCCGACGCCTGCGTCGCGATCAAGCCCATCGGTGACGAGAAGCACGACGGCGCCCTGACCGAGCACACGGCGCCCCCATTCGACATTGAAGCGGCGCAGTGTCTCGCCAATGCGGGTGCCGCCATCCCAATCGTCTACGGCGGCGGTGACGCGGGCAAGCGCCTCGTCGACATCGCGGTGGCGCAACTCGCGCGTGACATTGGTGAGCCGTGTGCCAAAGAGAAAGACATGCACGCGGTCGCGATCATTCGTCAGCGCATGCAGGAACTGGAGGAAGACGCGGGCATAGACCGACATGGAACCGGAAATATCGCAAAGCACGACCAGCGGCGGTCGACGACGACGATAGGCGCGGCGCTTCAGCGGAATGATGCCGCCGCTGCGCATGGTGGCGCGCAGCGTGGCGCGCATGTCGGCGAGGTGACCGCGCGGATTGGGCTCGGTGCGGCGGATGCGGGCCTCATCGAGCGGCAGATGCAGGCGCGATATGGCGGCGCGGGCCTCGGCCAGTTCCGCCGCCGACATTTGCTCGAAGTCCTTCTTGCGGAGAACTTCAGCCGCAGAGAAAGTCTCGTTGGCATCGACCTCTACGTCAGGTTCTTCATTTTCTTCCTGATCC
>JBAQNC010000189.1:0-9188 GCA_049303435.1 Parvibaculum sp. | reverse complement strand
TCACGGACCATTCAAAATCAGTCAGTTCATAGCGACGACGGCTCATCGTTCCTCCCCAATCCTGAGGATAAACGTGAATCACAAAACCTACGAAAAGGGAATCCATTTTATGAGTTTACGGCCTAGGCGGCTCTCCGCGTGAGGACCGCCTCTTTCGGCTTCTCCAGTCGGCCAGATGGGCAATTAGGCAAGGCCTTCCCCTTCTGCGGAACCCGAAACCTCACCCAAAATGTGTCATACTGCGGCGCAATAACCGCACAATCCTGCGGATTGCCTGTGCTATAGGTAGGCTCTGCCCTGTCTGACCGACATTTTGCATCCATATAAATCGATTGAGACGCCTCATGCCCGCAACGCCAGCCTCCCTCACCACATCCGATTTTCTCCCCCTCGCTGCCAAGACGCTTGCAAGCGCTGAAACGCTGCTGAGCCATGCACGCCGCGCCGTGGCGGAAAAAGTGAGCAAGGACGGTCGTATTTCCCCGGCACTTCTGGAACGTGAACAATTTGCGGCACATGGCTTCGCCTGGATGGCGACATATGTCGAGGCGCTGCGGCAACTTCTGGCCTATGCGACGCGGATGGAAAGCGAAGGGCTGCTTGGCGAAATCGAACGCCTTATCGTTCAGGCTGGCTTTGGCGAATATCTGGGCCAGATCACAGGTGGCATCCCCATGAGTCAGGGCGAAATCTTCCGTCCTCGCGATCTCGGCATCAGTGAAGAAGACGAAGCCGCTTACCTCACGAGCGAAGTAAAGACGCTCATCCGCATCGGCAACACCAATGAGGTCCGCGCCCGCCTTGCCGAATTGATCGCTGAGAACACAGGTGCCGCCACTTTCGGCAATGCCGGACTTGAAGATACCTATGACGCGATCCGCGAACAGATGCGCCGTTTCGCGGACGCTGAGGTCATCCCGCATGCCCATGACTGGCATTTGAAGGACGACTACATCCCCATGCCGGTCGTCAGTCAGATGGCGGAACTGGGCGTTTTCGGCCTGACCATCCCGGAAGAATTCGGCGGCCTCGGGCTCGGCAAGGAATCGATGTGCGTCGTTTCCGAAGAGCTGAGCCGCGGCTATATCGGCGTCGGCTCGCTCGGCACACGTTCTGAAATCGCAGCCGAATTGATCCTTGGCGGCGGCACGCCAGAGCAAAAGGCGAAATGGCTGCCGAAGATCGCAAGCGGCGAAACGCTCCCGACAGCCGTCTTCACAGAGCCCAATACCGGCTCAGACCTTGCCAGCCTCAAGACACGCGGACGTCGCGATGGCGACACCTTCAAGGTGACCGGCAACAAGACATGGATCACCCATGCCGCCCGCGCCGATGTCATGACGCTGCTTTGCCGCACCAATGATGAGCCGGGCTACAAGGGCCTGTCTATGCTGCTGGCCGAAAAGCCCCGCGGCGACGACGCCAACCCCTTCCCGGCGGACGGCATGACGGGCGGCGAAATCGAAGTCCTCGGCTATCGCGGCATGAAGGAATTTGAGATCGGCTTCGACAATTTTGAAGTCAAGGCGGAGAACCTGCTCGGCGGTGTCGAGGGACAAGGCTTCAAGCAACTCATGCAGACTTTTGAAAGCGCGCGCATCCAGACCGCCGCACGCGCCATCGGCGTCGCCCAGTCTGCGCTCGAACTTGGCCTTGCCTATGCGCAGGAACGCATCCAGTTCTCAAAGCCGATTTTCATGTTTCCGCGGGTTTCCGGCAAACTTGTCATGATGGCCGTCGAAATCATGATCGCGAGACAGCTCACCTATCATGCTGCACGCGAAAAGGATCAGGGGCGCCGCTGTGACCTAGAAGCGGGCATGGCAAAACTCCTTGCCGCGCGCATTGCCTGGGCAGCGGCCGACAACGCGCTGCAGATTCACGGCGGCAACGGCTTTGCCCTTGAATACAAGATCAGCCGCGTACTCTGCGATGCCCGAATTCTCAATATCTTCGAAGGCGCTGCCGAAATCCAGGCTCAGGTCATTACCCGCCGCCTGCTTGAAGGCGGAAACTGAACAGCAAACGCCAATATTTGAGAACAAACATAAGAGTAAAAAATGGAAACGCTTGTAAACTATTTTGCCCCCATCCTCATGGGCGCTGTACTTGTGATCCTCATTTTCGGCCTGATAAATATGGCCCGAGGCGGGTCGATGTCCCGCTCCCAAACCCTCATGCGTTGGCGCGTCGGGCTGCAATTCATCGCCGTCGTTCTGTTGATGACCGCGCTTTATCTGACATCACGCTGAAAAGCCCAGAAAAAACAATAAGTACAGCCTGGATTGAAAACCGGACCAGGCAAATTTAACTGGGCGACAAAGCACATTATTATCTGTTAGATTCTTGCCAGATATTATGGTTCCGCAACCGGCCAGCACGATCCTGTGACGCGCTGGTCCCGTGGCGGAGGGCTACGAAAGGGAACGATCTTGTTAAAGAACAAGTTGATTTTGGCGACCGTTGCAGTGAGCGCCGCCTGTGCTTTCAGCCTGCCTGTCTTGGCTGGCGACAGGATTATCGATGAGGCGCGCATCGGTATCTATGATCACAATTCAAATCTCGCCGCCACTCGACACGAGACCAGCGATCCGGACATCAATGCCGAACTTCTGTTCAAATCCCCTGCATGGCTGCAATGGATGGCGAAGCCGCGCATCAACCTCGGCGCCAACATCAATACGGGCAATGGCACGAGCATTGCCTATACAGGCCTTGTCTGGGATTATAATTTCACCGACGCTTTCTTCATCGAAGGTGGTTTCGGCGGCGCTATCCATAATGGTGAGACAGACAAGCAGACCCCCACAAAACTCGATCTCGGCTGCCGCGTCATGTTCCATGAAAATGCGTCGCTCGGCTATCGGGTAACGAGCAATTCAAGCATCATGCTGACAATCGACCACATGTCGAATGCCGGCATGTGTTCACAAAATCCCGGCCTTACCGATGTGGGCATCCGCTACGGATACACATTCTGATCTGACCGTCAAAATCCAATCTTCAGGGGCGTCCATCGGGCGCCCCTTTTATTTCGACGCTGATCTGCACAATACGAAAGGTCATGGCCCTTGCCCTTTTGCGTCACCTGAACAAGGCGTCTAATGTTAGCCCTTCGCCAGCGAGAACAAGAGGAGAGCTCAAATGTCCCGGATCTCCAAGGCTGAACTGCCAAAGAAAAAAGTGACGATCTCCGGTCTCGGCATGGCCTATTCAGAAATGGGCTCTAGCGATCCCGGCGCCGACACGATCGTTTTTCTGCACGGCAATCCGACCTCGTCATATCTCTGGCGCAATGTCATGCCGCATCTGGCCGATCAGGGAAGATGCCTTGCACCCGACCTCATCGGCATGGGCGACAGCGACAAGATCGAGCCCTCAGGGCCTGAACACTATACGTTCCGGGAACATCGCCGATATCTCGATGCCTTTCTCGAACACGTCGGCGTCGAAAGGAACGTCACGCTTGTCGTTCACGACTGGGGTTCAGCCCTTGGATTCGACTGGGCTAATCGCAACCGCAACAAGGTCAAGGGCATCGCCTATATGGAAGCGATCGTTCGCCCATTGACATGGGATGAATGGAGCCCCGCCGCACGACGCATCTTTGAAGGCTTTCGTTCGCCCGAAGGCGAGACGATGATTCTCGAAAAGAACCTCTTCATCGAAGCCGTTCTGCCGGGATCGATCCTGCGCAAATTGTCTGATGCCGAAATGGCCGTCTATCGGCGCCCCTTCGAGGAGCCCGGCGAAGATCGCCGCCCGACGCTGACATGGCCACGCCAGATACCGCTTGATGGCGCACCCGCCGACGTCACCGAACTCGTTCGGTCCTACGCCAACTGGATGGCAGCCAACGACCTGCCCAAACTCTTTATCAACGCTGATCCCGGCGCCATCCTCATCGGCGCGCAGCGCGAATTTTGTCGCAGCTGGAAAAACCAGAGCGAGGTGGCGGTCAGGGGTAGTCACTTCCTGCAGGAAGACAGCCCGCATGAAATCGGCGAGGCCATTGCCGTCTGGCGCAAAAGCTGGGTCTGACACACCACAAATTTTCAACGACGGAAATGCCCGACCACAGACGTTTTATTTGTCTGTTGTCGTTATCTGTTCACAATTGCGATCTGTTCGCGCTTGAACCAAATGGCGATGCGAGGGAGAATTTCCCATAGATTTTGCAATTCGGGAAAGAAACATGCAGCAGTCATATAGCGGCGTCGCCAAGAGCCTTCACTGGATTATCATGATCCTCGTTCTCCTGATGCTCTATGGTGGATTCACCTCCGAGAGCCTGCCGAAAGAAGACCGCCTCGGCTTCTTCCAGACACATGCCGGCCTCGGCTTGGTGATTCTTGTTCTCATACTGGCGCGTCTCATCTGGCGCCGCAGCCATCCCGCGCCCGCCTTGCCGGACGGCATGCCACGCTGGCAGCAGATTGCGTCGAAAGCGACCCATCACGGCCTTTACCTGCTGGTGATCCTCCAACCCCTGTTCGGCCTGCTCACCGTGTCCACCTCAAAGTTCAACCTCAAGGCTTTCGGGGCTTTGGGTCTTCAGATCAGCCCGAACGAAGCGCTCCACGGTCTGGGCGAGGAGCTTCACGAAATCACGGCCTTCATCATCACGGCCCTCATCGTGCTTCATGTGGTCGCCGCGCTTTATCATCACTTCATCCTGCGCGACAATGTGCTGAAACGCATGTTGCCCTTCGTCAAAGCCTGACCCGACTGCAATGGTCACACTCAACAAGATCTACACACGCAGCGGTGACAAGGGCACGACCGCCCTTGCCACCGGCGAGCGTGTGCCCAAACACGCATTACGCATCGAGAGCTACGGTACGGTCGACGAGACCAACGCCGCAGTCGGCCTTGCTCGTTTGCACACAAGCACAGATACACTTCTCGATCCAATGCTTGCCCGCATCCAGAATGACCTTTTTGATCTCGGTGCCGATCTTGCCACGCCAGGCAAGACGGCGGCAGAACTCGGCTATGAGCCCCTGCGCATCGTCGAGGCCCAACCAGCCCGCATCGAAGCTGAAATCGACATTCTGAATGGCCATCTGGAGCCGCTGCGCTCATTCGTACTGCCGGGCGGCACACCTGCCGCCGCAGCGCTCCACCTTGCCCGGACCGTCAGCCGCCGCGCTGAACGGGTCATGACATCACTTGCCGAGGCCGAAAATGGAAATAGGGATGGCGGGGTCAGCGAACCAGCCCTCAAATTTATCAACCGGCTGTCCGATTTCTTCTTCGTCGCGGCCCGCTACGTCAATTGGGCGCCGGACGGCAAAGGCCCCGGCGACATTCTCTGGGTTCCCGGTGCGAACCGCTGAATTCCGCCAAAAAACACCCAATTTAGCTTCGTCTTGCCATTAACCGCGACGGCGTGTCTCACATCGCGCTGTTATGGTTCCAATTCGTTGACAGAGGCATGCACCGGCTCTAGGTTGCCGCACCGCAACCAGGGCCAATATAACTCCAAATCGGCGTTCCCGGCCCGAGTTAGAGCCCAAAAACGCCGCGCAGGGAGCTCATCTCCATGAAAGTCATCGTCCCCATCAAGCGGGTAGTCGATTATAACGTCAAAATCCGAGTGAAGTCGGATCAGACGGGTGTCGATCTCGCTAATGTCAAAATGTCCATGAATCCTTTCGACGAAATTGCCATCGAAGAGGCAGTTCGTCTCAAGGAAGCTGGCAAAGTAACGGAAGTTATCGCCGTTTCCATCGGTGCCGCGCAAGCCACCGAGACCATCCGCACCGCCCTCGCCATGGGCGCTGATCGCGGCATTCTGGTCAAAACCGACGAAACGGTCGAACCGATCAACGTCGCAAAAATTCTCAAAGGCATCATCGATGTCGAAAAGCCCGACCTTGCCATCCTCGGCAAGCAGGCCATTGACGATGACTGCAACCAGACAGGCCAGATGCTGGCAGCCCTTCTCGGCTGGCCGCAAGGCACATTTGCCTCCAAAGTCGAATTCGACGGCGACAAGCTCATGCTGACGCGCGAAATCGATGGCGGTCTGCAGACGCTGAAGCTCAACATGCCTGCCGTTATCACCACCGACCTTCGTTTGAACGAGCCGCGTTATGCGTCCCTGCCGAACATCATGAAGGCCAAGAAGAAGCCGATCGACGAGAAGACGCCTGCCGATTTCGGCGTCGAACTCAAGACGCATCTTGAAGTGCTAAAAGTGACCGAACCGCCCGTCCGCTCCGCCGGCATCAAGGTTGAATCGGTCGAACAGCTTGTCTCGAAACTCAAGGAAGCGGGAGTGATCGGATGACCACACTGGTAATTGCTGAGCACAATACGGAAAAGCTCAACGACGCGACTGCCAAGACCGTCACAGCCGCTACCCAGCTCGGTGGCGACGTGCATGTCCTCGTGATCGGTTCGGGCGTTGATACCATAGCGGAAGCAGCCTCCAAGATCGAAGGCGTCGCCAAGGTTCTCGTCGCCGACGATGCGCAATACGCGCATGTGCTGGCCGAAACATTGGCCTCGCTGGTTGTCGGCCTCGCTGGCGCCTATGACGCCATCGTCTCGCCCGCCACCACCATCGGCAAGAACTTCATGCCTCGCGTAGCCGCTCTCCTGGACGTCGCACAGATCTCGGAAATCACAGCCGTTCATGGCGCGGACACATTTGAGCGTCCGATCTATGCCGGTAACGCGATCCAGACCGTGAAGTCGACCGACGGCAAGAAGATCATCACCGTGCGCACGACAGCCTTCGCGGCTGCCGGTCAGGGTGGTTCGGCAGCCATCGAAAAGATCGCTGCGGGTGAAAACCCCGGCCTTTCCGAATGGGCCAGCGCAAACCTCACGAAGTCCGATCGTCCCGAACTCACGTCGGCCAAAATCATCATTTCCGGTGGTCGTGGCATGCAGTCGGGCGACAATTTCCACATGCTCGACAGCATCGCCGACAAGCTCGGCGCAGCCGTTGGCGCTTCGCGCGCCGCGGTGGACGCAGGCTTCGTTCCCAACGACTACCAGGTCGGTCAAACTGGCAAGGTCGTTGCGCCTGAGCTCTATATTGCTGTCGGCATCTCCGGCGCCATCCAGCATCTGGCTGGTATGAAGGACTCCAAGGTCATCGTCGCAATCAACAAGGACGAAGAAGCCCCGATCTTCCAGGTGGCTGACTACGGTCTTGTGGCTGACCTCTTCACGGCGGTCCCTGAACTTGACGCCGAACTGACCAAGATTGGCCTCTGAAATTCGATGGTTTGAAAAAACCACACCGATAGATAAATAGCGAAAGCGGCGTTGCGGAGATATCCAGCAACGCCGCTTTTTTATTGAAAGTCTTCAGGTTAGTGTATTGTGTGCAAAGCAGCATTTCTGCCAGATGTAGGTGAAAATAGATGGACATTCGCAAGGTCGGCGTAATCGGCGCGGGACAAATGGGAAGCGGCATCGCACATGTATGCGCGCTGGCGGGCTATGACGTTCTCCTGCATGACATTTCGCAGGAACGCATCGAAGCAGGGCTAGCAACCATCAATGGCAACATGACGCGCCAGGTCGCCAGCGGTCGCATCACTGCCGAAGAACGCGAAGCCTCCCTTGATCGAATCCATCCAGCTCTCACGCTGGACGCCTTTGAGACAACCGATCTCGTCATCGAAAGCGCCAGCGAAGACGAAGCAGTCAAGCGCAAGATTTTCGCCGATCTTTGTCCGCATCTTCGCGCAGACGCCTTGATCGCGACCAACACCTCATCGATCTCGATCACACGGCTCGCCTCCTCGACCGACCGTCCAGAAAAATTCATTGGCCTCCATTTCATGAACCCTGTGCCGGTCATGGAACTCGTGGAACTCGTGCGTGGCATTGCAACAGACGACGAAACTTTCGACACCGTTCGTGTTATGACAAAAAAACTTGGCAAGAAGGTTGCAAATGCCGAAGACTTCCCGGCCTTCATCGTCAATCGCATTCTTCTGCCCATGATCAACGAAGCCGTCTATGTGCTTTACGAAGGCGTCGGTTCGGTGGAAAGCATCGACAAGGCCATGCGTCTTGGCGCAAACCATCCAATGGGCCCGCTACAACTGGCGGACTTCATCGGCCTCGATACCTGCCTGTCCATCATGCAGGTGCTACACGATGGCTTGTCGGACTCCAAATATCGCCCCTGCCCGCTCCTGGTGAAATATGTCGAGGCCGGATGGCTCGGGCGCAAGACCCAGCGCGGCTTTTACGACTATCGAGGCGAAAAGCCCGTTCCCACGAGATAAGACAGACGACCTGCTACCCAATTTACCGCTCTTGCAATTCCTTAACCTTGCTCTGCAAAGCTGTCAGACCAAGCACACCAGGGAGGAAACAAGGTGGGCGGCACAGATATGCAATTTGATGATACAGAAGATGATTTCCATTTTCTCGATGCTCCACGCCATACAGCCATTGAGCAACTTCTTACTTATTGAAACGCCAAGCGCGGCACACGCGATATGCCCAGCCGTGCTGATATCAAGCCCGCCGAAATCGTTTCGCTGTTACCGCATATCATCATCTGCGATGTGCTGGACAAAGGCGTCGACTATCGCGTCCGGATTTTCGGCACAGCCCTGGTTGACCTCGTCGGCGAAGAACGTACCGGCATGCTAATTTCCGAATTCGGGAATAATTGCAACCCACCAACCCACGCCGACATGGTCCGCAACAAATGGATACGCGGCTTGCAGGCCTCCCACGCCACAGGTCGGCCCGCGCTGGTCACAGGTCGCATGTCGAGCTCCAAACGCTCCTACATTGTCTGGCACGGCATTTCATGCCCGCTCACCGACAATACTCAAGAAGGAAGTGCCGACATCAGCCAGATCATTGGCGTGATGATTGCCGAACGTTGAGAATCACCTCGACAACCTCAATGTCATGCGTTCCTGTCTTCTCGAAGAACCGCAAAAATGCCGCCCTTCGTCTATTTGCGCTCGATCAGCGCCCGTAAGTTTTGATCGCGGCGCTTATCAATGCCTTGGCCTCCGGCGTATTCCATTCCGCCGGACCGACAATGCGCCCAAGCTCCTCACCCTCCTCCGAGAGCAACAAGGTGGTCGGCAGCCCGTAACCCTTCATCTGGAAATTCGCGCGCGAAGTAGGGTCGTTGTAAAGCGCCAAATGGGTCGCATTGATGGAGGTCAGAAACTTGCGCGCATCCTCAAGCC
>JBAQNC010000188.1:0-21525 GCA_049303435.1 Parvibaculum sp. | reverse complement strand
GTCGCTTATACCGGCCCGGACGAATGGTCCTATCGCCGCATGGTGTTGCAAGATGCGGCGCTTTGCGCGGCGGCGGGTGGCGTCGAGGCTTTTCTGATCGGTTCGGAACTGCGCGGGCTGACATGGTCGCGCAGCGCCTCGGGCACCTATCCGGCAGTCGCCGAACTGAAAGCGCTCGCCGCCGAAGTTGCGTCGATCCTGCCGACGACGAAAATTTCCTATGCGGCGGACTGGTCGGAGTTTGCGGCGCATGCGCCGAGTGATGGTTCGAGCGACATGTTCTTCCATCTCGATCCGCTATGGGCGGACGCCAATATCCATTTCATCGGCATCGACAATTATGCGCCGCTGACCGACTGGCGCGACGGCGGGGCCCACCTCGATCTGGCCTTGTCGTCGTCAATCTATGACGTGGACTATCTGAAATCACGCATCGCAGGCGGCGAAAACTTCGACTGGTATTATGCAAGCGACGCCGACCGCGAGAGCCAGACGCGCACGCCCATCACCGATGGCGCCTATGGCAAGCCCTGGGTCTGGCGCGCCAAGGACCTCGTTTCATGGTGGCAGAACGCGCATTACAACCGCCCCGGCGGCATGGAGAGCGCGACGCCGACCGATTGGACGCCGCAAGAAAAGCCGATTGTCTTCACCGAGATCGGCTGCCCGACCATCGACAAGGGCACGAACCAGCCCAATGTCTTTACCGATCCGAAATCCTCCGAAAGCGCCGTGCCTTATTTTTCGCGCGGCGCGCGCGACGATTTCATGCAGCGCGTCTTCATCGAAGCGCAGATGGACTATTGGAGCGTCACGGGCGCGCATAATCCCGTATCGTCACTCTATGGCGGGCCGATGGTCGACCCGGCGCGGATATTCTTCTGGTGCTGGGACGCGAGGCCCTTTCCTTCATTTCCCGATCTGGTCGATGTCTGGGCCGACGGCGCGGTCTGGCCGCTGGGCCATTGGTTGAACGGGCGCATGGGGGCCGCGCCTCTGGGCGATCTCATCGCGGCGATCATGGCCGATGTCGGTTTCGACGCCTTCGACATTTCCGCACTGACCGGCACGGTCGATGGTTTCGTCATCGACCGCATCATGTCGGTGCGCGATGCTCTGGCTCCATTGATGCTGGCGCGCTTCTTCGATGCCTGCGAAAGCGAGGGCGTCGTCCGCTTTCGTCCCCTTGGCGGTGACGTGGCGCTGTCGCTGACACCCGACCTGCTGGCGGTGGCAGGCGATAGCGCGGAAGCGGGCTATCAGTTGACGCGCGCGCAGGAATCCGAATTGCCGGTCTCCGCCAAGCTCACTTTCATCAATGGCGGCAGCGACTATCAGCAGGCCGCGATCGAATCGCGTCGTCTGTCGGTCCGCAGCCAGCGCGTCGCGACGACCGACCTGCCCATCGTGTTGACGCAGGATGATGCGCAAAGCATCGCCGATGTCTGGTTGCAGAAGACCTGGACGGAGCGCGAAACGCTGGACGTGAGCCTGCCGCCGAGCCGGTTGGCGCTCGATCCGGGCGATGTGCTGGAACTGGTGCTCGGGAACCAGCATCTGACCTATCGCCTGACGGGCCTGAACGATGCTGGCGAGCGGACAGCCAGGGGCCTGCGCAGCGAGGCGAGCCTTTTTGCACCCGTGCAAAACCTGCGGCGCGCGACAAATTCATCCGCCGCGACGAGTTTCGGCACGCCGCTCGTCGCCTTCATGGACCTGCCCTTGCTCGGCGGTTCGCAAGACCCCTATGCGCCGCGCGTCGGCGTGGCGGCCGATCCCTGGCCGGGCGGCGTCGCCTTCTACAAGAGCGTCGACGATGGCGCGAGCTATGGGCTCAATCGCACGGTGACGCGGCAGGCGGCGATGGGTCGCTTGAGCGCGACGCTCTCAGCCGGTGTCACGAGCCGCTGGGACTGGAGCCAGAGCATCGAAGTAACGATGGCGGCGGGGACCTTGAACAGCGCGACGCGCCTGGCCGTATTGGCGGGCGGCAATCTGGCCGCCATCGAAGCGACGAATGGCGAATGGGAAGTGGTGCAGTTTCGCGAGGCCGAACTCGTCGCGCCCGATGCTTATGTCTTGCGGGGTCTGTTGCGCGGACAGGCAGGGACGGAGGCGGCGATGCGGGCAGGCGCGGCGGTCGATGCGCGCTTCGTCTTGCTGGATAGCGCCATTGCCGAACTCGGCCTTGACGAAAGCGAACGCGGGTTGCCCCGGCTCTGGGCCTATGGACCGCAGGTGAAGCCACTGGATGATCCGAGCTATGCAACGCTCGATGAGACTTTTGCCGGCATCGCGCTTCGTCCATTGTCGCCTGTGCATGTGAAGGCCGCGCGGGATATGGGCGGTGACATCGCGATCAACTGGATCAGGCGTACGCGCATCGGCGGCGATAATTGGGAAAGCGCCGATGTGCCGCTCGGCGAGGAAGACGAACGCTACGCAATCGACATCATGTCGGGCGGCAGCGTGCTGCGTTCGCTGGAAGCCACGACGCCCGGCGTCACCTATGACGTCGCCGCACAAACCGCCGACTTCGGCTCCACGACATTTTCGACGCTGACGGTCAGGGTCGCGCAATTGAGCCGCGTCTATGGGCGCGGCGCGGAAAGAGAGGCCATCCTTCATGTCTGACAGCACCCATCTCGCGTTGCCCTTTCTCGAAGCGGCGCAGGCGCAAAAGCATGTGACGGTCAATGAGGCGCTTCGGCGTCTGGATGGCGTGGTGCAGCTTTCCGTCGCCGATAGCACTCTGACCACGCCGCCCGGCGCGCCGACCGAAGGCGAGCGCCATATCGTCGGCGCGAGCGCGACGGGCGCATGGGCGGGCGCGGACAATGCCGTGGCCATGTGGAGCGACGACGCCTGGATGTTTCTCACGCCGGAAACGGGCTGGCGGGCCTTTGACACGAGCGCCTCGGAATTCGTCTTTTTCAACGGCGCGGTCTGGGTCGCAGAGCCCGGCGGCGGCCTGCCGTCGAGCGCGCATGGGGCGGCGACGGGTTTTCATGTGCTGGAAGGTGACCACACGCTGAGCGCGGGCGCGAGCAACGACACGGGCTTCGTCATCCCCGACCGCGCCATCGTCTTCGGCGTGACAGGGATCGTGCTGGCCGACGTGACGGGCGCGACAAGCTGGTCGCTCGGCGTGGCCGCGGACGCCTCGCGTTACGGCTCAGGGCTCGGGGCAAGCGCCGGGTCCACAGTGATCGGCCCCTCCGGCCCGGTGACCTATTGGAGCGACACGCCGCTGCGGCTGACGGCGGCGGGCAGCGACTTCACCGGCGGCGCGCTGCGGCTCGCGATCCATTACATGGCGCTGATCGGGCCTTCTGCTTGAGGAATTCGGCTTGACGTGTTCCTTATTTGTTCTATGATTATATTCCTATTCAGATTAGTGAAGTGAGGCGACGATGGGCGCGATGTGGCGGGGGCTTTGGCCCGAGGGAGAGGTGTTCGGTGACAGGCGGTCGATATTTTCGGACCGTCTGCCCGTGGAGATGACGGATATCGCCTGTCTCGCCCTGTCGATCCGTCGCGTGCTGGAAGTCGAGGACGATGAGGAGGGGCAGGTGGCGATGGCCTGCGCCATTCTCAATCATATGCGCCGCTATGGACGCGACGATGGCGGGCAGGGCGGCGCGCCGGCGCGGGCGGCTGAGGCCTCACGCGCGGAGAGATTGCCATGGCAGGCCTTCGCCATTGCCTGCCTCGTCATGTCGGGCGACATGGAAGACCCGACGGATGGCGCGACGCATTTTCACCGGCACACCGAAAATCCGCACTGGGCGCGGCGCGCCAGACCGAAGGCGCTGATCGGCAGCTATATCTATTACGTCATGCCTGTCTGAATTGAATCGAATTGTAAGCTATATTTTCTATGCAAATATTGCTCTTTTAAATATCCGTTAACGGAATTTGTGCACCTTGGTCTGATACAAACGGATTTATGAACGGCCTGAAGCCGTCAATGGGTGCAGATCATGGCACGCAAGATATTCTATGCACGACGCTCCAAGCGCCCCTTCGTGGTGGCGCTCGGCCTCATGTGTTTCGGCGCAACTGTCTTCTGTGTGGGCTTCGAAGCGGGCCGCACGCATCCCGATCTGCTGGCGAGCACCAATATCGTCGCGCCCGTCAATCTGGTCCTCGCCGAACGCTGACATCCAATCTCCCCCGGACTTTTCTTGCTAGTCCCTGCTGACCGGTGCGCCTTCATCCACCTGACGCGGCACGAACAGCATGAACTTCGCCAATGTGCGCTTGAAGAGCAGCAGATAGGCGACATGCACGCCGACGAAGGCGAGCATGAGATTGGCGAAGAATTCATGCACCTCTCCCAGAATGCCTCCTTCTTCATGCTCCTGCTCGCGCTCGCCTTCGTCGTCGTCCGCGTAGGCGGTTGAAATGATTTCCGCATTGGCGAGGCCGATGGCCTTGCCGCCATCCATCGCGATGCCTGTCGCCGTGGCGGTGAAGAGGCTTAGAGCAATCCCAAGCATCAACGTGCGCGTGATGGCGGGATGCGTAAAGGCGTTGCCGAGCTTCAATCCCTTGAAGGAGGGATAGAAGCGCATCAGCCCCACCTGACGTTCGCCGCTCAATGCCCAAAGAAGTCGCAAGGCGATCACAATGGCGACGCCATATCCAATCCATGAATGAATGATGCCCAACTCGCCTGTCAGATAGGCAAGGATTGCCAATATGGCGAGCACGGCGTGATAGATGCGAATGCGGCTCATGATATTCATCGGGGGACTCCGCGAAACTGCGTTGGGAACAAGTGGAGAGAAACTTGCCTATATTACGGCGCGGGCATTTGATTCCGTCGTATTTCATGTGGAAAACAGACGGTGCGCGCAGATGGCGCAGGTGATCGAGACGTGACGCCGAGGATTCGAGAGCCTATAAGTGAAAAATCAAGTTTCAATCCTGTCTGTTCGAGGAGGTGGCATGGCTCGAGGCCGCATTTTTTCCTCTCGTCGCATGTTTACCTCGCGTCGTTCCGCCTTCGTGCCCGCGAGTGGCGACGCCGGGCCTTTCGGTGTCGTGCTGGGACTGGCGGCCGCCGCCATCATCATTTTCGCCGCCGGCATTTATGTCGGGCGCACCTATCCCTCCTTTCTGGCCTTTTCTTCCGTCGCGCCCGTCGAACCGGTTACCGCAGCGGAATTCTGACCCTTTCCCCTTCCGTTCGATTTCCTTCTCATTTTTTCATCGTTGAACAGGCTTCGCGGCTTGCCGCGTCGCGCAAACGCGCCCAATTATGGTCATATGAAGCGGCAGGCGACATGTCGCGATGAGGCAACGTCATCCAGGGAAGCGTCGGGGTCGGGATGGATCTTCAACTGAACGGTAAAACAGCGCTCGTCACCGGGTCCTACCGGGGAACGGGCCGCGCCATCGCCGAGACCGTGGCGCGCGAAGGGGCGCGCGTGATCGTGCATGGCTTCGATATGGAACCGACGCAGGCCGTGGTCGATGCGATCAAGGCCGCAGGCGGCGAGGCCGTGGCTGTCATCGGCGACATCATGAGCGATGAAGGCGCCAACGCCGTGTACGAGGCTGCGGTCAGGGCCTTCGGACCGATCGACATTCTCATCAATAATTACGGCACGGCGGATGCGGGCTCCTGGGAGAAATCCGAGACGCCCGACTGGATCGAGTCTTACGAAAAGAATGTGCTTTCCGCCGTGCGCATGACGCGCGCTGTCATGGGCGGCATGCGGATACGCGGCTGGGGTCGCATCATCATGCTCGGCACCATCGGCTCGACGGAGCCTGCCGCGCGCATGCCGCAATATTATGCCGCCAAGGGCGCGCTGGCGACGATGACGTTTTCGCTGGCGAAAGACTTGGCGGGCACGGGCATCACGGTGAACATCGTCTCGCCCGGTCTCATCCGCACGAAGGAAGTGGAAGAGCGTTTCATCGCGCAAGGCAAGGCGCGCGGCTGGGGCGAGACATGGGACGAAGTCGAGCCGCATGTGCTGAAGAATTTCATGTCGAACCTGACCGGCAAGGTGACGCTGACGCAGGAAGTCGCCGACCTCGTGGCCTTCGTCGCAAGCCCGCGCGCGGGCGCGATGATGGCGATGAATTTGCGCGTGGACGGCGGCACAACGGCGCTGGTGGTGTAAGAGAGAAAAATGCAGACCTTTCGATTTGATCTATGTGAGTTGCCGGAAGAGACGCGCGGTCTCCGCGAAGAAGTGCGGGAGTTTCTTGCCGAAGAACTGAAAGACATTCCTGCCGTCACGCGCGCGCAGACCTGGATGGGGTTCGACGCAGAGTTCAGCGCCAAGATGGGCGCGCGCGGCTGGATCGGCATGCGCTGGCCCAGACAATATGGCGGGCATGAGCGTTCGGCCTTCGACCGCTATGTGGTGCTGGAGGAAATGCTTGCCGCCGGCGCGCCCGTCGGCGCGCACTGGATCGGGGATCGGCAGTCGGGTCCCTTGCTGCTGAATTTCGGCACGGAGGAGCAGCGCCAGTTGATCCTCCCGAAAGTGGCCAAGGGCGAATGCTTCCTCTGCATCGGCATGTCCGAACCCGACAGCGGTTCCGATCTCGCGGCGACGCGCACCAAGGCCGAAAAGGTCGAGGGCGGTTATCGCGTCAATGGCACCAAGCTCTGGACCTCGAACGCGCATAAGGCGCATTACATGATCGCGCTGTTCCGCACCGACCCTGAAAAGAAGCATGACGGGCTGACACAATTCCTCGTCGATCTTTCGCTGCCGGGCATCACGATCCGACCGATCAGGGACCTCGCGGGCAATTCGCATTTCAACGAAGTCGTTTTTGAAGACGTCTTCGTGCCGGACAATATGCTTGTCGGCAGCGAAGGCACGGGCTGGGCGCAGGTCAGCGCCGAACTCGCTTTCGAGCGCTCGGGGCCGGAGCGTTATCTCTCCTCCTATCTGCTGATGAAGGAACTCGTGCGCGAACTGCAACTGCGCGGCGGAAAAGAGGGCGCGAAGGAAGTCGGCCGCCTCATCGCCCATCTCGTGACCTTGCGGCAGATGTCATTGTCGGTCGCAGGTATGCTCGACAAGGGCGAGAACCCGGCACTGGAAGCAAGCGTGGTGAAAGACCTCGGCACGGGCTTTGAACAGGACATGCCCAACAAGGCGCATGAGCTTCTTGGCGCTGAGCCGACGGTGGGCGGCGGTTCCGATCTCACCGAAGTGCTGGGCTACCTCACCCAGACCGTGCCTTCATTCTCGTTGCGCGGCGGCACACGCGAAATCCTGCGCGGCATTATCGCCCGCGGCCTTGGTCTGCGTTGAGGGAACGGTCATGAACGAACTTCAAACAATCCTGTCCGACAGCGTCAATCGTCTGCTCGAAGACCACGCCACGAAACAAACCATCGTCGCCGCCGAAGAAGGCGCATGGCCGCAAGCGCTCTGGGACGAATTGGTCGCCAATGGCCTGACGCGCGTGCTGGTGCCTGAAGAAATGGAAGGGGCGGGCGCAAGCTGGGCGGATGCTTATGTCGTCTTGAAAGCGGTGGGCCAACATGCCGCCCCTGTGCCGCTTGCCGAAACGATTGTCGCGAGCTGGATATTGGCGCGTGCGGGCATCGCGATCCCCGACGGCGTTCTGACGCTGATGGAAGGCGATCTGCTGCTCAAGGAAGGACGCCTTTCCGGCACGGCGAAGCGCGTCCCCTGGGGCCGCAATGCGACGCATGGCGTGGCGCTTGTCAAAAGCGGCTGGGGCGTCGAGGTCGTGCTGGCGCCGCTCGAATATGTGCGTATCCAGCGGGATCAGAACCTCGCCCGCGAACCGCGCGACACGTTGATCTTCGAACGCGTCGTCGTCACCGAGACCGGCTGGGTGGAGCTGCCCGCCAATGGCTTGCGCCTCTTTGGCGCGCTGGCGCGCTCTGCCCAGATGGCGGGTGCGCTCGACTATCTGACGAGCCAGTCGGTGGCCTATGCCAATGAGCGCACGCAGTTCGGCAAGCCCATCGGCAAGTTTCAGGCGATCCAGCAGCAACTCGCCGTGCTTTCCACGCAATCGGCGGCCGCAGGCATTGCTGCGGCGCATGCCTGCGCGGCAGCCGACAAGGGCGAAGCGGCTTTCGAGATCGCGGTCGCCAAGGTGCGCGCCGATGACGCTTCGAGCATCGCGACCTCGATTGCCCATCAGGTGCATGGCGCGATTGGCTTTACCTATGAGCACGGGCTGCATTTCGCAACGCGACGGCTCTGGTCGTGGCGCGCGGACTTTGGTTCGGGCGCCGAATGGGCCGACGAGCTTGGTCGCGCGGCCATGGAACGGGGCGCCGATGAGCTTTGGCCCTATGTAACGGGACGATGAACGAAAGTTTGTTTTGGTAATCATGTCATGGCCGGACTTGATCCGGTCATCCACGTCTTTCTCTTCTCGGCTGTAAAGACGTGGATACGCGGGTCAAGCCCGCGCATGACGGAATAGGGAAAATGGGAGAATTGTCTTGAACGTTTCTGAAGCCCTGAAGTCGCGCATTACCTGCCGCGCCTTTCTCGACAAGCCGGTGAGTGAGGCGCTTGTGCGCGCCGTGCTCGAAGGCGCGCAATGGTCGCCGTCGGGCGGCAATCTCCAGCCCTGGCATGTCTATGCGCTGGCGGGCGAGAAGCGGAAGGAATTTCTCGCTCTCATTGCCGAAAAGCAGAAGACGACGCCCTTCGGCGAAGGCAGCGAATATCCGATCTATCCCGAAGGGCTGAAAGAACCCTACAAGTCGCGGCGCTTCAAATGCGGCGAGGACATGTATGCCTCCATTGGCGTGCCGCGCGAAGACAAGGCGGGGCGGCTCATGCAATTCGCTCGCAATTTCCGGGCCTTCGATGCGCCGGTCATTCTCTTTTTCGCCATCGACCGCCAGATGGGCGTCGACCAATGGGGCGATCTGGGCATGTTCGAACAATCCGTCATGCTGATGGCGCGTGAGAAAGGTTTGCACACGGCGGCGCAGGAAGCCTGGGCGATCTGGCACAAGACGATTGCAGAGTTTGTGAATATGCCCGAAGAGCTTATGCTCCACTGCGGCATGGGGCTGGGCTATATGGATGAGACCGCGCCCATCAACCAATTGCGCACGACGCGCGCGCCGTTGGAAGAATGGACCAGTTTCTCCGGCTTCTGAGGCTCATTCATCAAAGGTTCAGCCTGAGGAGTGTACTCCAGAACGCATGATCACGACGCGCATATGGCTCCGCCCCCTTCTCCTCGCCGCCCTGCTGATGCTGGGCGCGGGGGCTGCGCATGCGGCGTCCTTTGACCATGACATCGGGGGAAACGACAGCAGTCGCAATGTGCAGACTGTCGGCATGTATTCCGACCAGGATCACGCCCGCAAGGCCGTGCGCGAGGGCCGGGTTCTGTCGCTGGGGCAGGTCCTGCAGCGGGTCCAGCAGCGTGTGCCGGGCCGCCTTCTTGACGCCGATCTCATTGAACAGGGCGGGCGCTCCATATACCTCATCAAAATGATGACAAGAGATGGTAATGTTGCCATCGTTTCGGCAGACGCCGCGACGGGAAATATCCTGAGCGTCCGTCAGGGAGGACACTGAATTGCGCCTGCTCGTCGTCGAGGATGACCCCGATCTCAATCGCCAGCTTGTCACCGCCTTGCAGGAGGCAGGCTATGTCGTGGACAGCGCCAGCGATGGCGAAGAAGGCCATTTCCTGGGCGATACCGAGCCCTATGACGCTATCGTGCTCGATCTCGGCCTGCCGGAAATGGATGGCGTGACGGTGCTCGAAAAATGGCGTCGCGACGGGCGCACCATGCCCGTGCTGATCCTGACGGCGCGCGACCGCTGGTCCGACAAGGTCGCGGGCTTTGACGCGGGCGCGGATGACTATGTCGCCAAGCCTTTTTTCATGGAAGAAGTGCTGGCCCGTATTCGCGCGTTGCTGCGCCGCGCCAGCGGACACGCCTCGAGTGAGCTGGAATGTGGACCGCTCAGGGTCGACACACGCACCTCGCGCGTGACGATCAATGGCGCGGCGGTGAAGCTCACGTCGCTCGAATATCGCCTGATCGAATATCTGATCCACCATCAGGACCGCATCATCTCGCGCACAGAACTGGTCGAACATCTCTATGACCAGGATTTCGACCGCGACAGCAATACGATCGAGGTTTTCGTCGGGCGTCTGCGCCGCAAACTGGGCAGGGATATGATCGAAACCGTGCGCGGCCTCGGCTATCGTCTCACAGCGCCTGAAGATGCAGCTTGATTTTTCACGCATTGGCTTGACCGGCAGCACCGACAGTCTTGCCTTCCGGCTGGTGGCGGGCGCGGCGCTCTGGAGTTCCATTGCGCTGCTTGTCGGCGGCATTCTGCTCTCGTCCATCTTTCGCCAGTCGGTCGAACGCTCCTTCGATGCACGGCTCGACGTGCTGCTCGGCAGTTTGATCGCGACAACGGATGTGAACGATAAAGGCGAGATCACCCGCACCCGCAATCTCAATGAAACCCGTTTCGATTTCGCCTATTCCGGCTGGTACTGGCAGATCGCGCCGATTGCCGAACGCCTCGCGCTGCGTTCGCGCTCGCTGTTTGACCAGACGATCGATCTGAGCAAGGCAAAGGCCGCGACCCGCGATATCTCCGGCGCAAGGGTCTTCGATGCGCCGGGACCCGACGACCAGAAGCTCCGCGTCATCGAGCGGCGCGTGATGTTGCCCGGCTACGACGTGCCGGTTTCCTTCACGGTGGCGGGCGACAAGGCGGAGATGGAAGCCGATATCCAGAGCTTCAACAGTACGATCTTCATGGCGATGGCGGTGCTGGGGCTCGGCATTCTGGTGGCGCTGCTTATTCAGGTGAAATTCGGCCTGCGTCCGCTCGAAGGCGTGCGCCGCTCGCTTTCCTCGATCCGCAGCGGCAAGGCGACGCGGCTGGAGGGAAAATTTCCGACCGAAATCGCGCCGCTCGCCGATGAAATCAATTCGTTGCTGGAAGGCAATCGCGAGGTGCTGGAGCGCGCCCGCACCCATGTCGGCAATCTGGCGCATGCATTGAAAACCCCCCTGTCGGTGCTGACCAATGAGGCGCGTTCGAACCCCGGTGAATTTGGCGATCAGGTCGCGCGCTCGGCCAGCCATATGCGCGAACAGATAGACCATCATCTGGCGCGCGCCCGCATGGCGGCGTCTGCCAATGTCTTTGGCGCGCATACGTCCATCCATATGCCGCTGACACGGCTGGGCAGGGCGCTGGAGCGGATCTATGCCGAGGGCGGCATCAAGGTGGTGATCGATTGTCCTGAAGATCTCGGCTTTCGCGGCGAGGCGCAGGACCTGGAGGAAATGGCGGGCAACCTGCTGGACAATGCCTGTAAATGGGCACGCTCCAAAGTCGTGTTGACGGCGCGGCCGCTCACCGAATTGAGGCGCGGTCGAGCCGCCATTTACATCACCGTCGAGGATGACGGTCCAGGCGTGCCGGAGGAAAACCGTAAGGCGGCATTACGTCGCGGTGGACGGCTCGACGAGACCAAGCCCGGCTCGGGCCTTGGATTGTCAATTGTGACGGAAATCGCCGAGCTTTATGGTGGCGAACTGTTATTGGAGGACTCTCCGATGGGGGGGCTCAAGGCCGAACTGATACTTCCGGCCTCTAGCGACTGACACACGCGATACCTATATGAATAAGAGGTGAACAGCGTGTTCAGGGTCGCCTCAGTGACGGAATCGTAGGCTCTGTTGCGTTAAATCAGTTCACGGAAACGGGGTATGGAAATGAAAATTACCAAATTTGCTATTGTAGGGACTTTGGCGGCGTCAGTGGCGGCCTGCGCGCAGCCCGGTTATGGCCCTTATGGCGGGCCGTATGGCAATACCGGGTCCAAGGAGCAGATCGGCACTGTCGGCGGTGCGGTAGCGGGCGGCTTGCTCGGTTCGCAGATCGGCAGCGGTTCGGGTCGGCTTTGGGCGACAGGCGCGGGCGTGTTGCTCGGTGCGCTTGTCGGCAACAACATCGGTCGCAGTCTCGACCGTGCCGACCAGCAATATCTGCAGAACGCGTCCTATCGCTCGTTCGAGTCCGGCGCGCCGGTGCAGTGGAACAATCCCGATAGCGGCAACTACGGCACCGTGACGCCGACGCGGAGCTATCAGGCGCCTCAGGGCTATTGCCGCGAATATACCCAGACCGTCTATATCGGTGGTCAGGCGCAAAAGGCCTATGGCACGGCCTGCCGTCAGCCGGACGGTTCCTGGCAGATCCAGAACTGATTATCCGTTTACAGACAATTTAAACTAGTAAGGGCGCCGCACTCCTTTAAGAGTGCGGCGCCCAAGTTGTTGGAACGGCTGCGACGCGATCCGCTATGTCTTAAGTGTTGTGGGATCGCTCCGTTTGTCGCTCATGTCGCATGTGTCTTCTGAGTGAGGGAAGCAACGCTCCGCCCAACACCAGAGGTATAGCTTAAGCGGAAAGGTCCTGAGGAGTATCCGACCTTGCCCGCTTTGCCTCAAGACCCTCTGTCGAGATCAATATGCTGGCGATAGCAAACGGCGTCATCAAACCGTTAGACATCGGATCACCTCCTTTCAATTGTTAAAACCGAGTAGGGAACTTGAGCGTGAGGCGACAGGACTCTCACGTCAAGAGCTTGTGCGCGCTGCAACATGAGGCGATCGAACGAGTGCTTGTTTTTGGGCGTTTTTGAGCCAGAGGAACTTTGCCGCCGAGGGGCGTTAGCCCGGGTTTTTCGTCTGCTGAAGGGCAGATCTGATCACTCAGCCGTCGATTGATTCGCCAACCGGCGGGACGACGTTCATATCCGCCGTCTTGTCTTGCGAGTCCTCTCGCATCTCTTTCAGCAAGTCGGCGATGGTCGCGCCATCCATGAGGTCGCGTTCCGCCTTTGTCAGGGTGGCGAAGAAATCGTCGACGGCGGGAAGGCGGCTGAGGTTTTGATCGGCGATGCTGCCGATCTCGCGCGAGGCGCGTATCATATCGACGACATCGCTGATCCGCACCAGACGCGCCGGGAGGGCCGGGATCAGCCTTGTCGGACTGCCGTCAGAGCGGGCGATCAGGCCGCTCGTGGTGAGCATCGCCTCGATTTCGTTCATGGCCTCGGCGGGCAGGTGCAGACGCGCGGCAAGCGTCTCTTCCGTCCAGGCGTCTCCCCCATTTTCATAGGCCTTGTGGATCAGCACAAGCGCCATGATGGCCATGCGATTGAACTGGCGTTGCGTCAGACGCGCAAGGCCTATGCTGGGTGAGAGATGCTGGCGCTTCTGGAAGTAGAAAGAGATGGAACAGCCGACCAGCAGGATGAGCCAGGCGGCATAAAGCCAGATCATGAAGACGACGAGGCTGGCGAAGGCCGAATAGACCGCCACATATTGCGCCGACTTGACGACGAAGGTGGCAAAACCCCAGCCAGCGATGCCCCAGGCGATGCCGGCGACGAGAGCGCCCGCGAAGGCCGAACTGAGCTTGACGCGTGTATTGGGCATCATCAGGTAGAGCAGGGCGAAAACCGAAATCAGGATCACATAGGGCACGATCTTGCTCATCTGGCCGATGAGGAAACGGATCGGGCCGAAATCGATGACCGTGCCGACATAGGCGTTGGAAAGCGCGCCCGCCATGACGCCGATGGCGGTGAAGAGAATGACCGGCCCGAGCACGCCCATGCTGACAATCTCGGTCACCTGCCGCGTCAGCGAGCGGCTTGCCTCCACATGCCAGATGTCGTTGAAGGCCGCCTCGATCTTCTTGACCATCGAAATGACAGTGTAGATGAGGAAGACGAAGCCCACCGTGCCCAGCACATTGGCGTTGACGCGTTCGACGAATTCCATGAGGCGGGCCGTGATCTCGGTGCCCTGTTCGCCAAGCGGCTGGAGGAACTGCGTCAGAAAGTCCTGCACATAGACGGCATAACCAAAGGCGCGAAAGATGGCAAAGGCGATGGCGATGGTCGGCACCAGCGAGAGCAGCGTCGTATAGACCAGGCTCATCGCGCGCAGATTGAGCCGCCCGTCGATCAGATCGCGAATAACCACCCATGTGATCTGCGCCGCCTGAAGGAGCGCAAGCTGCCAGAAGGAAAGGTTTTTGCGCCGGGTTTCCCAGACAAGGGCGCGCAGGCGCAGGAAGATCGGATTTGCGAACATGGCGGCAATGCTAGTGCGGCTCGCCGGTTTGTGTAAGGGCAATCCCTCCGTAACGGGTGAAAAAAGGCTGAATCCCGGTTCTGCGCGGCGTTCTATTGCGCCTTGATCCGGCCCTGTGAAGTAATTGTTAAACATGACGATCTAGTCTGTTTACCAAAGCTATTCGCAGGGTCCGCCTTGCGGGATCGGGACGGTTAGCAGGATATGGAATCCAGAACCTCGTCAGAACTGAAGCAACGCCTCTCGGCCTTTCTGGGCCGTCTGGCGCCTCCGACGGCGGTCAAGCTCGCCTCGGGGCTCGAGCGCGCGCGTCTGATGGGCGACGAAGCTCTGCCTTACGATCTGATCATGTCATCCTTGCGGCCCGCGCTGGAAAAGTCCGAAGGCCCGCGCCCCGGCCTGTCCGACCCGCTGCGTCATTTCTGTTTGCCGTTTGAAGGCCTGCTGGTGGACCGCCGCGACCCGGTCGGCCACAAACGCCAGATTGTCCGTACATCAATCGATTTTGTCTGGTTGTGGCTCTCAAGGGAATTGCTTCCCGACGCCTTGCCGGACCTGACCGAACGCATCATCGAACATACGCTCGCAGGCGACGTTGCCGCATTGGAAAGCTCCGTCGCCGTATTGCACGCCTCCTGTTCCGCTGCGCTCCTTTCCGCCATCGAGGAAACGCGCAAGGACGTGGCGCAGCGCCGCAAGCTGGAGCGCCACCTTGGCGGCGACGACATTCTGGACGATGCGCGTCTGATGGGCGAGGCGCTGACGGTTGCGCCTTTCCTTCTCGAAGTGGAAAAGAGGCTGCCGAAGAAATTCGACAGTTTCGACGACGATCATGTGACGCTGGTGAGCGAACTCTACAAGGACGCGAGCGACGTGTCGCCCGAACACGCGATCTATGTCCCGCTCGTCGCCATGAGCCGTCTGACAGCCCCCTGGCAGGTGTTGCGGCTGGCCCGCAAAGTCACCGGCCTCGGCAATGACGCCGCTCTGAGCCGCTCGGGTCTTTCCGAACTGGGTGAAATTTTCCTCCACGAAATTGAAGATATCGCCGATCATTTCGAAAGCCAGCGTCCGGGCAAGGCGGATCTCGATCAGATGGCGAGCGACATCAAACGCTTTGCCTCGATCTCGCAAGGTTTTATCGGTGAAATCGATACGCGCCGCGTCAGCGACTGGGGCCACCGTATTCTGGCCGCGCGCGCCAAATTGTCGGCAAGCATTGCCGAAGAAATGTCCCGCTTTCAGCAGGATGTCGCCAAGGCGCTGCCGCTGCATCAGGTGGGAAGCTACGGCAAGAATGGTCCGCGGCGTCCCGATGTCACTCACGCGCCCGACGCCGCGCGTGTCGCCAGGGCCAGACGCGACATGCAGTTCCTCAAGAGTATCGCGCCTTACGCCGACTCGATCGGCGTGCAGGCGCACAGCCATACGATCCTTCAGCAAGTGGAGACCTATCTCGTCGCCTATGAAGACGGGCTGATCGAGGAAATTCGCAAGACGCATGATGACGAACGCGAGAACGCATTGGCCTGCCTCGATGTCGTGATCGGCTGCCGTGAAGTATTGGGGCAGGATGAGGCGGTCGCAGTCCTCCGCCGCCGCGCCCGCGTTGCCGCCCAGGCGGCCTGATCAGGCCTTCGCAAATTCCTCTTCATAGGCAAAGAGCCCCGGCATGCCGCCCGTATGCAGGAAGACAAGCGTTTCCTCACGCGCAAATGCGCCGCGTCGGATGAGCGCCAGCATGCCGCCCATGCCTTTGCCCGTGTAAACAGGGTCAAGCAGAATGCCTTCCTGCCGCGCGAGAAGCTCGACAGCCTCGACCATCTCCGGCGTCGGCATGCCATAGGCTTCACCGACAAACCCGTCTTCGAGAAGAACGTCACCCGGTCCGGGCGCAGGAACGCCAAGCCGTTCGGCGGTTCCGATGGCCAGAGTGGCGATGTCTTCCCTCATCTTGTCCGTATCGAGACGATAGACATTGATGCCGTGGACCAAGGGACCCTCTGGGCGCAATTGGCGTCCGGCGATGAGGCCTGCCTGCGTGCCGCCGCTCGACGACGCATGCATGATGCGCGCGGGCGCAATGCCTTGTTCGGCCAGTTGATCGGCGAGTTCGACATAGGCGGCGGCATAACCGAGCGAACCGGTGACGGTCGATCCGCCTGCGGGCGTGAAATAGGGCTTGGCCCCCGAGGCCTTCAGGCCCGCCATGACGTCTTTGAAGAAATCGGCGGGATCAGTTCCTCCGGGAATGATCCGCACATCCGCGCCGAAGATATCGTCGAGCAATCGGTTGCCGGAGCGGCGATAGGCATGGCCTTGATAGGCCACCATGTCGAGCAACAAGAGCACGGGCTTGAGGCCTGCCGCATTGGCCGCCGCAGCGGTCTGACGGGCATGGTTGGATTGCAGGGCCCCCGTCGTGACAAGGGTGTCGCAACCCTGGGCCAGCGCTTCGCCGACAATGAACTCAAGCTTGCGTGTCTTGTTGCCGCCGCCGCCAAGTCCCGTGCAATCGTCGCGCTTGATGAAGAGGCGCGGGCAGGCGGGCCCGAGGCTCGCGCGCAGACGTTTCATCTCGGTCAGTGGCGTCGGCAGATGGGCGAGCGGGAACCGCGCGAATTTGTCGAAGGCGCGCGACATCAGATGACGCCTTCTGTTCGGAAAGCGGCGATCTCGTCGGCCGAATAGCCAAGATCGGTGAGGATCGCATCCGTGTGCTCGCCAAGCAGCGGCGCGCGCGTATTGAGATGGCCCGGCGTTCGGGAAAGCCGAACCGGCGTTTCCATCATCGGCGCGGGGCCGGGCAGGCCCGGAAAATCCATCGGCTGGAGATAGCCCATCGCCGCGATGTGACGATCATCCAGCGCTTGCTGAGGTGTGTTGACCGCGCCTGCCGGGATGCGCGCCTTTTCCAGTTCGGCAAGGGCTTCTTCCGTCGTCCGCTC
Source organism: Parvibaculum sp. (assembly GCA_049303435.1). Lineage (GTDB taxonomy): Bacteria > Pseudomonadota > Alphaproteobacteria > Parvibaculales > Parvibaculaceae > Parvibaculum. The sequence continues at coordinate 4,437 of JBAQNC010000188.1, read as the reverse complement.
TGCCGCCCATTCGCTGGTCCGCGCCGACAGGATTTCGCCATTGTCGCCGCGCGCCAGATCGTCCTTGAAGCGGGGATCGGTGAGCCAGTGATCCTCGCCCATCAGGCGCGCCCAACGCTTGAAGAGCGGCGCGCCGATCGCCTGCACCAGAATCCATCCGTCCTTCGTGCGCACGATGTCGGCGGGTCCCGCATAGGGGCTGCGATTGCCGATGGCCTGCCGGTTGACCTTGCGTAAGTCCTGTTCGATCAGATGAAAATTGAAATAGGCAAGCGCGGTCGAAAGAAGCGCGCCCTCGACGATCTGGCCCTTGCCGGTCTTTGCCCGTTCCATCAGCGCCGCCATCGTGCCGAAGGCCGTGAGCGAGGCCGTGCCGAAATCGACCCAGGGCGCATAGCTTTTGACGGGCTCGTCGGGATAGCCGGTCAGATAGGCCGCGCCGACCATCGATTGCGCCACACCGTCAAAGCCGGTGCGCTCGCTATAGGGCCCGCCGTGGCCGAAGGCCGAAACGGTCGTGAGAATGATGTCGGGCTTGATCGCCGTCAGGCTTTCATAGTCGAGCCCCATCGCCTTGAGTGTCGAAGGCGGCAAATTCGCTACCACCACATCGCTTGTCGCCACCAGCCGCTGGACGATCTTGCGGCCCGTCTCCGTCATGGGATCAAGCGTCAGCCCGCGCTTGTTGCGGTTCATCTGCAGGAACATCGCGCCTTCGCCGCCTTCGCCTGCGCCCGCCTCCGGCACGATAGGCTGCACGAAACGGTCTTCGCTGCCCTCGCGCTTTTCAATGCGGATGACATCGGCGCCCAGATCGGCCAGCAGCGCCGCGCAATAGGGGCCTGCGATATAGCGGCCAAAGTCCAGTACCCGGATGCCGGACAGAACCCCGGTTTTCTGCGCTTTGCCTGCCATCTTATTGATCTCCCTGACGTTTTTTGATGCATCCGGCCATTTTCCGTTTAGGAGCCGACGCCATTTGGGGCCCAAGATAGGCGGGGCCTCAAGGCATTGAAAGCCTTGGCGCGCCCTTATCGCTCCTCTTTCCATAAAACTGGCTTTTCACTTTATTTAGAGTTTCGCTCTAGAGTTTCCCGGCGATTGGCGAAGGGGCTTCGTCAGGCGGGGGGAACACTTGTGAATATTTCTGCAGATATTGCGTCCACGGAAATGGATGAGCCCGGCAGTCAAATGCCGGTCGAGCATCTGTTTGGCGTCTATGGGGAATTCGTCAATCCGCAACGAGAGGCAGAATTTCTCGACGCAACGTGGAGCGAATATGTCGAGCGGATGAACGCCATCCAGCTTGCCGTCCTGTGTTACGTGGGATGGGGCGTCGTTGATTATTTTATCATCGGCATGAGTTGGGTTTTTGTCGCCATCATGGCGCTCCGAATACTGGCGCTCTTGATCACGCGTATTCCGACGCTTTTCTTTTCGAAATTCTACCAACGGCGCGCCTTTTTCGCTGCGGTCACCTTTGCGCAGATCTATGTCTTCTCGGTTGTCGTGCTTTCCGTCTATGCCGGAACCCTGTCAATCAGCGAACAGGCCTTGAGTGTCCTGCCGCTCATCTTTGCCTTCTATTTTGGCGTACCAAATCGCCTTGTCTACAATACTGCCGTCTCTATTGGTTGCACGCTGCTCTTTGTCGCCGTCATTGCCGGAAACGACGACACGTCATGGACTTCGGTAATGGTCGTCTTGACGCTTCTGGGCATCGGCAATGTCTGCGGCGCGCAGTTCGCTCGTGTGACCGCCAAGCTTCGCCGCAATGAGTTCCTCACCCTGCAGGAGCAGAAGAAGCTCAACGAACAACTCATCTCCGAAGTGGCCTCGCGTCAGGAAGCTCAGCGTATCGCGGCGGCGACGGAAGAAAACTTCCAGAGCATCTTCGTCGCCGCGCCAGAGGCGCTGGCCGTGGTCGAACCCGGCACCTACCGGATCATTCAGGCCAATCGAAAGGCACATGAGTTGTTCGGACCGGAACAGGGTCTGACCGGCAAGGACGCGCGCGCCCTCTTCGTCGACAAGGAGTTGCGCAAGCGTTTCGATGACGCCGCTCATGGCCTGCGCCCGCGCGCGTCGATCGAGGCACAACTTTTCAATGCCAGTGGCGAGCCTATCTGGACGCATATTTCGGTAGCCTTTGTCCGCTTTCATGGCATTCCCGCGCTGCTGGTTGCCTTGCAGGATGTGACCGCGCGTCGTCATGAGGCGGAAGCCCTGCGCGAGGCGCGCGACCAGGCCAATGACGCCAGCCGCTCAAAGTCGGAATTCCTGGCCAATATGAGTCATGAATTGCGCACGCCGCTCAACGCCATCATCGGCTTTTCCGAAGCGCTTGAGCGCGAACTTTTCGGGCCCGTGGGTAACCCGCGTTATCTCGAATATGCCGGCGATATTCACGACAGCGGCGTGCATCTCCTCAATCTGATCAACGACATTCTCGATCTGTCCAAGATCGAGGCAGGACATTTCAAGCTCCATGAGGAGGAAGCCGATCTGGACGATATCGTAGCCTCGGCCTGTCGCATCGTCCGTCATCGCGCCCAGCAGGCCTCGATCAACATTGAAATCGATCTGCCAACGCCGACCATTACTCTCCTTGCGGACGAACGTGCGCTGAAGCAGGTGCTGATCAATCTCATTTCCAATGCGGTCAAGTTCAGCAATGACTGCGGCACGGTCCGGGTCGAGGCTGAATTTACGGTCGATGGCCTGTGCCTGAGCGTGATCGACAATGGTATTGGCATTGCGGAGGAAGATATTCCGCGCGCGCTTGCGCCTTTCACGCAAGTCGACGGCACGCTGTCGCGCTCCCATGAGGGCACGGGCCTCGGGCTGCCGCTGGCTAAATACATGACCGAACTTCACGAGGGTAGCCTGCTGATCGATAGCACGCCAGGGGTGGGAACGCGGGTTTCGGTCGTGCTTCCGGCAAGCCGCCTTGCCGGAAGAAGCGCAGAGTCCTTTGCCACCCAATCGGGGTGAGACTGTCGACATTCGCTCTGGACAGGCGATCCCTCGTCCTCTAGAACCGCCCTCCCTCAAGACATAGTTCCATTTTGTGCATTGCTGTGACAGGCCCGGTTTGCACGGGCGGCTGTCAGACGGATGTAAAGGAAATCCCATGTTTATCGGCCTCGACTTCGGGACGACGAGCAGCGCTGTTGCGCTGGCGCCCGCTCAAGGCGCGGCAAGTCTCATCCCGATCAGATACCGGAATGAGGAATTGTCGACCTTTCGCTCGATCCTCTATTTCGAGGAGGGTGAGCGCGATCAAAACGGCCGCGCCAGAGCCTTTGCCGGACCGGAAGCCATTGATGCCTACCTTGAAGGCGCCGAAGGACGTTTGATCCAGTCGGTCAAATCCTATCTGGCCAATCCCGATTTCACCTCAACCAATATCTATGGCAGTCGTTTCACGCTGGAAAACCTCATCGGCATTATCGTTGCCGGTCTCGTTGATGCCACGCCCTATGCCGGTGAGTTGGTGGATCGCCTGCGACAGTCGCCTGTCGTGGTGGGCCGTCCGGCGCGCTTCGTGCGCAATTCATTGGGACAGGCGAGCGACGCGGCTGATGATTTCGCTGTAAGCCGCCTTCTCGACGCCATGAAAGGCGCGGGGCTCCCCGACGTACATTTCGAGTTCGAGCCGGTGGCGGCGGCCTTTGCCTATGAGGAGACGCTCAAGCGCGACGAACTTGTGCTGATCGGCGACTTCGGCGGCGGCACCAGCGACTTCTGTCTGCTGCATGTCGGCCCCGCCATGCATGAGGTGAAGAACCGCGCCGAAACGATCATCGCGGTGAGCGGCGTGGGCCTTGCAGGCGACGCCTTTGATGCGCGCATCGTAGAGCATTGCATCGCGCCGCAGCTCGGCAAGGGCACATTCTACAAGAGCGGCGACAAGGAGCTGCCGACACCCTCATGGATCTACGACAGCCTCAAACGCTGGCATCAGTTGAGCTTCCTCAACACCTACAAGACGCGAAAGATGTTGCAGGACATTGGTCCCGTATCCGATGCGCCCGATCAGATCGCCGCCTTGCTGCATCTCATCGAGGAGAACCGGGGCTTCGACATGTATCGTGCGGTGGAAGCCGCCAAGGTGCGCCTTTCGAGCGAAGACCGTACGCGGCTGACATTCCGTTCCGGCCTCATCGACATCGAAAGCGATGTGGTGCGCGGCGATTTTGATCAATGGATCGAGCCGGAACTGACCGAGATCGCCCGTTGCGTCGATCAGCTACTGGAAGACGCAGGTACACCGCCGGAAAAGATTGATCGGGTTTTCCTCACCGGCGGCTCGTCCTTCATCCCCGCCGTGCGCGATGTCTTTGCCGCAAGGTTCGGGCAGGGCAAGCTCGCGGGCGGTGGCGAACTGACCTCGGTGGCGACGGGCCTCGCGCTCTCGGCCCGTCAGCGTTTTAT
>JBAQNC010000187.1:0-8248 GCA_049303435.1 Parvibaculum sp. | reverse complement strand
ACTATACCGAACCTGTCGATGTCGATGCCGACCTCGCCGCCGCGCCGGACAAGCCGCAATCGCCCAACGAGCCAAAGCCCGATCTAGGCCACAAACCTGAGCCCATCACGCCCGCCCCGACCGAAGCAACCACCACGCCTGCCGCAACCGAGGAAACGACGACAGCGACTTCCACCGAAACAACAACGCCTGCCTCCGAAACGACGACGGCCACACCTACGACCGGAACGGCGGAAACCACAAGCACAACGCCCGCATTGACCTCGACCACCACCGCGACAACCGCCTCTGGCGCGACTGCAACACAACAGCCGTCGACTTCCTCATCCTCCACGATGCCGCAGACGACACCTGCAACGGGCGACACATCCGGAACGATAACGCCGACGTCGGACACTTCGACAAGCAGCAGCAACGCGACCGGAACGGCCTCTCCCTAGCCCCCACCCGGATCGCTTCGCTCTCCCCACACCTTGCGCGTAGGCGCAAAAAGAAAGGAAGGGGTGAGGTAAGCTACAAATCTTTTCACCTCCCACTCGTGGGGAGGTCGAAAAATTCTCTTCGAATTTTTCGGGTGGGGGGGAGCGCCCTCACAAATTCTCCGAAAAGAAATTCACCGCAATCTGATGTGAGGCAAGCATCGCCATTTCGTTGTAGAGCATCCGCACCTTGCCGCCCTTGCCGCGATGCGACGCCGGATCGGTCACGACCACGTCGGCGCCCGGCACGTCAAAACAATGATGCGCCCCTTCCAGCACCTTCACCGTGATCTTCGCCGCATCCTTGGCATCCAGCGAAGCGACAAGCTTCGGCGCGGCCTCCGCATCGTCGTCATATTGATCGAGCGCGCCCGTCACCAGCATCACCGGCGCGTCGACCAGATCGCCAAACTCGAAGCCCGGCGCCTTGTTATAGGCCGACGCCACCGGATAGACCGGCATCATCGCCTTGAAATGACCATCGGGCAGAAAGCGATCGTTCTGCGCATGCGTCGCCGCCAGCATCGACGCGATACCGCCGAACGAAAATCCCATGACGCCGATGCGGCTCTCGTCGATCTCGGGATGCGCGGCAAGAAACGCCCTTGCGCCATAAACATCAGGCAGCGTCTCCGCCACCGTCTTGGGCCGCCCTTCCGAACCGCCGCCAATCCCGCGCGCCGACCAGAGGTCCGGCACAAGCGCCGCAATGCCCGCCGCATTGAGCCTGTCGGCATATCCCACTTCCCGCGCCGAAGGCCCCGCCGAACCATGCAGGATAATCACCGCCGGCCTCTTCCCTGCCCCTGCCGGAATTGAAAGTCGCGCAGCAATCGTCAGCGGCTCGTCGTGCAACGACCGGAAACTCACATATTGCAACGACACCGCCATCTGCATGTCACTCGAAGTCATTGCACCGCTCCCCTGATTGTCATGGCCGGACTCGAATCCGACTACCTTTGATTTTCTTGATTATGACGTGTCACCCCGGGCTTGTCCCGGGGTCCAGGGGCCGCTTGCTCTATCCATTCAACAAAACCATCGTCATGGCCCGACTTGATCGGGTCATCCATCTTTCACAACCGATGCCCTGAAGGTGGATACCCCGGTCAAGCCCGGGTATGACGAATTACATTTTACATTGTCAAAAAAACCGTGTCGTCCCGGGACTTGATCCCGGGACCCGTCTTCTCGCCACGCGTTCAACCAATCCTAGCAAACCCACCGCCACTCACGTCAAATTTCGTGTACCCTGCCTGAAAAACATTCACGATACCGGGAGGCGACCATGAAACGCATCGAACTCAACGAATACGGCATCCCCGAGGACGTCGCCCATTGTGTCGATACCGCCGATGTCGGCGCGCCCGCATCCGGCGAGGTCGTCTTCGAAGTCATCGCCTTCCCCATCAATCCAGCAGACATCGGCTTTTGCCGCGGCACCTATCGCCTCAAGCCTCCGCTCCCGGCAACCCCCGGCGCGGAATGTCTGGGCCGCGTCACCGCCGTAGGCAATGGCGTCGCCAACGTCGCCAGGGGCGATCTCGTCATCAATCTGCAGCGCGAAAACTGGACGCAGGCGCGCCGCGTCAAAGCCGAAGACGTCATCAAGCTGCCGCCCGATGTCGATCACCAGCAAGCCGCCATGCTGCGCATCAATCCGCCTACGGCGCATCTCCTTCTCAGCGACATTGTCGACCTGCCGCCAAACGGCTGGGTCATTCAGAACGTCGCCAATTCCGCCGTTGGCCGCCTCGTCATCTCGCTGGCGCATGAGCGGGGCTTGCGCACCGTCAATGTCGTCCGCCGCGAAGACGTCTTCGACGAGTTGAAAGCCCTCTGCGCAGACATCGTCCTGCTCGACAGCCCGGACCTCGCCGCCCGCGTCAAGGCCGCGACCAACGGCGAGCCGATCATGCTCGGCATCGACGCCGTCTCCGGCAGCGCCACGGGCCGCATCGCCGCCTGCCTTGCCGACAGCGGCACGGTCTGCACCTATGGCTCCATGTCCGGCAGCGATCCCGTCATCCCCGGCAGCGAGTTGATCTTCCGAGGGCTAAATCATACCGGCTTCATGCTCGGCCGCTTCCTCGCCAAACGCTCCGCCGCCGAGATCGAGGCGATCTACGCCGAACTCTGCAAACGCATCATGTCCGGCGCCATCCACGCCCCCGTCGATCACATCTACCCCATCGAAGAAATCCGCACCGCCCTCATCCGCGCCCAGACGGCAGGCCGCCACGGCAAGGTACTGATCTCGCCCAATGGATTGATTTGAACAGACAATTCAAAAACGCATGTCACCCCGGGCCCTCCTTTAGTCAAAGATGGCCGGGGTCCAGGAGCCGCAAACTCGATCCATTCAATTAAACCGCCGTCATGGCCCGACTTGATCGGGCCATCCATCTTTCACAATCGATGGTCTGAAGGTGGATACCCCGGTCAAGCCGGGGTATGACGAAATATATTTTACTTAACCAAACAATGAATGTCGTCCCGGGACTTGATCCCGGGACCACCTCCCCCGTCCTTTCTCTTTGCGCCTGCGCGCAAGGTGTGGGGAGGTCGAAAAATTCTCTCTGAATTTTTCGGGTGGGGTGAGGCGGATCAAACATCCGCCAAGCCTCAAGCCCTCACCGCTCCAGCACCACAAACGAATAGGCGCTCGAATCCCCCTCGCCCTTGTCGTGCCATTCCCGCGACACTTCCCGCCACCGCGAATGATCGAACTCGAACCGCGTATCGCCCACCGGATGATCATGCACTTCGGTGAGATAAATCCGCGTCGCGCGTTCCAGCAGCGCGTGATAGATCTGCGCCCCGCCCAGCACCATCACCTCGTCGACGCCCAGCTCTTGTCCCAGCGCATTGCCGCGCGCAATCGCCGCGTCGGTCGAAGTAAAAACCTCCGCTCCCGGCGCGTCATAGTCCGCGTCCCGTGTCACGACGAGATTGGGCCGCCCCGGCAAGGGGCGCTTGGGGAAACTCTCCCAGGTCTTGCGCCCCATCACGATCGGCTTTCCCATCGTCATGCGCTTGAGATACTTGAGATCATCCGACAGCCGCCACGGCAAACCATTGTCGCGCCCGATGACGCCATTATCCGCAATCGCTATGAACAACGAGAGATGCATGCGTCTCACTCCAGATCGGGCATTTCAATACGGTCCGGCGTCACGGGCCGAAGATGCAGAAGAATGAGCCCCATCGCCGAAACGGCAAGAACCACCATGACAATCGTCAGAACGGCGACAAGCGCCTTCCGACGCCACTCCGTCACACCGCAACAGGCGCGGCGATATGCGGGTGCGCCTCATAGCCCTCGAGCTTGAAGTCGTCATAGGTGAAGTCGAAAATCGATTTCACATCCGGGTTGATGATCATCTTCGGCAGAGGCTTGGGCTCGCGCGCCAATTGCTTGTCGGCCTGTTCCAGATGGTTGGAATAGAGATGCGCGTCGCCGAACGTATGGATGAACTCGCCCGCTTCCAGCCCCGTCACCTGCGCCACCATCATGGTGAGCAAGGCGTAGGACGCGATGTTGAACGGCACCCCGAGAAAGATATCGGCGCTGCGCTGATAGAGCTGGCAGGAGAGCTTGCCGTCGGCCACATAGAACTGGAACAGGCAATGGCACGGCGGCAGCGCCATGCCGTCTATATCGGCGACATTCCAGGCGCTCACGATCAGCCGTCGCGAGTCCGGGCTCTTCTCGATCATTTCGATCAGGTTCTTGATCTGGTCGATCTTGCCACCGTCGGGCGTCGGCCATGAGCGCCACTGATGCCCATAGACCGGACCCAGCTCGCCCTTCTCGTCGGCCCATTCGTTCCAGATGCCGACGCCATTGGCTTTGAGGTAGGCGATATTCGTATCCCCGGCCAGAAACCAGAGCAGCTCATGGATGATCGATTTCAGATGCAGCTTCTTCGTCGTCACCATCGGAAACCCGTCCGCCAGATTGTAACGCGACTGCCAGCCGAAGATGCTCAGCGTGCCGGTGCCGGTGCGGTCGGTTTTCTTGACGCCGTGATGACGCACATGGGCCATCAGGTCGAGATACTGCTTCATGGGGATAGGCTCCTGGATTCGGGGATATTTTACACGTCCCCTCGCCCCGACGCACGGCTCAATCGCGTGGCTCGCGCCTCGCACTCGAAATCGACATGAAAAGACACGAAACCTTGCAGGAAACACTCACCATTACGTGCCGAAATAGCGGTAGTGGCCTGTCATCGGATAGGTCATGAGCGTGTCGGCGAACTCGGTGCCGGCCCCGATATTGTGGATAACTTTATAGCGCCCCGACCGGGGATTCTTGTCGGCAGAGACGATCACCACATGCGGCAGATGCCCGGCGACATTCTGGGTGACGATATCCCCAGGATGAACCGCCGCGCCGTGGGGCAGTTCCGCTCCTGCGCGCTTGAGGAACGTCCGCAGGTTCGGCACGCGGCGATGGTCGATATTGCGATCCGTCGCGCTTAAGCCCCAGTTCCGGGGATAGGCCGAAAAGTGAGCCGCCATATCCTCATGCACTTGTTTCTGAAGGTCGATCCTGAGCCCGTCGCGATAAGCGCGGATCACCACATCGCAGCACACGCCCCGGTCCCTCGGCACGTCGCCGCCGGGATAGCCGATCCGTTGATAGGAAGGATCGTAGAGGATGGTTTCGCCGATCTGGTTTTCCGCCGCGTTGAGAAGATGCCGCACTTGCGGCGCGAACTCGGCATGCGGTGGCAGCAGGCATCCGCAAGCCCTTGCAGTCACAGGATAAGCGAAAGGAAGCGCCGCCGCGCTCAGGAGGAAATTCCGTCGTGAGAGCATGACAACCTCATTCTCGAAAAGCCCCGCCCGAACCGGATAAAATCCCGAAAACACGGCAAAAATAGGGTCTCGATGCCCCCTAACGCTTGGTTTTCCGCCCCGCACATCCTATATAGAGAGTGTCAGCTTCCGCTGACTATGGCGATAAACGAACTGCATAATAAGCCATTCGGACCCGGGGGCGGTACCCGGCGCCTCCACCATTTATCTTCTGTCACGGCAGGGTTCATGGGGGCGAAATAGGATCGACGAGGGTGTAAAAGCTTTTCTTTTGCCCGGTATGGTTCCGCCGTTAGCGGGCCGTTTTGATAGTTGCCAATGACAACTATGCAGAAGTTGCGATCGCCGCGTAAGCAGCGCTAGCTCTTCACTTGAAGCCCTTGCCCTTTGCAGGGTAAGGCGGGGTTCGGAGGTACCTGGCAACAGAAACCTCCACTTCATTCCCAAGGGAGATGCTGCCCGATGGAAGCCCCCAATCCCCACATCATTCCGCGCAACATCCAGTTCGATTTTGCGCCCGAATTGCCCGTCGACTGGCATTCGGGCAATCCCGCCATTTCCCACTTCTACGACGCCCTGTCGCTCACGTTTCCGGCGGGCGAGCGCTTCTTCATCGACAGCGTCCGCCTCTTCGCCGATCAGGTCACCGACCCCGAATTACAGCGCGACATCAAGGGCTTCTACGCACAGGAAGCCACCCATTCGCGGGAACACACAAGCTACAACAAGCTCCTGAGCGCCCACGGCATTCCCGTCGAAGGTTTCACTCACCTCATGGAAAAATCCATGAAATGGGCCCAGCGCGTGATGCCCGCCAAGGCGCAACTCGCCGTCACCTGCGCCTATGAGCACTACACAGCCCTCAACGTCTATCAGGCCGTTGCCCCCGGATTCCTCGGCTATCTGCGCCGTGTCATCGTCATGGGCATCGCGACTTTCGAATTCATGATCGGCATTCCGCTCATACAGATGTGGCTCATGTACAAGAGCGGCAACCTCTTCAATCTGCGCGCCTGGGGACTGGCCTGCTGGCATCTATGGATTTCGCCGGGCATCTGGCGACACGTCGCGCTTGGTGTCTTCTCCTATCTCAAGCCCGGCTTCCACCCCGACAAACGCCGCGTGGACCCCAGGGTGCTCGAATGGCGCGAACATTACCGAGCCACCCGAAAACGCGAAATCGGCATGCATCCCACGCTTTTCGGCGAAAGCTGAGCCCGCCCCATTCGCCCACTTCTGCTCTCCACGGTAAGAGGGTATAAACCCTGACCACAATTTCAGGTTCGTGAGAAAAAGGTGAGTTCCGTGGCCGAAGACCAGATGCACTATGACGAGATGGCTCAGGAGGCCCTGCGCGGCGTCATCCGCAAGGCGCTAGAAGTAGCCAAGAATGAAGGTCTTCCCGGCGAACATCATTTCTATATCTCCTTCCGCACCCGCGCGCCCGGCGTCAGCATTTCCGAGAAATTGCTTTCGCAATATCCCGAAGAAATGACCATCGTTCTCCAGCACCAGTTCTGGGACCTCGATGTGCGCGAAGACGGTTTTTCTGTCGTCCTCACCTTCAACAAGATCCCCGAAACGCTGGTGGTCCCCTATTCTGCGGTCCACGCCTTTTTCGACCCCAGCGTCCAGTTCGGCCTCCAGTTCGAGGTCGCAAAGCCTGACCCAGCGGAAGAAGCCGAACCCGAAGCCCCCGTCGCCGAAGAGCCCGCCGCCCCCAAGGGCGAAGGCGAGGTCGTCAGCCTCGACGCCTTCCGCAAGAAGTAAGGCTCAAAGCCCGCTTCACCCTCCGGCTTGGCCCCCGCCCGCCACCGTGTTAAATGACCGCTCAAACGCATTGCCAGCACGGAGCGCCCAAATGACCAAGACCCGCACAGAAACCGACACATTCGGCCCGATCGAGGTCGCTGCGGATAAATATTGGGGCGCTCAGGCCCAGCGCTCGCTCGGCAATTTCAAGATCGGCTGGGAAAAGCAGCCAGCCCCCGTCGTCCGCGCCCTTGGCATCGTCAAGCGCGCCGCCGCCGAAACCAACATGGGCCTTGGCCGCCTCGACAAGACCATTGGCGACGCCATCGTCAAGGCCGCTCAGGAAGTCATCGAAGGCAAGCTCGACGAACACTTCCCCCTCGTCGTCTGGCAGACAGGTTCCGGCACGCAATCGAACATGAACGCCAATGAAGTGATCTCCAACCGCGCCATCGAAATGCTGGGTGGTGAGATGGGGTCCAAGAAACCCGTTCACCCGAACGACCACTGCAACATGAGCCAGTCGTCGAACGACACTTTCCCGACCGCCATGCATGTCGCCTGCGCCGAAGAAATCCACCATCGTCTTCTCCCCGCCCTGCAACTCCTGCGCAACGCCTTGAACGACAAGGCGAAGCAGTGGGAAAAGATCATCAAGATCGGCCGCACGCATACGCAGGACGCAACGCCCCTGACGCTCGGCCAGGAATTTTCCGGCTACGCCAGGCAGGTCGAAAACGGCATCGCCCGCATCGAGATGACGCTGCCCGCCCTCATGCAGCTCGCCCAAGGCGGCACCGCCGTCGGCACCGGTCTCAATGCCCCTGTCGGCTTTGCCGAAATGGTCGCCGAACATATCGCCGCCATCACCCATCTGCCCTTCACCACCGCGCCCAACAAGTTCGAGGCGCTTGCCGCCCATGACGCCATGGTCTTCAGCCATGGCGCGATCAACACGGTCGCCGCCTCGCTCTTCAAGATCGCCAACGACATTCGTTTCCTCGGTTCGGGCCCGCGCTCGGGCCTTGGCGAACTCTCGCTTCCGGAAAATGAACCCGGCTCCTCGATCATGCCGGGCAAGGTCAATCCCACCCAGTGCGAAGCCATGACACAGGTCTGCGTGCAGATCTTCGGCAATAATGCGGCCCTCACCTTTGCCGACAGCCAGGGCCACTTCGAGCTCAACGTCT
>JBAQNC010000186.1:0-8168 GCA_049303435.1 Parvibaculum sp. | reverse complement strand
TTTGGTTGAGCGGCACTTATTGCAGAGTCATAGTATGTCTACATTTAGTGGGGATTGCTTAAAGTGAATCAAAATCGGGTTATTGCGATAGCAGTTGCGGCTGTTCTTTCCGTGGCGGCGCTCGGGTATCTGGGCTATCGGACATTTGGCACGAAGGACGTGCTGGCGACCTCAGATCAGGCAGACCTGTCGAAAATCGAGAAGGAACTGGCGGTCCCCGGCCCGCTTGGCGACATGTCGATGGGAAATCCCGACGCGCCGATCCATGTCTACGAGTATGCCTCGCTGACCTGCTCGCATTGCGCGGATTTCAATCAGCACACTTTTCCCGAGTTCAAGAAGGATTATATCGACACGGGAAAGGTCTATTACACGCTGCGCGACTTCCCCTTCGACCCGATTGCGACGGCCGCCTATATGCTCGCCCATTGCGCTGGGCCGGAACGCTATTTCGGGTTTGTCGATGTGTTGTTTGCCACACAAACCCAATGGGCCTTCGTCCAGACGCCAATGGAAGCGCTCAAGGGCATCGCCAAACAGGGTGGCTTTTCAGACGACTCCTTTGATGCCTGCATGAAGAACGAGAAGATTTTCGACCATGTGAAGAGCACCGCCGAGCGCGGCGCAAAAGTGTTCGGCGTGCGCTCGACGCCAACCTTCTTCGTCAATGGCGAAAAGATCGAAGGCGCGCTGCCCTATGCGGATTTCAAAACCATTCTGGACAAACACCTGCCCGGCGCCAACGCTTCCAGTGACGACGAGACGCCTGCGCCGACAGGCGAAGCAACGCCCGCGACGCCCGAAGAACAGTAAGCCTTCGTGAGACAAATTTTCAGACCGAGCCAATACAGGATCGAACTCAAGTGAAATTCAATCGTCTGCGCCTCTCAGGCTTCAAATCATTTGTTGATCCAACGGACCTCATCATTGATCCGGGTCTGACTGGCGTTGTCGGCCCCAATGGATGTGGCAAATCCAATCTGCTGGAAGCACTGCGCTGGGTGATGGGCGAAAACTCATTCAAGAATATGCGCGGCTCGGGCATGGAAGACGTCATCTTTGCGGGCACGACGGGTCGCCCTGCCCGTAACCATGCCGAAGTCACTCTGTATATCGACAATGGCGATCGCTCGGCGCCGGCCGCCTATAATGACTGCGACATCATCGAAGTCTCGCGCAAGATCGAGCGCGATGAAGGCTCGACCTATCGCGTCAATGGCCGGGAAGTGCGCGCGCGTGACGTGCAGTTGCTCTTTGCCGACGCCTCGACCGGCGCCCACTCGCCCGCCCTCGTCAGACAGGGACAGATTGCGCAGATCATCGCATCAAAGCCGATCAATCGCCGCCGCATTCTGGAAGAAGCTGCTGGCATTACCGGCCTTTATACGCGCCGGCACGAAGCGGAACTTCGCCTGAAGGCCGCCGAAACCAACCTCACCCGTCTCGATGACGTCGTCGCGCAGGTGGAAAGCCAGCTTGCGAGCCTCAAACGGCAGGCTCGTCAGGCGACACGCTATCGCAATCTCTCGGGCCAAATCCGCGAGACAGAGTCGATCTTCCTGCATCTCAAGTGGACGCAGGCCGTGGAAGGCCTCCGCCATGACGAGGAACGTCTGGCTGAAACCGACACGCGCGTCACCGAGCTGACGCGCGAAAGCGCCGCCGCAACGATCGCCGAAGCCGACGCGGCCGAAGCCCTGCCGAGCTTGCGCGACACGGAAGCCCAGGAATCGGCGCGCCTCCATCGCCTGACCATCGAGCGCGATCAGCTCGACGCGGAAGAAGCCCGCGCGCAGGAACAAGCGCAGCGTCTGACGGCGCGACTCGACCAGATCGGGCAAGATCTCGCGCGCGAAAAGAACCTGATCGAAGACACCCGCGAAGCCATGGCAAAGCTCGATCAGGAAACGCTGGAGCTTCAGGAAGCCGATGCCGGTCAGGCCAATGCGCAGGACGAGGCTCGTGCGCTTGTGGAAGTCACACAGCAACGACTGACCACAAGCGAAAGCGAACTTGATCAGCTCAACCGCGAAATTGCGGTGCTGACGGCGGAGCGCCAGAGCCTTGAGAAGTCCATCGACGCGGGCCGTGGCCGCATCGAACGCCTGCAGGCGCAGCTGGATGAGATCGCGCGCGAACAGGCGACATTGAGCGATGCTGCGGAAAAGCAGGCGGAGATCGATCTTCAGTCTGCCGAGCTTGAAGCCGCCGCCCAGACCGCGAGCGATGCGGAAATGGCCGCGATGGAAGCAGAAGAAGCCCGCAACGCCGCACAAGGCGCCGAACGCGCCGCCCGCGAACCCATGCAGGTTGCCGAACGCCACGCCAATGACCTGGCGACGCAAGCCAAGACCATTGCCGACGTTCTCGCTATTGATGACAGCGGGCTGTGGCCGCCGATGATCGACGCGCTGACCGTCGAACATGGCTATGAAATGGCGCTGGGTGCGGCCATGGGCGACGACCTCGCTGTGCCGGGCGACATTGCGGCACCGGTTCACTGGGATCGCCTGCCCGACTTTGACATTCCGCAAGCCTTGCCGATGGGCGCGACGCCTCTTTCGCAATTCGTGCAAGGGCCTGCGGCCTTGTCGCGTCGCCTGTCGCAGATCGGCGTTGTCGATGCCAAAGCGGGCAAGCGCCTGCAAGGCGAGTTAAAGCCCGGCCAGCGTCTGGTGACGCGCGAAGGCGGACTGTGGCGCTGGGATGGCTTCACCGCCGCCGCCGATGCGCCGACTGCCGCCGCTCGTCGTCTCGAGCAGCGCAACCGCCTTGCCGATCTTGAAGTCGAGTTGCAGGCTGCGCGCGAAACCGCCTCTGAGGCGCGTGAGGTTTTTGAGAACGCGCGTATCGCCGCAGAGATGGCGATGGCGCAAGAGCAGGACGCTCGCCGCCAACAGCGCGAAGCACAAGCCGCACACAATACAATTCGCGAACAGTTGGCCGCAGCGGAACGCGCCGCCTCTGCCCTGTTGCAACGTGTGGCAGCGCTCGCTGAAGCCGAAGAACGCCTGCAGGGTGATCGGGGCGAGGCTATGCGCGCGCTTGAGGAAGCCAGCGTGTCGCTTGAGGCGCTTCAGCCCGACGAAGAACTGCGCAGCCGCGCCAATGAGTTGCGCGAGATGGTTGGCGAATTGCGTGTGGAACTGACCGAAGCGCGCGCGCAATACGAAAGCATGCGCCGCGAAGCGGAAGTGCGGACACGTCGTATTGCCAGCATTGTCAATGAACGCCATGCATGGGAACAACGCGCGAGCAATGCCGAACGCCAGATCGCCACACTGGAAGATCGTCAGGCCGAAGGCATGAGCGAGTTGCAGGAACTGGAAGCGGTGCCCGCCCTTGTGGAAGAGCGCCGCATCGGCCTGCTGGAACATATCGCGACAGCGGAGACCGCGCGGGGCGTCGCTGCCGATGCATTGGCGACTGCTGAAGCGCAACTTAGCGAATGTGCCCGTCTTGCCAAGACGTTCCAGACGCATCTGGGCGAAGCCCGCGAAGAGCGGGCGCGCATCGACGGTCTGGTGGAAGGCGGGCGCGAACGCCTGCGCGAAGCTGAAGAACGTGTCCGTGAAACGCTTGAATGCGAACCCGAAGCAGCCCTTGCACAGGCCAATCTCGAGGAAGGCGCCGAACTGCCGACACTCGAACAGGTAGACGCCAAACTTGATCGCCTGAAGCGCGAGCGCGAAGGTCTGGGCGGCGTCAATCTGCGCGCCGAAGAAGAAGCGCGCGAATTCGCCGAACAGCTCGAAACCATGACGAGCGAACGCGAAGACCTGATCAATGCCATCGCCAAGTTGCGGCAAGGCATTGGCAGCCTCAATCGCGAAGGCCGCGAGCGGATGCTCGAAGCCTTCGAGAAAGTGAACGAGAGCTTCGGACGCCTGTTCACCCATCTCTTCGGCGGCGGCGAAGCGCATCTCAAGTTCACGGAATCAGATGATCCGCTGGAAGCCGGTCTGGAAATATTCGCGCGTCCGCCGGGCAAGCGCTTGCAGATCATGTCGCTGCTGTCGGGCGGCGAACAGGCGCTGACGGCCATGTCGCTGATCTTCGCCGTGTTCCTGACGAATCCCTCGCCCATCTGCGTGCTGGACGAAGTGGACGCGCCGCTCGACGACGCCAATGTCGAGCGGTTCTGCGATCTGATGGAAGAAATGACCCGCACGACGGACACGCGCTTCCTCATCATCACTCACCATGCGCTGACAATGGCCCGCATGAGTCGCCTGTTTGGCGTCACCATGCAGGAACGTGGCGTCTCGACCCTTGTGTCGGTGGATCTCGCGGGCGCAGAGCAGTTCAAGGAAGCCTCCTGATCTTTCCATAATGCGACGATCAAGGCCCCCGTTTCGGAGGCCTTTTTCATTGCTGACCCAGGGGCGCCTCCGAGACTCCGCCGCGACTCCCTCACGACAATGCGCAAGCTTGACGGGGCGGATTGCCGCAGCCGCGAAAGCCTTCGAAAATGTTTTTATTATCAAACACTTACAGAAGGTTACCGGGTTCTTGACAGGTGTATAGGTCGCAAGTAGGGTGCGCGCGGCTTAAGGCGGGGCTCTGTTCAATTTCTGGAGCTTTTTTTTGCGCAAGGAGCGCGGGGATTTGGCAGGCTTAGATGGCAAGCAATCCACCGGCGATTCTCACGCAAGGGATGAGTTGAAATCCAATCTCGCGGATTTCGAGGCACGACTGCAAAAGAAGCAGAAGGCCCACCAGCAGCCACAGAATACTGCGGCCCGAAGTTCGGCCATGGGCATTGCCTTCAGACTCACCACGGAACTCGTGGCGGGTATTTTTGTGGGCGGGGGCATTGGCCTGCTTCTCGACAAATGGCTCGGTACGGGACCTTTGTTCCTGCTGATCTTTTTCGTTCTCGGCATGGCGGCAGGGATATTGAACGTGTTCAGAACGGCCAAGCAGCTCTCTGCCCAGGCCGAAGCGGACGCAAAAGACAATTCGGGCACGTAAGCCCAAGAGACAGGACGACGAACGTGGCGGCAGAAGAGGCAGCATCCGGCGCGGCGCATCATGCGGGCGGTCTTGCAATCGACCCGATGCATCAGTTTCGCGTTGAGACAATCTTTCCGTTTCATATCGGCAGTATTGATGTGTCGTTCACCAACTCCGCGATGTGGATGGTGTTCGTCGCCACGGCGATTTCGCTTCTGACGATAGCGGGGATGGGCAAGGGCTCACTGGTGCCGGGGCGTTGGCAGTCGGTCGCCGAGATGTCCTATGAATTCGTGGCCAACATGCTGCGTGACAATGTGGGCGACGCGGGCAAGCGCTTCTTCCCCTTCGTCTTCACGCTCTTCATGTTCGTGCTCTTCTGCAATATGGGCGGCATGCTGCCCTATTCATTTACCGTGACGAGCCAGATCATCATCACCTTCGCACTGGCGATCTTCATCTTCATTGGCGTAACGATCATCGGTTTTGCGGTTCACGGCTTCCACTTCCTGCATTTCTTCGTGCCCAAGGGCGTGCCCGCAGCCTTGCTGCCGCTACTCGTGGTCATCGAAGTCATTTCCTATTTCACCCGTCCCGTCAGCCTCTCGGTTCGTCTTTTCGCGAACATGATGGCGGGCCACACCATGCTCAAGGTGTTCGCCGGTTTCGTCATTGCGATGGGCTGGCTCGGCGGCTTCCTGCCGCTGGCCTTCATGGTGGCCTTCACGGGCCTCGAAATTCTGGTCGCGTTTCTGCAAGCCTATGTGTTTGCGATCCTGACCTGCATCTATCTGAACGACGCGCTGCACATGCACTAAGTGCGGACGCACTCGAAACCAAGCCGGGCAAATTGCCCAACGATCAACCTGGAAGGGGCGCATGAGCGCCTCGTTGAAGACGGAGACTAAGGACCATGGAACCAGCAGCAGCCAAGCTCATCGGCGCGGGTATTGCTTGTATCGCTCTTGCGGGCGCAGGCGTCGGCATCGGCACAATTTTCGGCAACTACCTCTCAGGCGCACTTCGTAACCCGGCCGCCGCTCAGGCCCAGTTCCCGAACCTGCTCCTCGGCTTCGCCCTTGCCGAAGCGACGGGCCTGTTCGGCCTCGTCGTCGCGCTCATCCTGCTCTTCGTTATCTGAAGAAACGGTCCGTCTTCTGGTTACGGGGATGGATGCATGATGCGTTCATCCCCTTTTCCGGATTTTATGAGAGGCTCCCTTTCAACAAGGGTGCGTGAGATATGCCGCAATTAGACCTAGCAACCTACATTCCCCAGCTTGTCTGGCTCGCGTTGGTGTTTTTGGCACTCTATGTGCTGATGTCGCGTGTCGCGTTGCCGCGCATCGCGGCTGTCCTTGAAGGGCGCCAGGATCGCATTGCGGGAGATCTCGACAAGGCCGCCCAATCCAAGGCCCAGACAGATGCCGCTATCGAGGCATATGAAAAGGCTCTGGCTGAGGCACGCACCAAGGCTCACACCATTGCTCAGGCAACACGCGACGAACTGGCCGCCCAGACGGAAGCCAAGCGTGTCGCTATCGAAGCCCAGCTGAACGAGAAGATCGCCAAAGCCGAAGCCGCCATCAAGGCGACCAAGGAAACGGCGCTGTCCAACGTCCGCGCCGTCGCCGTTGACGTGGCGGGCTCCATTGTTTCGCAGCTACTGGGTGAAGACGCCGACAAGGCCGCAACAGAGCGCGCCGTTGACGCCGCGCTGAAGGGCTGAGGAGAACATCATGCACGAAGAGTCCGTATCCATGTTCGCGACTGCCGAATTCTGGGTCGCCGTTTCGTTCTTCTGCTTTGTCGCGCTGGTCCTTTATTACAAGGTTCCCGCCATGCTGACGTCCGCGCTCGACAAGCGCGCCGACGCCATCGCCAAAGACTTGGATGAAGCCCGTCGTCTGCGTGAAGAAGCCGAGGAACTGCTGGCCTCCTACAAGCGCCGTCAGGCCGAAGCCATGCAGGAAGCCGACGCCATCGTCGCTCAGGCCAAGATCGAGGCCGAACGCCTCGCCGAGGAAACCAAGGCCGCCATGGAAGCGCAGGTCGTGCGTCGCCAGCAGCTTGCGGAAGACAAGATCCATCAGGCTGAAGCGCAGGCCGTTGCGGAAGTCCGCGGCGCCGCCGCCGATATCGCCGTCACTGCCGCCCGTAGCCTCATCGCCGACAAGGTCGATGTCGCCCGCGACGGCGCGATCGTCGAGAAGTCGATTTCGGAACTGGCTTCAAAGCTTCACTGAGTTTTCGACCATCCAGAAATTAAACCCCTGCCCTTTTGGGCAGGGTTTTTCTTTGTCCGCAGCGCGGCACTCCGCTAGCCTTTGCCCTGGTTTATCGGGGAGGATGCCATGCTCAGCGACTATACGCAGACCGAATTCACCTATGAGGGTGAGACCAAGTCCGTCTATGTGCGCGGGAGCGGGCCTGCCGTCATCGTCATCCATGAAATTCCCGGCATCACGCCCAAGGTCACGCGATTTGCGGACTGGGTGGTCGATGCAGGTTTTCGCGTCTATATGCCCCTGCTCGTCGGCGAGGCGGGGCGCGAGGTGACGATCCCCTATGTGCTGAAAAGCATGGCGACGATCTGTATTCGCCGCGAGTTCCATGTGCTGGCAAGCCATCATTCGAGCCCCGTCACCAACTGGCTCCGGGCGCTGGCGCGGCATGCGCATGAAGAGGCGGGCGGCAAGGGGGTGGGCGCGATCGGCATGTGTTTCTCGGGCAATTTCGCCCTGTCGATGATGATGGAGCCCGCGCTGATGGCGCCGGTGCTCTCGCAGCCTTCATTCCCCTTCCCCTTTGGCAAGGAACGCAAGGCGGCGCTGCATGTGAGCCCGGAGGAACTCGACAACCTCAAGGTACGCTGCGCCAAGGGCGACAAGGTGCTGGGCTTGCGCTTCAAGGGTGACGCAACCTCGCCCCATGAGCGGTTCGAGACATTGCAGCGCGAGCTTGGCGATGGTTTCGAAGGCATTGAAATTGAAGACAAATATGGCAATCCCGATTCCGTTTCGCCCAAGCCTCACTCCGTCGTGACCGAGGACCTGATCGACAAGGATGGCGAACCGACAAAGGAAGCCGCCAAGCGCGTCATCTCGTTCTTCGTGGAGCGGCTGCAGCCTTAAGCCGGAATTACGGTGAGCTCCGGCCACATGGATTTCCAGCGGGCCGTTTTGGCGTCGTAAGCCGCCTTGGTGAAGTTGC
>JBAQNC010000185.1:0-20317 GCA_049303435.1 Parvibaculum sp. | reverse complement strand
GTGTTGGGCACCCGGAAATCGATCACCGAAATCGCGCTGGATCTCGGCTTTGGGAATTTCGGAAATTTTTCAACGGCGTTCAAAAGACATACCGGCATGAGCCCGGAAGCATTCAGAAGGCGGAATGGGTGAGGTTGCGCGGTCCAAGATGCGGCCCACACCTATCTCCCCTTTTACCCTTGAATAGCAACCTAGAGCGTTTCGGTTTGTGACTGAATCGATGGGGATTCCCTTTGGAGGAGATTTGTGATTCAAGATGCTGGCTGGGCAGGAGGCCAGTATCTGATGACAGCACCCCTTTCCAACGATCTGCGTGAACGAGTTGTTACGGCGGTTTTGGCCGACGAGAGTTGCCGGGCTGTGGCCGTCCGGTTTGGCGTCGCGGTTTCCTCGGCTGTGAAGTGGTCGCAGCGCCATCGTGCGACGGGTTCCGTGGCGCCCGGCAAGATGGGCGGACACCGCAGGCGGGTTTTGGAGCCGCATCGCGACTTCATTGTCGAGCGGCTGAAGCGGACGCCGCATTTGACGCTGCACGGGCTCAAGGACGAGCTTGCCGCGCGCGGTGTCAAGGTATCGCATGATACGGTGTGGAAGTTCCTGCGGCGCGAGGGACTACGGTTCAAAAAAACGCTGTTCGCCCTTGAGCAGACCCGCGCCGATGTCGCCCGCCGGCGTCAGCGATGGCGGTCCTGGCAGGTCGGCCTCTATCCCGAACGGCTGGTCTTTATCGATGAAACATGGATCAAGACCAACATGGCGCCGCTCAGGGGCTGGGGGCCAAAGGGCAAGCGCTTGCGCGGCTTTGCCCCGCACGGCCACTGGCACACGCTGACTTTCCTCGGCGCGTTGCGTTGCGACCGGCTCACCGCCCCTTGCGTCTTCGACGGACCGATCGACGGTGAGTGCTTCCGGGCCTGGGTCGAGCAACAGCTCGTGCCGGTGCTCAAGCCGGGCGACATCGTCGTCATG
This sequence comes from Parvibaculum sp., assembly GCA_049303435.1. Lineage (GTDB taxonomy): Bacteria > Pseudomonadota > Alphaproteobacteria > Parvibaculales > Parvibaculaceae > Parvibaculum. The sequence goes on along the minus strand of JBAQNC010000185.1, from coordinate 19,348 downwards.
GACAATCTCGGCTCGCACAAGTCACAGGCCATCCGCCAAACGATCCGCGCGACCGGAGCCAGCTCTGTTTACACCCTTACTGGGAGGCGTAATGGTTATGTTAGCCGCCACCCTGGCCGCCGCGATCAGCGCCCGCCCAGTAATCAAACTTGAGCCAGGCGTGGTCTTTGCTGGCCGTTAGAATAACTTGTCCAGTTCATCATTGCCTATGGCACAGCGTATCGGCTGACGCGCCGCGCGAACGCCGTGCTTGCGGATTTCAGAATTACCGGACAGCGATTACGCTAGGTGTTTGGTCCCGGGATATTCGACGTCAACTGCTCCAGGCGATGTCCCTAAAGCTCGTCAACGCTCAGGATCACATCATCCTGCTCGGGCGCAAGACGGCCTATAAGAAGATTGCGTCGTTTCTGCTTATGCTTTTGACCCAAGCTGAGCAGCCGAACTCGGAAAAGATCATAACGCTCCCGATGACCCGCACTGACATCGGCGACTACACCGGTCTCGCGGAGGAAACCGTCAGCCGGGTGCTGACGCGATTCAGAAAACTTGGATACATCAAGATGCCAACACCGGGTGAAATCCACATCACCGATGCCAAGCAACTCGATACGATCGTGAACGGCACGAGTTGAATTCGGCATGTCTTGCCTTGCGTGGATCAGTGCCAAGGAGATCAATTGACGCATAGAGGCAAAGCCCCCAAGCATTCAACCCTTTTTCGTCTTCGTCCCGGATCGTGTACGCGGTTTCGTACTCTTTGAGCTTCCTGTCGACTTAGCCGCACTGCCCTCCCCTGGCAATGTCTTCGTTGCGCGCCTTGGCGCACGTGCCTGGGCCTTTCCTTCGGCATCAAGCTCGGCTTGCGCCATCAACCAATGATCAAGGTGCCGCCCATCCGGTCGTCCTTCGCGCTCCCAGATATGGTAGCTTCTCTTTCGGATTTCGCTTTCTGAAACGCTTTTTCCTCGCGCCGATACCATGGTCATTCCTCCATTTCTCAACAAGAGTTCGAGCTGGGTCTAATGTCCGCTCTCGTCATCAGAGAGCATACCCAGCCCCTAGGAACCGCATATGATCTCGATCAGGATTGAAGTTTAGCTCATCCTCTCACTTCAGGGCATCCTGCAACGCCGCTCACGTGACAAGCGAAGCCACAGAACGCCCTGTTCTGTCGGCAACTTCGCCAATATCGAGAGCAATGGCGTTCAATTCGGCAAGAGCTTTGCCGATTTTCTGCTCGTGCCGCGCGGCTTCGCTTTCATACCGCTCCAGATAGATCCGCAATGTTGCTTTCTCCGTGCTCGTTCCCGAAAGACGGAAAATAATTCTGGCACCATCGTCGAAGAGAAGGCGGATGCCCTGATTGCGGCTGACTTCATCTGTCACAGGGTCAATGTACATAAAATCATCACACAGGCTGAGTTCACGGCTGCCAAACCGACGCCCCGCCAGCGCAGGTCCACGCGCACGAAGACTATTCATCAGATCATTCGCAATATTCACGTCCAGATTCTCATAGTCATGTCGAGAATAGTAGTTCCGACCATATGTTTTCCAATGGTCTTTGACGATCTCCGCAACGGACTGACGCTTTTCCGCCAACAGGCTGAGCCAGAACAGCACCGCCCAAAGTCCATCTTTTTCACGCAGATGGTCGGCACCCGTGCCAAAGCTTTCTTCGCCGCACAAGGAAATGCGCCCTGAATCGAGTAAATTACCGAAGAACTTCCATCCCGTAGGTGTCTCGTAACAGGCAATATCGAGGGCCGCCGCCACGCGGTCGACCGCCGCGCTTGTCGGCATTGATCGCGCCACACCTTTGAGCCCCGCAGAAAATCCGCGAACAATTCGCGCATTGGCCGCGATGATCGCCAGGCTGTCACTTGGGGTAACGAAGAAATTGCGTCCCAAAATCATGTTCCGGTCGCCGTCACCATCCGACGCTGCCCCAAAATCCGGCGCACCGTCTCCAGACATGGAAGCAACCAGATCGGCGGCATAAATCAGATTGGGATCGGGATGATGGCCGCCAAAATCGGTAAGGGGTGTTCCGCGAACGACCGTCCCGGATGGGGCGCCTAACCTGCGCTCGAAGATTTCATGGGCATAGGGCCCGGTGACCGCGTGCATAGCATCAAACCGCATCCGAAATCGCGCTGAGCCAAGAAGATGGGCGAGACGATCAAAATCGAAAAACCGTTCCATCAAGTCGCAATAATTCTTGATCGGATCAATCACGTTAACCGTCATCGACCCGAGCTGATATTTCCCGGTTTGATCGATGTCAACGGAACCTGCCTCCATCGTTCGGTACCTGGCAATCTCCCGACTGCGCGCAAATATCCGCTCGGTCAAGTTTTCCGGCGCGGGACCGCCATTGCTGCCGTTGTGTTTGATGCCGAAATCTCCGCCCGGTCCCGCCCGCATTATGGCTTGCCGACAAGATGATGCCGCCCAGAGCATTGTTTTTGCGGATCTCGCAGGAGGCGGCGGGTGTTGAGAGGATGCCACCGCGGCCTACACGCACTTCACCGATGCCATTAGCGGCGGCCATTCGCAGAATAATCTGAATGGCTTCACGGTTATAGAAACGTCCATCCCCTCCAAGAATGAGCATCTTGCCTTCGCGGTCGTCCAAGCAATCGAAAATCGACTGGACAAAATTCTCCAGATAATGAGGCCGTTGAAATCTGGCGACCTGCTTGCGCAAGCCGGACGTGCCGGGACGCTGGTCATCGAACGGAATTGTGTCAATCACCCGCATGATAAGGGGAACCTGCTGTTTGGCCAGAATACGATGAGAGGGTTATAACATTACCCGACGTGACCGTCTTTCATCTGACGCGGTTTATGTCCGAGAATTCGAAAACCGGCCCTAGTGCAACGGACAAACAACCATGACGTCCACTGAATCAAGACTCCTTGATGGCAAGCCCTACCCGCTCGGGGCGACCCATGACGGCAAGGGAGTCAATTTCGCCTTGTTTTCGGCAAATGCCGAAAAGGTCGAACTTTGCCTCTTCGATCGCACGGGGAACCGGGAGGTCGAACGGATCGTACTTCCCGAATACACAGATGAGGTTTGGCATGGATATCTGCCGGACGCGCGCCCGGCCCTGTTGTATGGCTACAGGGTCCACGGTCCCTATGATCCTCTCAACGGTCATCGCTTCAATGCCAACAAGCTCCTCGTCGATCCCTATGCCAGAGAGCTTTCCGGAACTTTCGAGTGGAGCGATCTGAATTGCGGCTACATCGTCGGAGATGCGCGCGGCGACCTTTCCTTCGACACGCGCGACAATACTCATTGCATGCCCAAGTGCCGCGTTGTCGGTCAACTCACCTCTTCGGTTGAAGACCTTCGGCCTCAGACGCCCTGGCACAAGACGTCGATCTACGAACTTCATGTGCGCGGCTATACGAAGCGTCACCCGGATGTTCCCGCCAATTTGCAAGGCACGATAGCAGGTCTGTCGAGCCCGGCGGTTCTGGACCATCTGACCAGGCTCGGCGTAACCGCCATCGAACTCATGCCGGTCAATCCGATTGCGGTCGACAGGCGCCTCGCCGTCAATCGGTTGCCGAATTACTGGGGCTACAACTCATTCAACTTCTTCGCGCTTGAAGCGCGCTACCTCTCCAGCGGCTCCCGCGACGAGTTTCGGCAGATGGTCGCCAGATTTCACAGTGCCGGTATTGAGGTTTTTCTGGACGTCGTCTTCAACCATACCGGCGAAGGCGGCGAATCGGGACCTACGCTGTCATTCCGCGGCATCGACAACGCAACCTACTACTGTCTAGCCAAGGACAAGCGCCATTATGTCGATTTCACCGGCTGCCAGAACTCCCTCAACGTCAGCAACCCGCGCGTTCTCCAGATGGTCATGGACTCGCTGCGATACTGGGCGGGAGAAATGGGCGTCGATGGTTTCCGCTTCGACCTCGCCGCGACATTGGCGCGAGAGCAGCACCATTTCTCACGCCACGCCACATTTCTGACCGCCATCTCCCAAGACCCGATCCTCGCCCGAACCAAGATCGTCGCCGAGCCCTGGGATCTTGGACCCGATGGCTACCAACTCGGCACCTTCCCGCCCGGCTGGGCGGAGTGGAACGACAGGTTTCGCGACGGCGTCCGCAGATTTTGGCGCGGCGACCGCCACACGATAGGCGATCTCGCTTTTCGCCTGACCGGCTCCAGCGACATCTTCCGAACGCGCGGGCGGCGAACCTGGTCCAGCATTAATTTTATCACCGCCCATGACGGTTTCACCTTGCAGGACCTTGTCAGCTATGACCACAAACACAACGAGGCCAATCTGGAGAACAACGCCGATGGGCCGGACAATAATCTGAGCTGGAATTGCGGTACGGAGGGACCTACGCAAGACCCGGACATTGCCGCTCTCAGGCAACGACAAAAGCGCAACCTGATGGCGACGTTGCTGCTCTCCCAAGGCGTGCCCATGCTGGTGGCGGGTGACGAGTTCGGCCGTAGCCAGAACGGAAACAACAATCCCTATTGTCAGGACAATGAAACGAGTTGGGTCGATTGGGAAAATCGCTCCCCCACTGATGATGTTTTCCTCGCCTTCACGCGCAAGCTGCTCCAAGTGAGAGCCGATCATCCAGCCTTTCACCGACAGCACTTCTTTCATGGCGCGCACATCAATGGCGACGACACGAAAGACATTACCTGGCTAACGCCCGAAGGCGACGAAATGACTGATCGCGCCTGGCAGGAACCGCAGCGACGATGCCTGGGATTTCATATCAATGGCAAATGGAAGGAAAACTCCGTGGCCGCAGCGGAGGCTCTGCCGGAAGTGGATTTCATCGCGCTTCTCAACGCCGATGAAAACGATATCCCCTTCAAACTCCCGGACGCCCGCTTTGGTTCGAATTGGATACCCATCATAAACACCGCGCAAACCGGGCCCGATCCCACGATGGAAACAGTCGCGGCGGGAGAAGCTGTCAACATGGCCGGACGTTCGTTCATCCTGCTGATGGAGGCGGATTGATGGCCAAACGTCGATGGAGCGCTATGTCCGATGAAAGATGACGCCCTCCTGTATCGCCTCGCAAAATTGGCAGGGATCGAGTCTCACTATTGGGACATCGCGGGAAATCGACACGAAACATCGCCCGTCACCGTGCGGCGCCTGTTATCGGCAATGGGCTTTGCTTGCGACAACGACAACGAAATTGCGTCCAGCCTGACGGCCATGCAAGAGAAGGAATGGCGTCGTCTCCTGCCGCCGGTGATGGTCATGCGTGAGGATCGCTGGTCATGCGTTCCTCTCCATCTCGCTGCCGAAACATCGTTCTCCGCCATCGATTGGCGGATCGCGCTGGAAGACCGGACCGTCAAATCGGGAACAATTAGCCGTTACGACCTGACGGTCGAAGGGTCCCGTTCGATTGACGGATGCGAGGTCCAGCGCCTCATGCTCCCCTTGCCCGCCGTTCCGCCCGGCTATCACCAACTCGACGTCAACGGCATTATCGGCGCGACGCCGATGTCCCTCATCGTTGCCCCTTCAAAATGCTATTTACCGGCCTCGATCTTGACGGACCGGAAATGCTGGGGCATCGCTGCTCAACTTTACAGCGTAAAGTCGGCTCAAGACTGGGGCATAGGCGATTTCACGGTTTTGAGCCAGCTGGCGCAATGGGCCGCCACAGTCGGCGCAGATGCACTTGGCCTCAATCCATTGCATGCGCTGTTTCCGACTCTGCCGGAAAACGCCAGCCCCTATTCGCCCAATAGCCGGTTGTTTCGCAATGCGATCTATATCGACGTAACCGCCATAGCCGACTATGCGGTCTGTGCGCTGGCCCGTCAGCGCATGGCGTCGCCCGCCTTCAGGGAAGCTCTCGCCGCGGCGCGGGATAAGGATCTGGTGGATTACACCACTGTCAGCCGTCTCAAATTCGAAATTCTCGAATTGCTCTACGCGACATTCCGGGACACCTGCCTCAGCTCGACTGCAAATGAGCGCGGGCAAGCCTTTCGGCGTTTTCAAAACGAATGTGGCCATCGGCTTCGCAACTTTGTTCTCTTTCAGGCCCTGTGCGAAATATTCTCCACCAATGACTGGACGCGGTGGCCGTCCGGCTTTCGCGACCCATTGTCGGCAGAGGTCAAATCATTTGAGGCAGAGAACGAGGATCGCCTATCCTTCTTCGAATATGTCCAATGGCAGGCCGATCTGCAGATTGCCGCCGCTGCGGCGCAGGCAGACAAGACCGGTATGGATATCGGCCTTTACGGCGATGTCGCGGTCAGCGTCGATCCGTCGGGCGCGGACCATTGGGGACGACAGGACATCTATGCGTCCGGCGCCCGCATCGGCGCACCGCCCGACCCGTTCAACGATCTGGGACAGGAATGGGGCGTCGTTCCGATGAACCCGTGGCGCCTGCGCGATGACGCCTATGCCGACTTTATAATGCTCTTGCGCGCAAACATGAGGCACACGGGCGCCTTGCGCATCGACCACGTCATGGGCCTGCAACATCTCTATTGGGTGCCGACGGGTTGCGCTGCATCGACGGGCGCCTATGTGACCTATCCTTTCGATGACCTGCTCGGCATCCTCGCGCTTGAAAGCCATCGTCATCGCTGCCTTGTTGTCGGAGAAGCTCTCGGCACTGTGCCCGAGGGATTTCGTCCAAGAATGGCGCAGGAAAATATTCTCTCCTACCATGTCCTCTACTTCGAAAACAAAGGCGACCGCAAAAGGCCGCCAGCCGATTATCCCGATATGGCGGTCGCCTGCGTCTCGACGCATGATCTCGCCACCCTGAAAGGCTTCTGGAACGGCATTGATCTGGATAAGAGGCGCGACCTGGGCCTGTACCAATCTCCAGAAGAAGACCGCCGGGCGAGAGACCAACGCCGCCATGACAAATGGCTTCTGCTGCGGGCCCTGGCGGACGACGCCCTGCTGCCCGGGGAAATCGATATCAACAGGCCCGATGACATGGAAATGACGCATGAGCTTGCATCGGCCATCCACGCCTATCTTGCGCGGTCTTCAGCCTGCCTCCTCATGGTGCAACTGGATGACCTCATCGGAGAAGAACAACAGGTCAACCTGCCGGGCACGCATTCTCAATATCCCAACTGGCGTCGCCGTCTGACGCTGAGCCTCGACGCAATCGCGGAGGACCCGGCAATCGCCGCAATGCTCCGTCGGATCGCGTACGAGCGCGAAAAGAACATCGAGCAATGAGGATCAGTTCAGGAACATCGCCTTGCCATGCACATTGGCAATGCGCGGCCGATAACTGTCAATATCATAAAGCGCCGGGACATCGACGCGGCGCCGACCCGAAACGCAGGTGTCTGCGGCAACCACATCGTATTTTCCATCATGAATGACCGTCATAAGGCCCGTCCTGCCCTCGCCGATCATCTGGACCGCAAGCGTCCCGTAACTCTTGGCGACCATCTGGTCGAGCGCATCGGGAGCCCCCGCCCGCATCAGATAACCGAGGCTCTGGTTGATGGTATCTATCCCGGTAAGGCCGGTAATCTCCTCAGCCAAAATCTCGCCAATACCGCCGAGCCTGCGGCGGCCATGATCATCCGCGTCGCCATGCTCGACAAGTTTGCCGCCAATCATCGTCGCCCCTTCGGAAACCACGATCATGGCATAATGAGATGGATTCCGGGCTCGATCCCCGATCACCAGTTCCGCCAGACGGTCGATATCGAATGGCACCTCTGCAATCAGCGCGCGATCGGCGTCGGCGAGATAACTTGAAATGAGGGCCGTCTCGCCGGAGTGGCGTCCAAAGAGTTCGACGACCGCGATCCGCTCGTGGCTTCCGGTCGACGTTCTCAAAGCATTGATGTAACCGACCGAACGAGATACGGCGGTTGAAAACCCAATACAGTAGTCCGTGCCATAGACATCATTGTCCATCGTTTTTGGAATCGAGATAATCTTCAAACCCTCACGATGCAAATGGGCACTGAATGAAAGCGTCCCATCCCCTCCGATTGTCACCATGGCATCGATCCCGAGATTCTCCATCACCCGCAAGACATGCGATGTACAATTGACCAGCCCGTCGTTCGAGGGCTTGAATCGTCTCCTGAGAAAATCGGGAAGTTTTGCCTCCGACATTCGTCTCGGGTCGGTTCGTGACGTGTGAAGGATGGTTCCGCCCGAGCGATCGATCGTGCGCACGGCCTCCCGGTCGAGACGCATGAGATATTTTTCGCTGCCTACAGGGTCATCGGGATTATAGAAAAGCGGCCCCTCCCAACCACGCCGGAACCCCACGACTTCCCAGCCACGTTCGCCCGCGCGCAGTGCCAGCGCCTTGATGCAGGGGTTGAGACCGGGAACATCGCCACCACCCGTCAATATACCGATACGCATCTGTCACCCCTTCGCACCGCTACCGAGAGATGCTTCATCATTAGTCCGCCACGGGTCGCAAGACGAGCGTCCCGAGCGGCGGCAGCGTCAATCCGAGCGACTGCGGATACCCATGCGCACTCACATCTTCCGTCTGGATATACGCCCCGTTTCCCACATTGCTGCCGCCGTAATAGAGCGAGTCCGTATTCAGAACCTCGTGATAGACACCAGCGCGAGGCACGCCGATCCTGTAATGCGAGCGCACTACGGGTGTGAAATTACAGACGACCAGCATGAAATCGTCGGGATCGGTCGCCCGACGGATATAGGAAATTACGCTTGAGTCCGCATCGGTGCAATCGATCCACGCAAAACCTTCCGCTTCGCAATCACCTTCGTGAAGCGCCGGCATGTCTCGATACAGATGATTCAGGTCGCGAACCAGGGCGCGGATACCGGCATGCATCCCATCGTCGAGAAGATGCCAGTCGAGGCTTTCGTCGTGGTTCCATTCACGCTCCTGAGCAAACTCGCCCCCCATAAAAAGAAGCTTCTTGCCGGGCTGCGTGTACATGAAGGCAAAATAGGCCCGCAAATTGGCAAATTTCTGCCAGCGGTCGCCCGGCATCTTTCCGAGCAGAGATCCTTTGCCATGCACGACCTCGTCGTGAGACAGGGGTAGAATGAAATTTTCAGTAAATGCGTAAAGCAGCCCGAACGTGAGGCGATCCTGATGGAACTTGCGGTGGATCGGCTCCTTGGACATGTATTCCAACGTGTCGTGCATCCAGCCGAGATTCCACTTGTAGCCAAAGCCCAGTCCGCCGAGATAGGTCGGGCGCGATACGGCAGGCCATGCGGTGGATTCTTCGGCAATCGTCACGGCGTCGGGATGTTGCCCATAGACAGCTTCGTTCAGCCGATGCAGAAAATCGATTGCCTCCAGATTTTCCGCGCCGCCATGAATGTTGGGAATCCACTCGCCTTCCTTACGGCTGTAGTTGCGATAGAGCATGGATGCGACCGCATCGGCCCTTAGACCATCGACGCCATAGTGCGATAGCCAGAACAGAGCATTGGCGATCAGAAAACCGCGCACTTCATCCCGCCCGAAATTATAGATCAGCGTATTCCAGTCCGGGTGAAATCCCTCCTTCGGATCCCGATGCTCATAAAGGTGCGTGCCATCGAAGCGGGCGAGACCGTGAGGATCGTTCGGGAAATGACCTGCGACCCAATCGATGATCACCCCCAGACCCGCTTCATGACACCGCTCAACGAGTTCCCTGAACTCTCCTGGCGTTCCATAACGGCTGGTGGGAGCAAAGAGACCCGTCGGCTGATAGCCCCAGGAGCCATCGAAGGGAAATTCGCTGATCGGCATGAATTCTATATGCGTGAAGCCCATTTCCTTGACGTAGGGCACCAAGGTGTCGGCGAGTTCGAGGTACGTGAGCGAGCGATTTCCCTCCTCGGACATGCGCCGCCACGAACCGAGATGAACTTCATAGATCGAAACCGGCGCATGGCGGTCGGCGCGAGGCTCCCTTGCCTTCGTCCTCGCAATGGGCGCATCGGCTCTCCCGGGCGCTTCGGCAGAAACGATCGAAGCGGTTCGGGGCGGTTGCTCCGCTTCAAAGGCAAAAGGGTCCGACTTAAGAAAGACAGCGCCGTCCCGCGCCTTGATTTCAAATTTGTAACGCTCGCCCGCTGACACGCCCGGCAGAAATATCTCCCAGATTCCGGCGCTGGGGTGAAGTCGCATGGGATGGCATCGCCCGTCCCAGTTGTTGAAGCCCCCCACAAGGCTCACACGCCGGGCATTAGGCGCCCAGACGACAAAGCTCGTCCCCGCGACGTCGTCGAGGACCAGCAAATGTGCACCCATTTTTTCGAAGCTCCGCAGATAATTGCCTTCCGCATGCAGATAGAGATCCATATCGCCCAACAAGGGGGCGAACGAATATGGATCGTCGATCAGCAGCGACGCAGCCTGCGTCTTGATCCTCAATCGATAGGGGAAAGGGTCACGTTTGGAACCAACGACACCGGCAAAAAATCCCACGTCGCTGATGCAGGCAAGTTCAGCAAGATCAAGGCCGGATCTGTCCACGACAGTTATGGTAAGGGCGCCCGGCCAAAAGGCGCGAACCAGCATTTCTCCGCTGTTTGCATCTCGGTGCATTCCAAGAACGGAGAACGGATCGCTCTCATCACCAGCAACAACAGCGGCAATCTGCGGTGAAACGTCTGTGGCGGGAATGGAGACTATCGCGTCGAACTGTCGCATGCTTTTCCTAAAATGGGACGGGCGCCAATATTTCCCTATGGGACAAGTCATTTTTGAAGTGTAGAGTTTTCAGACGGCAATCATTACCTCCACTTGTTTCAAAATTTACCGCCGGATTTGCAACGGCGCTGATCGAGATCAACTTCATGGTCGTATTATATATGTAAGCTAATCAAATTGCGTCAATGATGCACGTGGGTACCGAAATGAAAGTCCTGTTCGTTACATCGGAAGCTCAACCTCTAGCGAAAACAGGCGGCCTAGCGGACGTCTCTTACAGCCTGCCGCTTGCGCTCAAGCGCTGCGGCGTCGATGTCCGATTGCTGCTTCCGGGATATCCCAGTGCACTTGCCAGCCTTGAAAATCCCGTTTCGATCGTAACTCTTCCGCCCATGCTCAGCGTGGAAGATGCCAAGCTCGTCATGGGAAAACTTCCCGGAACTGACGTTCCCGTCTATTTGATTGACGCTCCTTCGCTGTTTCAGCGAGAGGGTGGTCCCTACCAGTGCGAGAACGGTCGTGACTGGCCGGATAACGCTCTACGCTTCGCATTTCTGTCACATGTCGCCGCCGATCTGGCCCGTGGGCAGATTGGGCTCGGCTGGAATCCGGATGTCGTTCACGCCAATGATTGGCATACGGGACTTCTTCCCCTTCTCCTGTCGCGCGTGAAAGGACCAAGACCGGCAACGATATTCACCACACACAACATGGCTTTTCAGGGGATTTTTCCACGGGAAATGGTGGCCGCCGCGGGCGTTCCCGAAGAGCACTTCTTTAACGGCGACGTCGAATTTTATGGCCAGTTTTCATTCTTGAAGGCTGGCCTTCGTTTTGCCGATCATGTAACCACAGTCAGTCCCAATTATGCCAAAGAAGTTCTGTCCCCTGAATTCGGTTTCGGCCTCGAAGGACTTCTTTGCGAACGCCAACGCGACTTCACCGGAATTCTCAATGGAATCGAGAAAACTTTGTGGGACCCGGCAACGGATATCCATCTCCCGCAAGCCTTTGCGAGAAACGACATCGCGGGCAAGAGAATTTGCAAGAGGGAGTTGCAGCGCGAGTTCGGCCTTCCCATCAACCTGGAAACTCCACTCATTGGCTTTGTCAGCCGCATCACTTATCAAAAGATGGCCGACACCATCCTTGAGATACTTCCCTCGCTTGTAGATCGGGGCGCACAATTCGTCCTGCTCGGGCAGGGAGAAGCGGCGCTTGAAACAGGCTTTGTCCAAGCGCAGGCGCAATTTGAAAATCAGGTTGCCGTGCGAATCGGCTACGACGAAGGGCAAGCCCACCGGCTTCAGGCAGGTTGCGATATTCTGCTCGCCCCTGCGCGCTTCGAGCCATGCGGCCTCACCCAGATTTACGCCATGCGTTATGGCGCCCTTCCGGTCGTCCGTCGCACAGGCGGTCTTGTCGATACGGTGACAGACATCACGCCCGAAACGATCGCCGATCGCTCGGGGACCGGGTTTATCTTCGACGAACCGAATGCAGAAGGCCTCAAGAAGGGGCTCGATCGCGCTCTGGCAATTTATAAGCAGCCCCTGACCTGGCGGCGCCTTCAGCTTCAGGCCATGATGCAGGATTTCAGCTGGGAGAGAAGCGCTTCCCTTTACGTCTCTCTCTATCGGGACCTCTCTGCGAATTCGCCAGCCCCGGTCGTCCAGGTCCCTTCCGTCAAGCGCATCGCAGATAACAGCACGTCGCTTAGGCAGATTATCCCGCTCAACGTCAAAATTAGCCGGCACAGGAGCGCAAATGGCGTGACTACTGCTGCCTCCCCGAAATTGCGCCTTCGTCGCAGCCGCAATGCGGAGAGCGCCCTGAAAGACCCGCAAAACCTGTAGACGACCGACAATCATGAGGTCCAACCATGGCAGGATCAGATCAAATACTGAAACCTGCGACTGATGACGAAGCGATATTATCGTCGGCTCTCGTCGGCCTGAGTGCGGATGAAGTCAGCAAGCGTCTCGGCCAATGCCTGTCCGGAAAGGCTCGCCTCGTCAGATCACTTGAGGATATGCAAAGGCGGGCGTACAATTTTTCAAAACAATCCCGAGAGAAGCGAACGCGGATTGAATAAGGCTTTGTCCAACTCGACACCAACAGGAGAACGTTATGGCCTTTGACGACACACGGAGAGCCTCCGAAGACTCCATCAGGTTACGCAGTTACATGATCTGGAAACTTGAGGGCTGTCCGGATGGCAAGGCGCTGGACCACTGGTTGCGCGCACAAGATGAATTGGCCTCGGATGCCAATGCGTCGCAAACGTTACAAAAGTCACTGGAACTGAATCAGGTCGCGCCTCGCGTCCCTATCTCGACCCGACCGTGCAAAAGCATAGCCGCCAGAGTTAAGACCAATAAAGTTCAGGCGAAACTCAGCGCTGCCAAACAATAAGCGGCAATTCGATAGGCAAGACGGCGTCCGGATGATCGGCCACGACACGCACCGTATAATCATCTATGGAGCGCGAAACCGAAATGGCGCCTGCATAAAGGTAACCACTGCTGGTGCCCGGAATGGCCTGCTCGCGATGCAGCAGGACAATTTCGGGATCAAGTCCATCTTGCGCATCGGCAAACATTTCCACCCGCACGGAAGCGGGCGGCACTTCACCTAAAAAGACCGGCACAACGACGTTCCAGCCGCCGTCGTTCTGATCGATCGTCGGTTTACCGATATGCAATGTCGACCATCGCGCGTGCAACGTCCTGGACCAGTCGTTCAACGCCCGGGCTTTCGCGTAATTATTGTCCATTCGCTGACGTATCGTTTGCGCAAGCGGCAGATAAGCCTTCTCGAGATAATCCTTCATCATACGCGAGCCGCCAAAAGCGGGCGTCAGTGCATGCATGCTGTTCCGGATGCGTTGCAACCAGGCGCGCGGCATGCCAGCGGCGTCGCAGTCGTAGAACTCCGGAATGATTTTCGTTTCCAGCGTTTCATACAGGCTCTCGGCATCGCGCGGATCCACCTCCTCGACTGCCCCTCCACGACCGTCGCCGATGGCCCATCCGACGCTCGGGTCGTATGCCTCATCCCACCAACCATCCAGAATCGAGCAGTTGAGGCCTCCGTTTACAAGCACCTTCATTCCACTGGTGCCGCAGGCCTCCCACGGTCGACGCGGAGTGTTGATCCAGACATCGACTCCTTGCACGAGATGCTGGGCGAGGTCGATGTCATAGTCCTCCAGAAAGACCACATGCCGACGAAACTGCGGTTGTTGAGCAAAATCGATCCATTGATGGATCATACTCTTGCCAACCGCATCGGCAGGATGCGCTTTTCCCGCCACGATGATCTGAACGGGATGCGTGCGATCGAGCAATATGCGCCCGAGGCGATCGGGATCGCGAAGGAGAAGATTTGTCCGCTTGTACTCGGTAAACCGGCGCGCAAAACCTATCGTCAGGGTGTTCGGGTCCAATACGGTGTCGGCGATCCTTACGGTTTCGGCGTCGAAACCTCTCTCCCTGAGATGAATGCCCAGATGTTCGCGTGCGATATTGATGACGCTCGCCCGTCCTTTGCCGCGCATGCGCCACAATTCTTCGTCCGACACGTCAACGATTTGCGCGCAGGACTCATCAGGATGTGATCGCCATCTCTCCTTTCCGCACGACTCTGTCCATATCTTGTCCGCGTCGGCAGAATCCCAGGTCGGAACATGGACGCCATTGGTAATATGGGAAACCGGAACCTCGCAAGACGGCCAGCGCGCAAAGAGCGGTTGAAATATCTGCCGGCTGAACTCCCCGTGCAGACGGCTGACACCGACGCAGACGGCGGACCCGCGTAACGCCAGATAGGCCATGTTGAAAGGCTCTTCACCGTCATGTTCATTGTTGCGGCCCAGGGCCAGAATATCCGACAGGCTGACACCGCGTCCCGCCAGCTCCCCTTCGACATATGGCATATATTTTCGCAATAAATCGGCATGGAACAGATCGAATCCCGCCGCGACTGGCGTATGCGTTGTAAAGACGTTGCCCCCTCTTGTCGCCCATAAGGCCTCCCAGAAGTCCAGATCAGATTTGACGGCCAACTGCCTTGCGCGCTCGATGATGGCGAATGCCGCATGCCCCTCATTGATGTGGCAAATTTCGATTTCGGGATGAAGCGCCTCGACGATACGCCAACCACCGACACCCAGAACAATTTCCTGCATAAGGCGCGTTTCAGTGCCGCCGCCATAGAGCTTGGCGGTAATGCCGCGATCCGGCGGGCTGTTGAGGATATCGTTGCTGTCGAGCAAATAGAGCGTGACGCGACCGACGGTCGCCTTCCACACGCGCAGTTGCACGACGCGACCAGGAAGTTCAAGCTTGATACGGAGCCATCCGCCTTCGGGCAATACAACCGGTTCGATCGGCATCGCTGCCGGCTCGTTGTATGGATAGAATTCCTGTTGCGCGCCGACGGCATCCACGAGCTGGCGGAAATAACCTTCCTGATAGAGAAGCCCAATTCCTATGATCGGCACGTCCAGATCGCTGGCCGACTTCAGGAAATCTCCGGCCAGAACGCCAAGACCGCCAGCGTAAAGCGGCAGCGCGGCCCCCAGTCCAAATTCCATACTGAAATAGGCGATACCCTTCAGAAGGGACGCTTCGTCGGTAGTGCGAAACCATCCCGGCGTTTGCATATATTTTTCGCGTACTTCGACGAAGTCGGAGAGTTCCTGAAGAAAACCCGCGTCACAAGCAAGCGCCTTGAAACGCTCTTCTGGCGTATTCTGCAAGACAATCCAAGGGTTGTGGGTGCGCTCCCAAAGATCCCCGTTCACCCGGGACCAGAGCGCGTCGCCTTCATGACTCCATGTCCAGCGCAGATCGAGCGACAGCGACTGCAGGATGGATATCTCACTTGGCAATATTGGTAGAGGAAGGGAAACCATAGCTCTGGTCCTGTCACCCGCCATTATTGAATATAATATTACATTGGTCAGAGATGCTCTCATTGACATGCATCATAAAATTGTTTGCTGCATGTCGCGGCTCAGACTGGCATCATTTTACACCTCATAACCACCATATAAACTTTAGATCAAACTAGGCAGCAAGACCAGCTGACCTGATGGTGTGGACGGCTCCCACCTTCAGCATTTGAGTGCCAAGATTGGGTTTGCTGTTTAACACAATCAGGGGAGCCGCCCATGAGCGAGATTATCACGATCGGTTTGGACATCGCCAAGAACGTATTTCAGGTTCACGGGATTGATGGGTCGGGAGGCGTTGTTATCCGCCGGAAGTTGAGGCGCGGGGATGTAGCGGGGTTCTTTGAGGGGCTTGACCCCTGCCTGGTCGGCATGGAGGCCTGTGCAACCTCCCATTACTGGGCCCGTGTGCTGATGGAACTGGGGCATGAGGTGAAGCTGATGCCGCCGACCTATGTGAAGGCCTATCTGAAGCGTCAGAAGAACGATGCAGCTGACGCCGAGGCAATCTGCGAGGCTGTAACCCGACCGAACATGCGCTTCGTGCCGGTGAAGTCAGCCGAGCAGCAGGGCGTGTTGATGCTTCACCGAAGTCGGGAGCTCCTGATCCGCCAGCGAACGATGCTGATCAATGGACTGAGGGCGCATCTGGCGGAGTTCGGGATCGTCATGCGCCAGGGTATTGGTGGAGTCTCAACCCTGATGACACTGGTTGAGGATGACGAACATGACCTCTTCCCGGAGATTGCCCGGGACGCCTTGTTGGGTTTGGTGGCTCAGTTGCGCGATACCTATGAACGGATATCGGTGATCGACCGGCAAATCTTGGTCTGGCATCGTTCAAATGAAGAGAGCCGGCGGCTTGAGACCATCCCCGGGATCGGACCGATCACGGCGAGTGCGATGGTGGCGACGATTACGGATCCCGCCCTCTTTCACAGCGGCCGAGACCTCGCCGCCTGGATTGGCCTTGTTCCTCGCCAGAACTCGAGCGGCGGCAAGGAACGACTGGGGCACATAAGCAAAAAGGGAGACAGCTATCTCCGCCGATTGCTCGTCACCGGCGCCATCGCCATGTTGCGATTTGCGCGTAATGGGCGCGGTCGAATGATGCAATGGGCAGTGAACTTGCTCAGCCGCAAACCCTACAAGGTTGCCGCCACGGCGCTAGCAAACAAGATGGCTCGGATCGTCTGGGCGGTCATGACGCGACAGGAAGAGTTCCGGCCACGGCTGGCGAGCTGACATCGCGGGGATGACGTTGACTTGACTTGAACTTGAGGGACAGTGAATTGGTGAGGTGCTCAGGATGTGATGACGATACGGGTCGATACCCGGGATCAGAAAAACCCGTCTAACAGTGGCTGCGTCTTTGAACGCGATGACCTGAATGGGATCTGATCTTGCGGACTTCATCATGGCCAGCGGCATAATATTGCCGAACATCAAAGGCCGGACACATGACCGCCACCGACCCAAGCGTTCTCTATCCAAAAGTCCTTGCCAAAAGGGAGCCGTCCACACATGCCCCTAAGATTTTCCTCCAGATAGATTTAGAGTCCGGCCTTATGGAAGGGAGACGGACGATGAAGAGGAATCGTTTTACGCAAGAGCAGATCATTGGTGTTCTGCGGGAGCATGGTGAGCCCGAGTAGCAATCGATCCAGTGGATCGATTGCCGGGCGAACGGCGCGAAGGCGGCGGACCTGGCTCGCAAGCACGGCATTTCGGAAGCGACGCTATACAACTGGAAGGCCAAGTATGGTGGCCTCGATGTGTCGGAGGCTCGCCGGCTGAAGGCGCTGGAAGACGAGAACGGGAAGCTGAAGCGGCTTCTTGCTGACGCGGTCCTTGATGCCTCCGCGTTGCGGGAACTTCTGGCAAAAAAATGGTAGGGCCCGCCGCCAAGCGGGAAGCTGTCGCTCTTCTGCGAGAGAGGTTCCAGATGAGCGAGCGTCGGGCCTGCACCGTGATTGCGGCAGATCGCAAGATGATCCGCTATCGCTCGTGTCGGCCACCCGAGACGGCGCTGCGGGCGCGGTTGCGCGAGTTGGCCAATGAACGACGACGCTTTGGCTACCGGCGCCTGTTTATCTTGCTGCGCCGGGAAGGTGAGGCATCCGGGATCAACCGCATCTACCGGCTCTATCGGGACGAAGGTCTAACGGTCCGCAAGCGCCGTTCCAGACGAAGAGCTATTGGCGTGCGGGCTCCGATCCTCGTTGAAGCAAAAGCCAATGCCCGCTGGTCGCTCGACTTCGTGCACGATCAGATGGCGAATGGCCGCCGCTTCCGGGTTCTCAACATTGTCGATGACGTGACGCGCGAATGTCTGGCCGCGATCCCGGACACCTCGATCTCGGGTGTGCGTGTGGCCCGGGAGCTGACTACTCTGATCGAACAACGGGGCAAGCCCGGGATGATTGTTTCTGACAACGGCACCGAGTTCACCTCGCATGCGATCTTTGCCTGGTCAAAGGACCATGCCGTCGACTGGCACTACATCGCGCCCGGCAAGCCTATGCAAAATGGCTTCGTGGAATCTTTCAACGGGCGCATGCGGGACGAGCTGTTGAATGAGGCTCTGTTCTTCGGCATCGAACATGCCCGTCAGGCCATCGCCGAGTGGGCAGACGATTACAACACAGGACGGCCGCATTCGGCGCTCGGCTACCAGACACCGGCAGACTTCGCCGCCAAACTCAACGCAACAGGCTGTCACCCTGCGCTTTGTGATGGCTCCGTGTGCCAGCCTGTTCGTTCATTGATGCCGGCACGGGCTGGATTGTCGTCGATCCACTGACGACGGTCGAAGTCGCCCGCGCGGCGCTTGAGCTTGTCACCGAGCATCTGGGCGAAAAGCCTGTTCTTGCTGTCATCTATTCTCACAGCCATGCAGACCATTATGGCGGTGTCTGCGGTGTGACGAGTGTCGCCGACGTCGAGGCAGGCAAGGTCAAGATCATCGCGCCGGAGGGATTTCTTGAGCATGCGGTTTCTGAAAACATCATTGCCGGTCCTGCCATGGGGCGGCGTGCGCGTTTTCAGTTCGGCTTTACCTTGCCGCGTGGAGCCGAGGGCGAGTTGACCTCCGGGCTTGGGCCGGGCGTCTCCCAAGGTTCCCTTTCATTGATTGCACCAACAGATACGGTGTCGAAGACCGGACAGGAGATCACTGTCGGCAATGTCACCATGGTGTTCCAGCTGACGCCGGGAACCGAAGCGCCGTCTGAAATGAACTTCTATCTGCCGCAATTCCGATCGGTTTTCATGGCCGAGAATGCCAATCTCACCATGCATAATCTGCTGCCCGCTCGCGGCGCGCTGGTGCGTGACGCCAAGGCTTGGGCCGACTATCTGACGGAATCGATCCGGCTTTTTGGCGACAAGAGCGACACGATGTTTGCGGCTCACGGCATTCCGCGTTTTGGGACGCAGGAGATCATCGACTTCCTGACCAATCACCGCGAGGCCTACAAGTTTTTGCATGACCAGACGGTGCGTCTTATGAATGCCGGGTTTACGGCCACCGAGATTGCCGAAGTTCTGAAGCTTCCCGATGTGCTTGCCAAGCAATGGTTCAATCGCGGTTACTACGGCACGATGAGCCACAATTCCAAGGCGATCTATCAGCGCTATCTTGGCTGGTATGACGCCAATCCGGCAAATCTCAATCCGCTGCCGCCGGAACCCGCCGCCAAGCGCTATGTCGAGGCC
>JBAQNC010000184.1:0-8686 GCA_049303435.1 Parvibaculum sp. | reverse complement strand
CATCATCTCTATGGCGTGCTTTCAGGCGATGAGAGCTGTTCGGCGGGGAAATGGTCGCGCATGGCGCTGGAGGTGGTCCGCGAGATCGAGGGGCGGGGGCGTATTCCCATCATTGTCGGCGGGACGGGGCTTTATTTTCGGGCGCTGACAGAGGGTTTGTCGCCGATTCCGGCCATTGCGGAAGAGGTGCGCGACGCCGTGCGCGCCGAAGTGGCGGCGGCGGGCGAGGGGGCGCATGCGCTGCTTGAGGCCGTGGACCCCGAGTTGGCGGAGGTGATCCGACCCTCGGACAGGCAGCGGATTGCGCGGGGCATCGAGGTGGCGCGGGGGACGGCCAAGCCGCTCAGCCAATGGCACAAGGAGCCGGTGCATCCGCTTCTGAGCGGAAATCTCGCCAGGATCGTGCTGGCGCCGGAGCGCGAATGGCTCCGGGCCCGCTGCGACCAGCGATTTGAGCTGATGCTGGAGCAGGGCGCGATCGAGGAGGCGCGGGAGTTGGCGGCTCTGGCGCTCGATCCGACATTGCCGCTGATGAAGGCTTTGGGCTTGCGGCCTCTCATCGACTATGTGCTTGGAAAAATTGAACTTTCCGAGGCGGTGACCAAGGGGCAGGCGGAGACGCGGGCCTATGCCAAGCGGCAGGAGACCTGGATGCGCACTCAGATGATTGCGTGGGAGAGGTTATCTACGCAATATTCGGAAAGATTAAAGGGTGAAATCTTTTCGTTTATTGACGAATTGGGGTTGACCGGCGCGTAAGGGGTGATTAGGTTGCCCTTCGAAATTCAAGGTAATGCCTCAAATGCGTCATGCCCCGGTTTAACCGGGGCATCCATTTTTTGGGGATGTGCCGAAGAAAGGTGGATGGCCCGGTTAAACCGGGCCATGACGCGGTGGTTGTTGAAGGAAAAAGGCTATGGCTGCTCAGGAATTGTCAGGTGCGGAAATTGTCGTCAAGGCGCTGGTCGACCAGGGCGTTGACACGATCTTTGGCTATCCGGGCGGCGCGGTGCTTCCGATCTACGATGCGATTTTCCAGCAGAACCAGATCCGCCACATTCTCGTTCGTCATGAGCAGGGCGCGGTTCACGCCGCCGAAGGCTATGCGCGCTCGACGGGCAAGCCGGGCGTCGTTCTGGTAACGTCGGGTCCCGGCGCGACCAATGCGGTGACGGGTCTGACCGACGCGCTGATGGATTCCATTCCGATCATCTGCCTCACCGGGCAGGTCGCGACGCATCTCATCGGCACGGACGCCTTTCAGGAATGCGACACGGTCGGCATCACGCGGCCCTGCACCAAGCACAACTGGCTCGTCAATTCGGCCAAGGAACTGACGCGCGTCATGCATGAGGCTTTCTATGTCGCGACCAATGGCCGTCCGGGTCCGGTCGTCATCGACATTCCGAAGGACGTGCAGTTCCAGAAGGCCGAATATGTCGGGCCGCAGAATGTCGTTCACAAGACCTACCGTCCCAAGATCAAGGGCGACATCGAGAAGATCAAGGAAGCGGTCGAGCTGATCGCTCATGCCAAGAAGCCGATCTTCTACACCGGCGGCGGCATCATCAACTCGGGCCCGCTGGCGAGCCAGCTGCTGCGCGACTTCGTGAAGATGACCGGCTATCCGATCGTCTCGACGCTGATGGGGCTTGGCGCGTATCCGGCGTCCGACGAGCAGTGGCTCGGCATGCCCGGCATGCATGGCACCTTCGAGGCCAATAACGCCATGCATGATTGCGACGTGATGATCAATCTCGGCGCGCGGTTCGACGACCGCGTGACGGGTCGCGTTGACGCCTTCTCGCCGGAGTCGAAGAAGATCCATGTCGATATCGACGCGTCCTCGATCAACAAGATCATCCATGTCGATGTCGGCATCGTCGGCGACGCCGCGCATGTTCTGGAAGACATGATCCGCATCTGGAAGGCGAAGGTCTATTCGCCCGACAAGAAGGCTCTGGCCGACTGGTGGAAGCAGATCGGCGTCTGGCGCGACCGCAAGTCGCTCAGCTTCAATCAGACCGGCGATGTGATCAAGCCGCAATATGCGATCCAGCGCCTTTATGAACTGACCAAGGGTCACGACACCTACATCACGACCGAAGTCGGTCAGCATCAGATGTGGGCGGCCCAGCATTTTCATTTCGACAAGCCGAACCACTGGATGACATCGGGCGGTCTCGGCACGATGGGCTATGGTCTGCCCGCCGCCGTCGGCGTGCAGATCGCACACCCGGACGCGCTCGTCATCGACATTGCGGGCGAAGCCTCGATCCAGATGTGCATGCAGGAAATCTCCACGGCGGTTCAGTTCATGCTACCGGTCAAGATATTCATCCTGAACAATGAGTACATGGGCATGGTGCGCCAGTGGCAGCAGTTGCTGCATGGCGGTCGCTATTCGCATAGCTATTCGGAGTCGCTGCCCGATTTCGTGAAGCTCGCCGAGGCCTATGGCGCGACGGGCATTCGCGCGGAAAAGGCGGGCGAGCTTGACGGCAAGATCAAGGAAATGATCAAGGCTCCGGGGCCGGTGATTTTCGATTGCCGCGTCGACCAGATGGAAAATTGCTATCCGATGATCCCGTCGGGCGCGCCGCATAATGAGATGATCCTGAGCGATGGGGCTGATGAACCCACCGTGTCGGAAGAAGGCAAGATGCTGGTTTAAGAAAGACCCTCACCCTCCCGCAAGAGCGGGTCCCTCCCTCTCCCGCAGGCGGGAGAGGGGAAAAGGGCCGATTACAGCGGATTTTGGGTGAATCCCAAGCAAGAAACGCAGAAAAGCCTTCACAGGTCCCCTTAATCCCAATACAGAGACGCGCATGAGTACCGAGAGCAAAATCGAACGGCATACGATCGCCGTCCTCGTGGACAATGAGGCGGGGGTTCTGGCGCGGGTCATCGGCCTGTTTTCGGGCCGGGGCTACAATATCGAGAGCCTGACGGTCGCCGAAGTGGACAGCGCGGGCCATACCTCGCGCATCACGGTGGTGACCAGCGGCACGCCGATGGTGATCGAGCAGATCAAGGCCCAGCTCGACCGTCTCGTGCCGGTTCACAAGGTGGTGGACCTGACGAGCGAAGCGCCGGGGATCGAGCGCGAAATGGCGCTCGTGAAGGTCGCGGGCACGGGCGAGCGCCGCGTGGAAGCGCTGCGCCTGTCGGACGCCTTCCGTGCTCGCGTGATCGACACGACGCATACGTCCTTCGTTTTCGAAGTGACGGGCACGCCGGAGAAGATCGACGCCTTTATCGGATTGATGAGGCCGCTCGGCCTCGTGGATGTTTCGCGGACCGGGGTTGTCGCCATCGCGCGCGGCCCGGAAGCGATGTAACGAATAGTTTTGACGGAACCAAAAAGGACGAAGCCCATGCGCGTTTATTATGACCGCGACGCCGATGTGAACCTCATCAAAGGCAAGAAAGTTGCCATTATCGGTTATGGCAGCCAGGGTCATGCCCATGCGCTGAACCTGCGCGATAGCGGCGTGAAGGAAGTGGCCGTTGCGCTGCGCGCCGGATCCGCCACGGCCAAGAAGGCCGAAGGCGAGGGCCTGAAAGTCATGACGGTGGCCGATGCCGCCAAATGGGCCGACGTGCTGATGATGCTGACGCCTGATGAACTGCAGGGCGACATCTATCGCGATGACATTCATGAAAACATGAAGCCGGGCGCGGCGCTGCTCTTCGCGCATGGTCTGAACATTCACTTCAACCTGATCGAACCGCGCGCCGACATCGACGTGCTGATGGTCGCCCCCAAGGGCCCCGGCCACACGGTGCGTTCGGAATATCTCAAGGGCGGCGGCGTGCCTTCGCTGATCGCGGTGCATCAGAACGCTTCGGGCAATGCGCTCGACGTCGGTCTTTCCTATGCCTCGGCCAATGGCGGCGGTCGCGCCGGCATCATCGAGACGACGTTCCAGGAAGAATGCGAAACCGATCTCTTCGGCGAGCAGGTCGTTCTCTGCGGCGGTCTCGTCGAACTCATCCGCGCCGGTTTCGAAACGCTGGTCGAAGGCGGCTATGCCCCGGAGATGGCCTATTTCGAATGCCTGCATGAAGTGAAGCTGATCGTCGATCTGATCTATGAAGGCGGCATCGCCAACATGAACTATTCGATCTCGAACACGGCCGAATATGGCGAATATGTCACCGGCCCGCGCATCATCACCTCGGAAACAAAAGCCGAAATGAAGCGCGTGTTGAACGATATTCAGTCGGGCAAGTTCACGCGCGACTGGATGCTGGAAAACAAGGTCAACCAGACGAGCTTCAAGGCGACGCGCGCGCGCAACGCCGCTCACCAGATCGAAGAAGTCGGCGGCAAGCTGCGTGCGATGATGCCGTGGATTTCGGCGAACAAGCTCGTAGACAAGGCGAAGAACTAACGCGCTGTCGCGACAGGCTCACGAATTTGAAGAGGCCCTCTGCGATAGTCGCAGGGGGCCTTTTTTGTTTTGGGAAGAAAGACCCTCACCCAACCCTCTCCCAGAGGGAGAGGGGACCTGGATTGAGATTGGAACAGGATCATGAGTACATCGTCTGGTCGAACCGATATCGCCTTCTTTCACACATCGCTTGTGCATATCGAGACGTTCAATGCGCTGGCGGCGGAACTTGCGCCGGAGCTGACGATCTCTCATGCGGTGCGTGAGGATTTGTTGAGCGCGGCGGAGAAGGCGGGGTTCGTGACGGCAGTGATCGACCTCAAGACGCAGGAAGCGTTGATGGCGTTGCTCGATCAGGGGGCGCGGGTGGTTGTCTGCACATGCTCCACGCTGGGAGCGAGCGCGGAGGCGCTGGCCGAGGAAACGGGCTTTCCGTTTTTGCGGATCGACCGGGCGATGGCGGATCTTGCGGTCGCGACGGGTGCGCGGATCGGCATTGCCGCCTGTATTCCGGCGACGATCCCCAATACGCAGACGCTGATTCGCTCTTCCGCGGCGCGGGCAGGTCGCGACATTGCGACGAAGGTCTTTGTTTTTGAGGATGTCTGGCCGTTGTTTCGCGAGGGGCGGCTTGACGATTATTACGAAGGCATTGCTGTACGGCTGGCCGACGCGGCGCGCGATGTCGATGTGCTGGTGCTGGCGCAGGCCTCGATGGCGCCAGCGGCGCAGCTTTGCGGCAATCTTTCCGTTCCGGTGCTGTCGAGTCCGCGGATCGGCTTCAAGACGGCGGTCGAGGCCCTGCGCCAAAGCGAAGAGTGAGGGGATCGCATCGTTGTCTCAGCGCGACAGGAATGACGCTCGCTCTTCGGGGATGGCGACGATGTCGCCGCTTTCGCCGGTCCAGGGTTCCGTCTGGTAATTGGTGCGGCGGGCACTCTTGAGGCGGAAGAAACTGTAGTTCGGCGGAAAGCGATCCTTGATTGCCTGACAATGGGCCTTGTCGGTCGTCAGCACTTCGACGACGACGAGGGGGCGGTCTTTTTTCAGGCGCTGCTGAAGGCCGCCGAGGACGGCAAGCTCGAAGCCTTCGACATCGACCTTGACGAGGCCGACGGGCAGGGAATGTTTTGCCAGAAGATCGTCGCCTGTTTCCTGCGGCAGTTTCAGCAGATCGCCTGCGCCGGTGTCGTCGACGACGCGGCCGACGCCGAGATTGCCGCTGTCGGGTGCGAGAAAGGAAACAATGCCCTTGTGGTCGGACAGGGCGACGCGTTCGACGGCGACGTTCGAAATCTTGTTCACCGCGAGCGTTGCTTCCAGCCGATCGGCGACGGGCGGAAAGGGCTCGATGGCGACGATCTGTTTGACGATGGGCGCAAGCGCGAGCGTGTGAACGCCGACATTGGCGCCGACATCGAGAAAGATGCTGGCGGGATTGAGACGTGCCCAGTCCTGAAGCAGCCTGGCGAGGCCCGGTTCGAAAGCGCCGCGCGACAGCATGTGGTAGTCGATCAGATTGGTGGCGTTGCCGGAATATCGATAGGGCCCGAAGCGGATCGTGAAGGGCAGGTCGATCAGTTTCTTTCGCGGCAGCAGGGTCAGTACGAAAAATCGGCGCGCCCAAGCGGGCCAGCAGGTGACGTGGAGACCCTCAAACAGTGAAATCTTGCGGCGCAGGGCGGGATCGAGCGTTTTTGGGGTCATCGGGCGATCTTGTCATGGAGGAGCGTGCTTCGTTTCAGGTTTAGTCTCTATGCGATTCAGCACCTAAACAATAGGGGCGGCGGCCTGTGGCGGATCGCATATGAACAAGATGTGTGTTGACAACAACTTGCGAATAATTATTAACTGCACGTTCGACGGTGATCAAACAAGCGAGTGTGAAGATGAAATCCAGGATGTTTGCAGTAGCGGGGCTGGCGGCGGTTCTGACGTTTGGCGCAGGCGCGGCGGCTTATGCGGCGGACGATGTGCCGACCTTCGAACTGACCATCAAGGACCATATGTTCACGCCCGATCATATCGAGGTGCCCGCAGGGCAGGATGTGAAGCTCGTCGTCAAGAACCTCGACCCGACGCCGGAAGAATTCGAATCCTATGACCTCAATGTTGAGAAGATCATCGCCGGTGGCGCGCAGGGCGTGTTCCTGATCGCGCCGCTTGAGACGGGCGATTACAAGTTCTTCGGCGAGTTCCATGAAGATACAGCCCAAGGCGTTCTTACTGCAAAGTAGGATGGGCGTGCTGACCGCGAAGTAATTTCTATTACGTTTGCGGATAGAAATGCCCGGCGAGGCCCGTGCGGTCGAAATGTTTCCACTGGCCTTCGGCTTGCGCGAGACGGTCGGCGACGGCCCAGAGGACGAGCGCATTGACGCCCATGCCGATGTGGCTGGCCTGCACCTCAATATTATCCGTCTGCGGACCTTCTTTTTCAAGGCAGGCCTCCCACGGCACGACGCCGTCGCTCTTTGAGTAAATGGCGGTGCAGGGAACGGGCGGCGCGGGAAGCAGGCGCGCGGCAAGCGCGGGGCTCGGTTCGCCTTCGATGCGGTAGCCCGCGCCGAAGGGCGAGCCCAGCGTGATGACCTGTCGCGTGAGGGCGGGAAATTCGCGTGCGATCTCACGCGCATAGATGCCGCCCAATGACCAGCCGACGATCGAGACGCGACGCTGGTAGCGGTCGCTGAGTTCCTTGAAGCGGGTGCGGATGCCTTCCCTTATGGCCGTGCTCGGGCCCCAGTTGCGCCCGAGTTTCCAGGGATGGACCTGATAGCCCAATGCCTGAAGATAGCGCCGCAGGACGAAGGTGGAGCCGTCATCGGCCAACATGCCGGGCAGGATAAGCACGGGGTGTCCGTCGCCCTTTGGCGCCTGCATCAAGGCGGGCAGCGCGGGGACGATGGAGCCCAGTTCCAGCAGTACACGAAATTCGCCGAGGCGGTCGAAGAAGTTGCGCTCGTCTTCAAGCTTGGGTCTCGTGTCCAAAGGTGTCTCCAGCTCAGGCGTGTTCGTGGGGGTGATCGTGATCATGTGCGTGATCGGGTCTGGCGTCGGGGCAGGCGCCCGGTTCGATCTGTACCGTCGCATGGCCGATGCCGAATTGCGAGGTGAGACGCGACTTGATGTCGGTGAGTGCGGCGTCGGCGTCTGTATCAGCGTCGAGCCTTGCATGTAGCGTTGCGACCTTGCGCAGGGAGCCGAGCGTCCATGTGTGGACGTGGTGGATGTCAGTCAAGCCTTTGACATTGGCGAGCAGGTCGTTGGTGATGTCGGCATTGTTCAGCCCCACGGGCGTGCCTTCCATGAGGATATGGGCGGCGTCGCGCGTGACGTTCCAGGCGCTGCGCAGGATCAAGGCGGCGACAAGCACGGACAGGATCGGATCGATCGGCATCCAGCCTGTCAGCAGGATGACGAAAGCGGCGGCGATGGCGGCGACGGAACCCAGCATGTCGCCCAATACATGCAGCGCCGCGCCGCGCGTGTTGAGGCCGTCGCCTGCGCCATGCAGCGCCATGAAGGAAGCTATATTGACGACGAGTCCGCCTGCGGCGACCCAGAGCATGGGGGTCGCCAAGACGTCCACCGGGGCGGAGATGCGCATGACGGCTTCGACGACGATCCAGACGGACAGCGCGATCATGGCGGCGCCATTGAGGAAGGCGGCGAGGATTTCGGCGCGCTCATAACCATAGGAGTGCTTGCCGTCGGCGGGGCGGCGCGCAAAACGCACGGCGGCCCAGGCGAGCGCCAATGCGCCGGTGTCGGTCAGCATGTGACCGGCGTCGGCGATCAGCGCGAGCGAGCCGGACCACCAGCCGCCAAAGGCCTCGACGACCATGAAGCCGCCGGTGATCCACATGGCGAAGGCGACGCGGGCCTCGCTGGTTTCGCCGTGGCGGTGATGACCGTGATCATGCCCGTGGTCATGGTCGTGGCTATGGGCGCTCATGCTTCGTCGTCCTCATGCACATGGTCCTCGTTCACATGCGCCACCATGTCGGCGATGACATGGGCGATATGGGCGTCATGCAGGCGGTAGAAAATCTGTTTGCCGCGGCGCTCGGGGCTGACGAGGCGGGCGGCGCGGAGCAGGCGCAGGTGATGGCTGACGAGCGAGGGCGAGAGGTCCAGTGTCATCGCTATGTCGCCGACCGATTTGGGGCCCTCCAGCGTGTCGATAACGATGCGCAGGCGCGAGGGGTCGCCGAGCAGGCGGAACATCTCGGCGAGTTCGACAGCCTTGTCGTCGCTGAGATCGGCGATGAGGGGCTCGTGAAGGG
>JBAQNC010000183.1:0-2022 GCA_049303435.1 Parvibaculum sp. | reverse complement strand
ATCCAGACCACCCTCACACATGGTATTCGTGCGCCGGGCGATGACGAGACGCGCTACAATATGATGCCTCGTTTTCTTGACGACCAGATGCTGAAGCGCGACCAGATCGAGGATGTGGCGGACTATGTGCTCTCGCTGAGCGGCACGAAAGCAGATCCGGCAGCGATTGAGCGTGGCAGCAAGGTCTTCGCTGAAAACTGCGTCTCCTGCCACGGAGCCGACGCCAAGGGCAATCAGGCGATGGGCGCTCCCGATCTGGTGGACGCCATCTGGCTCTATGGCGGCGATCGCGCCACGGTTGTCGCAACCATCTCGCATGGTCGCGCTGGTGTGATGCCCGCCTGGGGCACGCGCCTCACACCCGGCACCATCAAGGAACTGGCGCTCTATGTACATTCACTGGGCGGCGGCAAGTAGCCGCCCGGTGAAATTTCAGAGTTGAAAGAGTAGCGTTATAAAATGACGAACGCAGAGAATGGCCTGTCGGCGCTCGTGGCGGAAGCGAAGAATGTTTCCGCCATGGCGTCGGGCCATGATGATACAAGGTCGATGAATGCAGAAGAGTGGGAGCCACATGCCCCCCTCTATGCCAGCCGCGTCAAGGTTTACCCCAAGCTCGTGCACGGGACATTCCGTCGGCTGAAATGGATCGTGATGCTGGTCACGCTCTCCATTTATTACATCACGCCCTGGATCAGATGGGAACGCGGGCCGGGTCTGCCGGATCAGGCCGTGCTGCTCGACTTCCCGCATCGTCGTTTCTATTTCTTCTTTATCGAGATATGGCCGCAGGAGTTCTACTACATCACTGGCCTGCTGGTGCTGGCCGCCCTGACGCTCTTTCTGGTGACAAGCGTCGCGGGACGCGTCTGGTGTGGCTATACATGCCCGCAGACCGTCTGGACCGATCTCTTTATTTTCGTTGAACGCCTGATCGAAGGCGACCGCGCCGAGCGTATTCGTCTCGATCGCGGTCCCTGGACGATGACCAAGATCTTCCGCAAGGTGACGAAGCACATCGCCTGGCTGCTTATCGCGCTCGCGACAGGCGGCGCATGGGTTTTCTATTTTGCCGATGCGCCGACGCTCGCCATGCAGCTTCTGCATTTCGATGCGCCGATGTTTGCGCTTCTTTTCATCGCGCTCTTTACCTTCACCACCTATTCGCTGGGCGGCATTGCGCGCGAGCAGGTCTGCACCTATGCCTGCCCCTGGCCGCGTATTCAGGGCGCGATGTTCGACGATGAGTCATTCCTCATCAGCTACAAGGAAGATCGCGGCGAAAAGCGCGGCCCCCACAAGAAGGGGACGGGTTGGGAAGGGCGCGGCGACTGCATCGATTGCGGGCAATGCGTGGTGGCCTGCCCTATGGGCATCGACATTCGCGACGGCATGCAGATGGAATGCATCCAATGCGCGCTCTGCATCGACGCCTGCGATACGATCATGGATCGCATCGAGCGCCCGCGCGGGTTGATCGGCTATGACACGGTGCACAATCAGGATCGCCGGATCGCTGGTGAGCCGCCTGTCTACAACGTCGTGCGACCGCGCACGATTGTCTATGCGATCGCCCTGGCGCTTGTCGGCTTCACCATGATCTATGCGTTGGCGACGCGCGAACTTCTGCAGGTGAGCATCCTGCGTGACCGTAACCCGCTCTTTGTGGTGCTGTCCGATGGCAGCATTCGTAATGGTTACACGGTCAAGATCATCAACAAGGAACAGGTGCCCCATACGTTCCGCGTGAGCGTCGAAGGGCTGAGCGGCATTGAAATCCGGTCCATGACGCCCGCCAATGACGACGGCGAGACGATTGATCTGGGCCCGGATTCGCTCAAGACCGTGCGTCTTTTCCTGAGCCTGCCGAAAGACATGCGCGGCGAGTTGCATCATGGCGAAGCGCCGGTGACGATTGTTGCGACGACGACGGACACGGGCAAACGCGCCGAGGGCGTCACGAGTTTCAGAGGGCCGAAATGATGAGCCACGCAGAAAGAGCGCCACGCATCCTTACAGGCC
>JBAQNC010000182.1:0-4739 GCA_049303435.1 Parvibaculum sp. | reverse complement strand
GGGTAACACCGGGGTAACAGATTAGGCCTGTTTTGACCTGTTTTCCCAAGTTATTAACGTTGGCTAACAATAGCTAAAAATGCTATAAAAATCAAAGACTTTCCGGCCAAATATGTTCGATTTTGGTAGGGAGCGGTAGACCCGTACCCGCGATTTGTAATCAGGGGGTCGCGGGTTCAAATCCTGCCGGGGGCACCACTCTCTCCTTCAGCACAACGACGACAACGTTCCTCAAGCGGCGAAAACCTGACGGCCATTGACCCAGGTCTCCAGCACTTTCAACCTGGCTATGTCCTGTTTGGGCACGGCACGCGGGTCCTTGTCGAGGATCACGAAATCGGCAAATTTACCGACCTCCAGCGTGCCGACCTCATGCTCGGAATAGCACTGCCAGGCCGCGTCGCGCGTCACCGACACGATCGCCTGTTCCACGCTCACCCGTTCTGCCGGATTGAGCACGCTACCCTCTTCCTTCCAGACCGAACGATTGACCGCATTGTCCATCAGGCGCAACGGGTCCATCTCACTGACCGGTTCGTCGGAGTGAATCGTCCAGCGAATGCCTTCCTTGCCGCATGAGGCCGCGCGGCCCAGCAGATTGGTCTTCTCCGGCCCGAACACATCGTCACGAAACGCCTTCGCCCAATAATGCACATGGCCGATGAGGAAGCTCGGGCTGACGTTCATCGCCCTGATCCGCGCGATCTGTTCGTCATGCAGGATCGAGCAATGCTCGATACGAAAACGCCTGTCGCGCGGCACGCCCGCCGCATAGGCCGCCTCGATCGCATCCAGCGCATTGTCGATCGCCTGATCGCCATTGGCGTGAATGATCACCTGCCAGCCCTGTAGCGCGCGCTTGACGACGATCTCGCGCAGCGCGTCCTTCTCGACATAGGCAAGGCCGCAGTCGCTGCGCCCCAGATAGGGTTCGCGCTGCAACCCCGTGCGTCCCTGATTGGAGCCATCGGAAACGATCTTCCAGCCGATCGCCCGCGCCATCGCATCGCCCTGCCCGAAGGCGATGTCGGATTGATCCCACTGCGCCTCCATCGCATTGAAAAGCGAATAGCGCATCCGCACTGTCATGTGGCCCGAGGCCGCGAAGGCATGAAAGGCGTCGACCTCACCCTTGCCCTGAAAACCGCCCGTCGCCATGTCGCAAACTGTCGTAATCCCCAGACGACTGGCCTTGGCGCTGACACTTACACATGCATCCGGCAGGCTTTCGATCTTCATCGCCGCAAGATTATGCGCCAGCACCTTGAAGATCGCAGGTTGCCCCTGCAACACGCCATTGGGACGTCCATCCGCATCGCGCACGAATGCCGCGCCGGGCGGATTGGGTGACGAGGCATCGAGCCCGGCAATTTCCATCGCCCGTGAATTGCAATAGCCGATGTGAAGCGAGGCGTTATAGATGAAGACCGCATTGTTCGGCGACACGGCATCGAGCGCCTTGGCATTGATCCGGTCCGCGCCTTCCTGAAGCGACGGATCGAACTGACGCGCCATGATCCATTCGCCGGGCTTCGCCTTTGCCGCGAGTGCGGCGATCTTCGCGATGACCGCATCCGCATCTTCGCATTCCAGCGCCCCGACATTGGCCATATTCGCCATCAGCGCGATGGCGAAGAAATGCATATGCGGTTCGATGAAGCCCGGCAGAATAGCGCGGCCTCCACAATCGACCACTTGCGCGTCCGCGCCCGCCGCCGCCTTCACATCGTCCAGCGACCCGACGGCGACGATCTTGCCATCGCGAAAGGCAACCGCCTCGGCGACGGAAAAATTCTCGTCAACCGTCATCACCGTGGCGTTGGAAAAGAGGATCGTGCCCGACTGCGCTTCCGGCGGCGGTCCGAGACGCTTCCACGCCCCGGAGCTCGCAGCGCTCGCCATCGCGGGAAAGGACATCAATCCCAGATCATGCAGACCCGGCGCGCAGCAAGGGCAGCCGTAAAGATCGATATCCACTTGCCCCTGCAAATGATGCCCTGCATCGCAGCAGATATCCTCGATTGTCATCTCAACTCTCCCGGTTGATTTCTTGAAGCGGATTCAGGGCTGGCGTGGCTTCGACGGATCATATTCCACACACGGAAAATTCGTCGAAAGCGTAAACGCCCCTGTCTCGAAGGCCGGGCGATCGGCCAGCTCCGGATGCCTGTTTGCATAGGCAAGGATCAGACTGGCGAAATCCACGAAGCTCAGTTTTGGCGGCAGACGAAAGCAGGCAATCTGGTCTTCGTTCGGTCCAATGCGACTGAATTGGGTCGGCGCCCCGGCCTCTGTCGAGCTGTATACTTTCTGAACCATTGTCCCGAGAAATGCCGAGCAGGCCTTCGACGCCAGCGCCCCATCCTCGGACACATCATGTTCGGAAAGAGCGCGACAGGCCACAACGAGATCAGCACCCGTGCGAATATCGCCCGCGTCCGCCGGCATTCTGGCGAAGGCAGGAGCGCTGAACCCCAAAATGGCGAGAGAAACAAGCGAAACGATCAGTTTTTGTTTTTTCATTTGCCCAGTCTAACAGCGAAAAGAGACTGCGCATTCTATAAAGCAACGCCTCAGACGACAAATTCACGGCGCAAGGCGCTCACCATTTCCGCCACCGTACTCTCGATCAATGCCGCGCCCTTCTCCGCCGAAGAAGCGCTGGCAGGCGCCAGCACGCCCGAAGGCGGCACGCCGCGACCGTCCTGCGGATAGATGTCATGTCCGGGAAAGACGCCCAGAGCATCCTCAGGGACAGCATCGAGATCGACGAGGTGCGGCTGCAAGGCGAGCATCATCGAGGTTTCCAGAAGTGCGGCATGTTCCAGATCGACGCCGGGAAATGCCCCTTCGAACATGCCTTCCAGAACCTCTTGCGGCATGTAGCTCCAATATTCGCAGCGCGCCACCTTCATCGAGGTTCCGACATAGGCCAGTTCCCGCAAGGCGAGGTCGATGCCCTCGGTTAGGAACCACTGGTTCTCGACATGGCCGTTCACAATGACGACGCGACGCACGCCATGCCGCGCCACTTCGCGCAGGATGTCGCGCACCATTGCGGTCAATGTCGCCCCGTCGAGACTCGTCGTACCGGGGAAAAGCTGCCCGCCGCCGCTGCGCGCCTGAGACTTGTAGCCATACCGCAAGGCGGGAAGCTGCAAACCGTCGAGCGCGTCGGCCACCCGCGCCGCCATGGCGCTGGCCAGAATGGCGTCGCAGCCCATAGGCAAATGCGGCCCATGCTGTTCGAGAGCGCCGACAGGCAGGAAGATGATGGGGTCGCCCGCCAGACGATCCCGATAGACCGTCCATGACATCAGGTCGATCCGTCGATGGGCATAGGCAGCTTCGATCATTTCAACTCTCGATATTGCAGGTCAGCGCATCACCGCGCCGCCATTGGGACTGATCACATCGCCACAGAAATAGCTCGCCCGCGACGACGCCAGAAAAAGAATGCTCTCGGCAATCTCCGAAGCTTCCGCATAGCGCCCCAGAGGAATCTCGCTCATGTCTTCCGTGTGGCCCGGCGCCTCTGCTTCCTTTTCAAGCAAAGGCGTGCGTGTCGGCCCCGGCGCCACGACATTGACGCGGATCGTCGGCGCAAACTCGCGCGCCAGAGATCGCGTCAGGCTGATGACGCCGCCCTTCGCCGCCGTATAAGGGCCAAAGCGCGCCCGCCCGCTCAAGGCGAGTTCCGAGGCGATATTGACGATCGCCCCGCCCTGCACCAGCAAATGCGGGATCGCTGCGCGACAACACAGAAAGACGGATTTGAGATCGGTATCGATGATCGCGTCCCAGTCTTCCTCGGTCGTTTCGAGGAACGGCCTGATCTGCGAAATGCCTGCATTATTGACCAGCACATCCAGCCTGCCCGTGGACGCAAGCAATTTATCGACCATTCCCTGCACGGCGGAAGCGCTGCGCACGTCGCCTTCCAGTTCGATCAGCTCTCCGGGCAAGTCCCGAAACGTCTCCGCCATCTCGGCAAATTGCGCTGACTGCCCCAGATGATTGACGCCCACGCGGGCACCTTCGCGAAGGAAAGCCTCGGCAGCGGCGCGGCCAATGCCGCTGGTCGCGCCTGTGATGAGAATGACCTTGCCCGAAAATTCCATCCCTCTCACACGACAGTCAGGAAGGAGACGCCATGAACGCCAAGAAATTCATCGGCGCGATTGGGGCCCTCGCTGATCGAACCGGCATCCAGCGCCTCGATGCGCTTGACGCGATTGGCATGAAACGAATGCCACAATTCGCTGTAGGGCAGAACCTGCGGCGCGTCGACAGGATAGGTCTGGCGATGCACTTCCGGCAGCTTGTACCACGGCACCGAAGGTGAATCGTGATGCACGGAATGATAGCCAAAGTTCAGGTTGAGCAGATTAAGGGTGGGATAGCGCACCGAAATCAGATTGGAGTAGGTGTGATGCAGATCGTAATCGTCGCCGCCACGTCCCTCCCGAGACACTTTCTCATTCGCGTCACTGACGAGGAAAAACTCATAGGCATGCGCATAGGCGTCGGCGACAAACAGCTCGGTCAGAAAGATCATATAGGCGACCGCATAGCCGACGAGCGCCCAGGGGCTCAGCATGAAAAGAAAGACGAAGAACGCACCACGGGTAAGACCCACGAAGATCACGCGGGGCCGCTCGGAAGCGAATTCCTTCTTGATGAAAGGCCGAGCCACGACCTGATAATGCATGATGAGTTCGACCGCCGGAATGTAGCAC
>JBAQNC010000181.1:0-3312 GCA_049303435.1 Parvibaculum sp. | reverse complement strand
CTCGATCTTGCCGCCCAGCCCCATGATGATGGCGACAATGCCAGCCAGTACGGCAAGCGGCCACATCAACAGGACGATGAAGGCAAGCGGCAGGCCGATGATCGTGAAGGCGGCAACGACGGCGAGTACAGGCGTGCCGACCAGCCAGAGGAAACCGAAGGAGAGAGCGGCGAAGGGCTGATCGCTCAGACCGGCGGCAAGGCTCGCACCCGCTGTCGGCCAGAAGGCGGAAATCAAGCCCGCCACGATGCCGAAGAAGACAGCCCCCGACCAGCTGAGATGATAGCCCGGCGCGGACCAGCCATATTCATCGGAATAATAGGAGCCATATCCATCGATCGACGGCGCGCCATGCGGCAGCGGCTTGAGAGCGGGAGGCGCATCGTCGCGCTTCGGCTCCATCGGAATGTCGCGCAGCACGCTCGACTTGAGGTTGCCCTTGATCTTGGCGCCTGAATCCATTTCGGCGGGCAGCGCAGCGAAGTAATCGACATTGCCGTCGATGCGCGCGTCGGGCCCGAATGAAATATGCATGCCGTAGAAACTGACATTGCCTTTCACCTCGCCATTGATGATGGCGTCCTGCGCGCGGATGTCGAGATTGCCGCCGACATGACCTTCAACAGCCACACGCCGCGCGGCGATCCAGACATCGCCCTTGACGTGGCTGTCGCCCGTCACCTCGATGGTCTCGCCCGTCGCGGTGAGCGAGCCGTCGATCTTGCGGCTGACCGTATAGTCGCGGCCCGCGAGATAGGTGCCGGAGCCGATCTGCCATTCGACCGCGCCGGAGGTCGGCGCAGCGAAAGCCGCGCCGCCGCTGGCTAGGGCGACGACGAGGCTGAAAAGGCCGAT
The DNA here is from genome assembly GCA_049303435.1 of Parvibaculum sp. Classification (GTDB taxonomy): domain Bacteria; phylum Pseudomonadota; class Alphaproteobacteria; order Parvibaculales; family Parvibaculaceae; genus Parvibaculum. The sequence goes on along the minus strand of JBAQNC010000181.1, from coordinate 2,457 downwards.
GAGGATTCTACTGCGCATCATGTTTCTCCCAAGCGTCAAGGGTAACGCGGGAGAGAGAATGGGGCAATGGAGGGGACACTACGCAAAAACCCATTGCCGTCATGGCCGGACTTGATCCGGCCATCCACGTCTTTGTCGCAGAGAAAGAGAAGACGTGGATACGCGGGTCAAGCCCGCGCATGACATGGTTGTTCTTGCAAGAAAGATGGGGCCCGGGATCAAGTCCCGGGACGACAGCATGTATCTGCCATGGCCATCAACAACCAACGTCATCGCCCGACCCACCTTTGCATCAAAGGAGGCGGGCGATCCATCTTTACAGCGTCAAAGGTGGATGCCCCGGTCAAGCCGGGGCATGACGAAAATCGATAGGTGACTCAGGCGTCGAATTCCATGATCACCGCGTCGACCGCAAGGCTGTCGCCGGCTGCGGCTTCGATCTTGGCGACCTTGCAATCCTTTTCGGCGCGCAGGATGTTTTCCATCTTCATGGCTTCGACGACGGCGAGCGTGTCGCCCACCTTGACCTCCTGCCCCTCTTCCACGGCAATCGACTTGACGAGGCCGGGCATCGGGCAAAGCAGGAACTTCGACGTATCCGCCGCGATCTTTTCGGGCATCAGAGCCGCAAGACGGTGGCCGACAGGCGTGCGCACCACCGCGCAGACATTGGAGCCGCGATAGCTGAGGTTGTAGCCCTGCTTGGCGCGGTCGAGCTGCACGGAGATCGACTGGCCATCGACCTTGCCGACGAAGACCGACTGGCCGGGAAGCCAGTCGCTCGACACGAGATGTTCGCTGGCCATGCCGCCCTTGTCGTCAAGGAAGGCCACCTCAAGACCGGCGCTGATCATCGCCGCCCTTGTGCGCTGCGACCAGTCGCCGATCTGCACGACCCATTCGGTCGGCAGCTTGCGCGGTCGGCCCGACAGCTGACCTGTGATCTCGACGGCGCGGTCGGCATGGATCTTGTTGATGTAGACGGCAATGGCTGCAAGCTTGATGCGGCGCGCGTCGACGAGTTCGACGCCGTGGAAACCATCGGGGAACTCTTCCGCGATGAAACCCGTGGTGATGTTGCCCGAGCGCCAGCGCGGATGCTCCATGATCGCGCCGAGGAACGGAATGTTGTGGCGGATGCCTTCGATGCGGAACTGATCGAGAGCCACCGACATATGATCGATCGCCGACATGCGGTCCGGCCCATGCGTGCAGAGCTTGGCGATCATCGGATCGTAGAAGATCGAGATTTCGCCGCCTTCATAGACGCCGGTGTCGTTGCGGATGGTCAACCCGTTCGCCGTGCCTTCGGCAGGCGGCTGATAGCGCACCAGACGGCCCGTGGAAGGCAGATTGTTGCGATAGGGGTCTTCGGCATAGATGCGGCTTTCGATGGCCCAGCCGTTGATCTTGACGTCGGACTGCTTGATCGAAAGCTTTTCGCCATAGGCGACGCGGATCATCTGCTCGACGAGATCGATGCCCGTGATGAGTTCGGTCACGGGATGCTCGACCTGAAGGCGCGTATTCATTTCGAGGAAATAGAAATTGCGGTCCTTGTCGACGATGAATTCGACCGTACCGGCGCTTTCATAGTCGACGGCTTTCGCCAGCGCCACGGCCTGTTCGCCCATCGCCTTGCGGGTCTTCTCGTCAAGGAAAGGCGACGGCGCCTCTTCGATAACCTTCTGGTTGCGGCGCTGGATGGAACATTCGCGCTCCATCACATAGATGGCGTTGCCATGCTTGTCGCCGAGCACCTGAATTTCGATGTGGCGCGGCTGCGTCACGAATTTCTCGATGAAAATGCGATCGTCGCCAAAGCTCGACTTGGCTTCCGACTTCGACGAATTGAAACCGTCGGCCACTTCGGATTCCGACCAGGCGATGCGCATGCCCTTGCCGCCGCCGCCCGCCGACGCCTTGATCATGACCGGATAGCCGATCTCATTGGCGATCTTGACGGCTTCGATCGTATCCGCGATTTCGCCCAGATAGCCCGGCACCGTATTGACCTTGGCTTCATTGGCAAATTTCTTGGACTCGATCTTGTCGCCCATGACCTCGACGGCCTTGATGTTGGGACCGATGAAGGCGATGCCATTGTCGGCCAGCGCCTGAGCGAACTTCGAATTTTCCGACAGGAAGCCGTAGCCGGGGTGAACCGCCTCGGCGCCCGTTTCCTTGCAGGCGGCGATGATCTTGTCGATCACCAGATAGCTTTCGGAAGCAGGCGGATTGCCGATGGCGACGGCTTCGTCCGCCATCTCGACATGCAGCGCATCCTTGTCGGCGCTGGAATAGACGGCCACCGTCTTGATGCCCATCTTGCGCGCCGTCTTGATGACGCGGCAGGCGATTTCGCCCCGGTTGGCGATCAGGATTTTCTTGAACATTAGCAAGTGCCCCGTGGCTTAAATCGATTAAGCCCTCCCCCCTTGAGGGGGAGGGTTGGGA
>JBAQNC010000180.1:0-17039 GCA_049303435.1 Parvibaculum sp. | reverse complement strand
CAGGAATAGAGATCGAAATAGTCGATCTCGTTGATATTCCAGCCCGACATACCAAACGCCTTTTCGCCCATCATCTTGATCGCGGGCGAAGAGTGAAAATTCACGCGCTCCGTCGGGAACCAGATGTCATTGCAATCGGCGCAGCCGTGGAGATAGACCCACTTGTCTTCGGCCACGCCAAGCTCGCGCGCCTTGGCGACAGACATCATGACGACGGCGCCAGCCTGATCGACCTGCATGACGGCATTCATATATTTCGTGTACGGAAAACCTACATAGCGATTGTTCTCGCTGACCGTCGCGATTTCCTCGGCCGTACGCGCGGTCGGGAACCAGGCTTGGGGATGTTTGGCGGCAACTTCAGTGAAAGGCGCCATGAGACGGCCGATGGCGAGCTGATGGTCATGGACACTCAGGCCCTTCTGACCACGAATGGCGTTTTCAAACAGCGGATAGATGTTGACCGGATATTGCAGCTTGTGGGCTTTCTCGACCGGCGTCACGCCTTCGCGCTCATAACCGATGTCGATGCGCTTTTCAGGAACTTCGTCATGCCAAGGGAGCATCTTGCCCTGCCCCAGCGCGCGCATCATGGTGGCGAAAGCTTCTGCGCCCGCGACTAGAGCAATGTCTGTCTCGCCATTGGCGATCAGTTCGGCAGTGTGGTTGACCAGCATCTGGGGCGTGTTGCCGCCGGTGGGACCATAACAATTTTTCGAGGCATTGGCGCCGAGCATATTGCCAAGCGACTTGGGCGCGTTTTCATAGCGGCCAAAAGGAAGACGACGCGAGTCCGGGCTATCGGTGATGAAGCGGACGACCGTGATGTTGTCGACCAGTGGCCAGAGCTTGTCGCCAAGGCCCGCGTCGGCAGCGGCTAGACGAGCGGCATCCTCAAGCAGATGGAGCGGCGACTTCGCCTTCTCAACATCTCTCTCTTTCTGGACAAGCTGGCCCACACCAACCAGGACTGGGGTACGATCTTCCGGTGTCACAGCCATCTCACTCTATCTCCCTGAAACCTTTGTTTTGTTGGCGGGAGAATAAGGGGTGAGTTGGCGATGTCCAGTGCCGCCGATTCAGGCTGCCTGTCGTTGCGTAAGGAAAGGCGTCGCCTCCCCATTCACACGGCATGTCCAAAACCTGTAAGTATGATGAATAATATTTAAGTAATAAATATTACTTGTTTGTCTATTACGACCATCTTGTAATAAACACAAGTAGTGCGACATTTTATTCTTGGTTTTTTACAATCTTTCCGTGCAAAACTTATGGCGCAGGCAGGTTTAGGGGAATCACCCTACCGGAACTCGCGACGTCACCGACGAGGCCTTTCCCCGCCCTGACTGCCTTGCAAAAAGGGGCAATAAAATGCGCACAAAGAGGCCTATATCCAATCTGGCAATGCTTGCTGCTTCGCTGGGGTTCAGCGCCATGGCGGCGAGTCCAGCCTTCGCTATTCCAAGTTTCGCGGATCAGACAGGCCAGCCATGCAGCGCCTGCCATGTGGGTAGCTTCGGTCCGGCGCTGACGCCGACGGGACGTGAGTTCAAGCTCGAAGGATACACATGGGACGGCGGTGACAGCACGCTGCCGCATGTCAGCGCCATGTTGCAGACCTATCTGACGCACACAGAAAAAGGTCAGCCCGGCGGCGCCGCGCCGCATTTCGGCGACAACAATAACCTCTCGGTCAGCCAGGTCAGCCTGTTCTATGGCGGCAAGCTGTTCGATCATGCCGGCGCCTTCTTCCAGGCGACCTATGACGGGGTGGCCCGGCGAGTTGCATGGGACCTCCTTGATATCCGTTATGCCGACACGGCCAAATTCGGCGATACAAACGCCGTCGTTGGCGTTTCGATCAACAACAATCCAACCGTTCAGGACCTGTGGAACTCGACACCCGCTTGGGGAACACCTTTCTCGGGTACCGACCTCGCTCCGGGGCCAGTCGCCGCGCCGCTCATCACCGGTGGGCTCGGCGGACAGGTGCTGGGCACCACTGCCTATGCAATGTGGGATGGCTGGCTCTATACGGAAGTTGGCGGCTATCGCAACCTCTCGGACACGACACAGACGATGCTAGGCGTTTCACCTTTCGGTGAAGACCGCGTCAGCGGCACTGCTCCTTATTGGCGGGTTGTTGCACAAGAGCAGTTTGGTCCCCATTATTTCTCCGTCGGCACTTTTGGTATAAGCGCCAAGCTCTATCCCGGGCAGGATCAGACGGCGGGCACCGACAGGAAGACCGACCTCGGTCTTGACGCGACCTATGATTATCTGGGCGACGAAGACCACAACTACAGTGTCTATGCGACCTACATCAACGAGCATCAAAGCCTTGGCGCCAGCCAGTCTCTCGGTAATTCGACGAATAGTTCCAACACATTGCGCTCGGCCAATGTGACCGGCGCCTTCACCTACCAGCAGACCTATACATTCTCGGCTGGCTATTTCGATGTCTGGGGATCGACCGACCTCGGCCTTTATGGCGCAGACGCGGCCAACGGGTCACCGGATTCAAATGGCTTTACGGCAGAGGTGGACTACACGCCCTTCGGTAAGGAAGACTCGCCCTTTGGCGACCATGTGAATCTGCGGCTCGGTTTGCAATATACCGATTACCTCAAATTCAACGGCGCTCGATCCAACTATGACGGTGGTGGCCGCAATGCTTCGGATAACAATACGGTAGCGGTGTTTGCCTGGCTGTTGTTCTGATCCGATTTAATCGCAACGAAAATTGCCCCCTCTCGAAAACGACAGGGGGCAATTTATTTTCACATCGCCTCAAGCGTGAGCAGGAACCTTGAGCAGCAGTTCTGCAACCTGCACGGCATTGAGCGCCGCGCCCTTGAGAAGCTGATCACCTGCGGTGAACATGGCTACCGAATGGCCGCTCGGATCGCTCATATCCTGACGGATGCGGCCGACCAGGATGTCATCCTGACCCGAGGCGTCCTTGGGCATGGGGAAATAGTTATTCTCCCAGTCGTCCACCAGACGCACGCCCGGTGCGGTCTTCATCATCTCACGCACGTCCGAGGCCTTGATCGGGTTTTCACACTCAAAGATCATCGAGACCGAATGCGCACGAAGGACAGGGACCCGCACACAAGTGGCCGAGACGGCGATGTCCTTGTCGCCAAAAATCTTTTTCGTTTCGGCTATCACCTTTTCTTCTTCGTCATTGTACCCGGTTTCAGGATTGATGGCCGTGTTGTGATTGAAGAGATTGAAGGCATAGGGATGCGGCAAGACTGTATTCCGGTATTCGCGCCCATCGAGATAGGCGCGCGTGGATTCCACCAACTCTTCCATCGCTGCCGCACCGGCACCGGAAGCCGACTGATAGGTCGAAACGATCAGACGCTTGATGCGGTTCTTCTGGTGGACCGGCCAGAGCGGCGTAATCGAGATGATGGCGGCACAATTCGGGTTCGCAATAATGCCCTTGTGACGCTTCATCTCGCCAGCGTTGATCTCCGGCACGACGAGCGGCACATCGGGGTCCATGCGGAAGGCGGAAGAATTATCGACGACGACAGCGCCCGCCTTGACGGCAACAGGCGCATATTGACGCGACACGGAACCCGATGCCGAAAAGAGCGCGATGTCCACGTCGTTGAAGCTGTTTTCGCCAAGCGGCTGAACGGTGATTTCCTCGCTCCTGAACTTCATCTTACGGCCCGCCGAGCGCGGCGATGCCAGCAGCTTCAGGCGCGACAGGGGGAAGTTACGCTGTTCAAGGCAATGGATCATCTCAACGCCGACAGCTCCGGTGGCGCCAACAATGGCGACGACGGGTGCTTCGGCGGAGACTTTGTAACTATCTTTCATTTTATCCTCTGGTTATTCAAACTTGCTAATTTGTTGGGTCTAAATGCAAAAAGGCCCCGACTTGTTCAGCGGGGCGGATCAGAGTGTTTGTTACTGAATTCAGATCAGACGCACGCTCTCATCGCCCAAGCTCCGGTTTTGGGAGCGGTCGCGGTGATCGTGCGTTTGGTGATCTGTACTTGCATGATGGCTGCACCATACAGAAGCGCCAATGGGCTGTAAAGATGGCTCATTGTCTCAGTAAAAACCCGAGGTTGCTGGACTAGTTGTCGAAATTGCCATTCCCGAGAATGGGCAGCAGCGCGTCGCGCACGTCTTGCGGATGGTCCTCCAGCGCCGTGTTCAGCGCATTCAGCTTGCGTCGCAAGTCATAGACCTGATCCAACAGCGACAGCAGAACGGGAAGCGCCTCCTCCGACATATCGAGATTATGACGCAGGTCGTAAATCAGGCGAATGCGGGCGACGTCGATTTCGCGAAACGCCCAATCGGCTTCGCCTTCGATACGCTCGGGGCGCACCCAGCTCTGCTCGACCCATGCGGTCAGTTCGACGGCTTCAAGGTCGGGAAACAGCGCAACTACAGCGTCCAGTTTCATCACTTGGCCCCCATATGCTTGCGCGGATCAAAGGAATGCTTTGGCTTCCAATTTTTCAGGAAATTCTCAAGCTCGATTTCCTCGTCCGTCGGAAGCGCCACCTTGAGCTCGACATATTGGTCGCCGCCCTTGATGCCTCGTCCCTTGAGACGAAGCTTCGTGCCGGAAGTTGAATTTGCCGGGATCGTCAAATGGACTGCTCCCTTGACGGTCGGGACTTCAACCTTGGCCCCGAGTACGGCCTCCTTGAGCGTCACGGGCAATTCGAGACGGACGTTCTTTCCATCGCGATCAAAGAAGGCGTGGGGTTCGACCGTGACTTCAATAAGGGCATCACCCGGGCCGCCTTCGCCAAAGCCCGGCATGCCTTTCCCCGCGAGGCGGAGGACCTGGCCGCTCTGAAGCCCCTCGGGAATATTGACATCCAGGGCCTGACCATCAGGCAAGGTCAGACGACGCTTTGCGCCATTGGCTGCGTCCATGAACGAGACGGTCAAGCCGTAGTGAGCGTCGGCGCCACGCATGTTGAAACTACGATGCCCGCCCGCTCCAGGGCCTCCACGCTGGCGAAAAGCCTGCTCGAAAATACTTGAAAGATCTTCAGGGTCGAAATGCGCGCCGGAAGAATATTTCTGGCCGCCGGGCGCCTCGCCGAAATCGCGATAGAACTGACGTTCAGGGGGGCGCTCCTGCCCCGAGGCATCGATTTCGCCGCGATCAAAACGACCGCGTTTCTCGGCATCCGACAGAAGGTCGTAGGCGACCGATACCGCCTTGAAGCGTTCCTCCGCCTCCTTCTTGCCCGGATTGAGATCGGGATGATGAAGCTTTGCCAGCTTGCGATAGGCGGATCTGATCTCGTCCGCAGAGGCATCGCGCTTGACGCCCAGTATTTCGTAAGGGTCTTCCATAATAGCAGCCTAACACAGGAGGCCTGTCTTGCTTCAAATCCAAAAGCCATGCAGGCTTGGACAAAAAGGCGCAGAGGAAACAGGATGCCAGAAATTCAGGCCGGAACAAAGCAAGACAAGTCAGCGATTGATGGCGACGCGATCATGGCGTCACTGGAACTCGTCGCAGAGCGCTGCGGCGACCCAACCCCACAGGTCTATAGCCGCCTTTTTGCCGCCAATCCGGAGATGGAAGCGCTCTTCGTCATGGACAGGGATGGAATGGTGCGCGGCAATATGTTGGCACAGGCGCTGGATGGAATCATGGATTTCATTGACACATGCGCCTACGCCAAAAACCTGATCCGCACAGAAATCGTCAACCATGAGGGTGTAGGCGTGCCGCCAACGGTCTTCGCGACATTCTTCGCCACGATCCGCGATACGTTCCGCGAAATCCTCGGCGATGAATGGACGGCGGCAATGGAGGCAGCGTGGGAGAATTTACTCGCCGCCCTCGCTGATACGATCTCGGCACCAGCCTGATGGTGACGATAAGGCCGACACGACCCGATGATCTTGAAGCATTGTGTGACATCGCGTTGAAAACCGGAGATGCTGGGAAGGATGCTTCCGCGCTCTATAGCGATCCAAAATTGATCGGACATGTCTATGCAGCGCCCTACCTCATTCATGAACCGCAATCCGCTTTTGTGATGGAGGATGAAGAAGGCGTGATCGGCTATATCGTCGGGGCGCGCAATACGCTGGCGTTTGCGGAACGTCTTGAGACGGAATGGTGGCCAGGCTTGCGCGAGAAATATGCCGACCCATCGGACCTCGATTTCGAGACATGGACACCCGACCAGTTGCTGGCCTTTCTGATTCATCATCCGTCCATGACGCCGCAACGGATCGTGGACACCTACCCGTCTCACCTGCACATCAATCTTTTGCCGCGCGCTCAGGGCCAAGGCTTGGGGGCGCAATTGATGGACCGGTTTTTGATAGCTATGGACGCCTGCGGGTCGCGCGGCGTTCATCTCGGCGTTCACCCGGACAATAAACACGCCCTTCGCTTTTACGAGAATTACGGCTTTCACGAAGTCAAGGACAAGAAGAACAAAGGTGAGCGTCGCACGGTCTGGTTCCGATTGGCTTTCTGACTCCCTCCCGACCGATTTCCAACAAGACACTTGCTCGCCTCATTATACTTTGATATTTATCAAAATATGAAAATGGAAACAGCCATAGCGGCCTTGGCCGCCCTCGCCCAGGAAACACGGCTTTCGATCTTTCGCGTGCTGGTCCGCGCGCATTCGCCCAAAGAGGGCGAAGGCGGGCTGGCGGCCGGCGAGATCAGCGATGTTCTTGACGTCGCGGCGGCGACTTTGTCGTTCCACCTCAAAGAAATGTCTCACGCAGGCCTCGTCTCCTCACGGCGCGAGGGGCGTTCGATCATCTACAAGGCCGACCTCGACGCGATGCGGGGCCTGACTGACTACCTGCTCAAGGATTGCTGCCAAGGCGCCTGCGGCATCGTTGGCACTGGCACGAAACAGAAAAAGAAGGAGTGCGTTTGATGAAAAGATTGCATGTGAGCTTCGGTACTGCCGACCTCGAAAAGTCTGTCGCCTTCTATTCCACCCTGTTTGGCGCGGAACCAACCGTAACCCGTCCTGGCTATGCCAAATGGATGCTCGACGATCCGCGCGTGAACTTCGTGGTTGAAAGCGGGTCGGGCAAGATCGGCTTCAATCACGCCGGCATTCAGGTCGAAGCGCCCGAAGAACTCGGCGAAATATTCGACCGCATGAAAGATGCCGAAGCGCCCTATCTACCTGAAGGCGTCACCACCTGCTGCTACGCCAAATCGGAAAAGAGCTGGACAACCGATCCCGACGGCGTGCCATGGGAAGCGTTTTACACCATGTACCAGACAGAAGACTTCGGCACAGGGCCGGAGCTTGAACAACGAGCCATGAGCGGCGATGCGTCAGCCTGCGGCTGCTCCGCGCCTAAGGCCGAGGCTGTCAAAACCACAACATCATCCTGCTGCTAAGGGAACACGCCTGTGAGCGAAACAAACAAGCCCTACAATGTTCTTTTTCTCTGCACGGGCAATTCCGCTCGCAGCATCATGGCTGAAGCCTATCTGAACGCTGCGGGCAAAGGTCGGTTTCACGCCTATAGCGCTGGCAGCCATCCGGGTGGTGCGGTCAATCCCTACTCTCTCGACGTTCTTGCCTCAGCCCATCTGCCCATCGAGGGCCTGCGCTCAAAGTCCTGGGACGAGTTCGCCGTACCGGGTGCGCCGCAGATGGATTTCATCTTCACCGTTTGTGACAATGCAGCTGGCGAGGTCTGCCCCGTCTGGCCGGGTCACCCCATGACCGCCCATTGGCCGTTTGAAGACCCTGCGGCGTTTGTCGGCACACCGGATATGACACGACGGAAGTTCGTTGAGGTCTTCATGCAGATCAGACGCCGCGTCGATCTCTTCACCAGCCTGCCGCTGCGCGCACTCGACAAGATGGCGCTACAGAGAAAACTGGTCGAACTAGGACGAGACAAAGCGGGAGCGGAATGATGGAAAGTCCCGCAATCGCGCCGAAACTCAGCTTCATAGATCGCTATCTGACAGGCTGGATATTCGTGGCGATGGCTTTTGGCGTCGCCCTTGGCGTGCTTGTGCCTGGCTTTTCCAATGCGCTCAACGCCATGTCGGTTGGATCGACCAATGTGCCCATCGCCATCGGTCTCGTCTTGATGATGTATCCGCCGCTGACGCGTGTTCGCTTCGAAGAACTGCATCGCGTTTTTGAAGACCGTCAAGTGCTGGCGCTGTCGTTGATACAGAACTGGATCATCGGTCCCGTCTTGATGTTTGCGCTTGCCTATATCTTTCTGCGCGATGAACCCGCCTATATGACGGGTCTCATCATTATCGGTCTGGCGCGTTGCATCGCAATGGTCATCGTCTGGAACCAGTTGGCACGGGGAAGCGCTGAATATGTGGCGGCGCTTGTCGCCTTCAACAGTATTTTCCAGCTTCTGTTTTTCAGCGTCTATGCATGGTTCTTCCTAAGCGTCCTGCCGGAAGCGCTAGGCATGCAAACGCAGATCATCGCAGTCGATTTCTGGACGATTGCGGGCGCAGTCGGTATCTATCTTGGATTACCTTTTGCGGCAGGCTATCTCACCCGCAAGATCATGCGTCCGCGCATGGGCGCCAAACGCTATGACGAGGAATTCGTGCCGCGCATTGCGCCAATAACGCTGATCGCCCTGCTCTTTACCATTGTCGTGATGTTTGCGCTCAAGGGAGACTCCGTCCTGTCCCTGCCCATTGATGCATTACGCATCGCCCTGCCTCTGGCGCTTTATTTCGTGATTATGTTTCTGGTGAGCTTCGCGATGGGAAAGCTTCTTGGCGCCGATTATGAGCGCACGGTATCGCTTTCTTTCACTGCCGCCAGCAACAACTTCGAACTGGCCATCGCCGTTGCGATCGCAAGCTTCGGAATTGCCTCGCCCGTCGCATTCGCAACCATTATCGGGCCGCTTGTCGAGGTGCCAGTATTGATTCTGCTGGTCGGCGTCGCACTGAGATTCATGCCCTACATGAGACGAACGACGCAAAGCTGACACAATGGACATTCATGAACCCGGCGCCACCGGAATCTTCAAGGTGATGACAACCGGGGTCGGGTAGTCTGGCGGCAATGGTCTGAAAGGGGCGCTTTGACGGACAGCTTCAGCCGCCGCCCAGTCGAGATCCTGGCGACCCGACGACCGGATCAAACTCATTTGCTTGAGATTGCCAGCGCGATCGACAGCAATAACGATCTCGGCGATGCCGATCGCACCGTTCGCGGTAGGCGGATATCTCACATGTGCGGCAACTTGCGAAACAAGTTGATTGAGATAGGCGTCGCCACCGCCCTCGCCTATCCGATCGCTCAATGAATTCTGATCATTCGAGCCGCGTGACTTGGTGATGGAACTATCCGCCTGTTTGGGTAGATCATATCCCGGATCAAGCGCCTTGGCCCAATCGGGCACATTAGCGGCTGGCGTCTTGGGTGCTTCGGGCTTCGGCTTCTCGACCTTCTGCTCCGGTGGAACTTTTGTCTTGTCCGCTTCAACCTTTGGAGCGCGGCCCGGCTTCAACTTCGGATCGCCGCCAGATTCGCGATATTTAACGATCGGCTTTTGCTTCTCTTCGGGCTTTTTTTCTTCAGGCTTCTGCTGTTCCTGTTTCTCTTCTTCCTGCGGTTTCTGTCTTGGCTGTTCAACTTTCGGCTTTGGCTGCGCGGGCGGCGGCACCAGATCAACGGAAATCGCTGGCGGCTGCTTCATCATTTTCTGCAATTCGTACGTCGGTCGATAAAATAGCGCGACCAGGAATGCCAGGTTCAGGAGAATGGCGAGCGCGAGTTCGACTGAAAACGACCAACGCCTGGCGCGCGGTTCCGAAGATGTCGGAGGCGCAATATGCTCCACAGTGAATGAGGAAAGGGTGGCGGCAACGACCGATTGCGGCGTCAAGCCCTTGGCGTCTTCCAAATAACTCACCGCTGCTGCACCCAGGGATCGATATGCTAATTGCCCAGTGGCCCGGCCATCGCGAATGACGACCAGAATCCACATTGCAACAATCTATACGTGTTGGGACGCCAAAACCCGCCACATTTTTCAGGAAAGAGGGGAAAAATCACGCGATGAGGGAACACGACGTACATCCGGCCTGTGCTACCCTCGCGGACATTATCCAAGAATCTGACTACAGAAACTGGACGCCCGCTTTTCGCGCTAAACGCAAAATGGGCATGAACAGCTTCACTTTCAAGACAGTCATCAAAGATTCACGCCAAATCGGCCCGCAATCCAGACTGCAATCAGGTAAAGCACAAAGGTCATCAAACATGAACCTGCCAGCGCTGGCCAGAAGCCAACGCCATTTCGCAGCAACATCGGCAAGACTAGAAACATGGGCAACGTGGGCAATACGTACCAGAATGTCGCCTCCGCATGAGAAGCGATCCGCTCGCTGTCGCCCGTGTCGTTCCATAACCAGAGAATGGCGAGAATCGACACCAGCGGGAGCGATACGATCAGCGCGGCGAGACCCGGACTGCGTTTTGCGACTTCCGAAACGATCATGATGATGACACCAGAAATCGCGGCCTTGAGCACAAGATAAAACATCAGCCCTCCACCCCATGCTTTTGACGATAAGCAAAAGCCGAAAGGAGGAAGCGCCCGCCGAAAACAAGCGCGTCGACATTCACGGCATGGCCGAGATCTGGCACCGCCTGCCCCGCCACGACAATGCCCGCCTCAGACAAGGCCTTGACCGCCACATGCATGCCATAGACGGGCGCAAGCTCATCGAGTTCGCCGTTGATGAGCATGGTGGGTGGGCGCGAAGTCATTTCCTTCGCCAGATGTTCGCGTCCGACAAGCCCACCGGCATAGCCGAGCAATGCGGCGGGCGCCACCTTGCGACGCAGACCCAAATGTAATGTCATTAGCGTACCCTGACTAAAGCCCACCAGCGCGAGACGCGAGGCGGCGAGATTGAGGCGAGCCAATTCCTCATCAACAAAAGCGTCGATGATCGGCTGAACCGCGACTGCGTCATCATAGAGCTTGGGATCACCGCCCGGTCGCTTCCCGACCCATTGGAAACCACTTTCTTTTGCCGGCGTCGGACCATCGGGCGCCACGAAGGCAACCCTAGGCATAGAGGCCTGCCAGAAATCGGCGAAGGTCATCAGGTCGGCACCAGTCGAACCGTAGCCATGCAGAAAAACTACCAACCATTCGGCAGATTCTGCAGGATCGCGGCGAAGGGCGTTGAGCATAAACCGATCTTTCTTGTCGACGTTAGAAAGCAAGAAGATGATGGCCAGGGCAAGCCCGGCCATGACAATTCACAGTTGTTTGATTTTAGCGTATTCCATCAGCCGCTTGCTCGACTCCAACAAAATTGCATCTTGCTTGCAGAAGCAGAAGCGCGCGAGGTGATGCGGCGCAGTCGCGTGATCGGCATAGAAGGCAGAAAGCGGGATCGCGGCGACCTTGGCCTTGATCGTTATGTCGCGGCAGAATTCCTCATCAGTCCCGTTAAATCCGAGCGGGCGAAAGTCTGCGGAAATAAAATAGGTGCCGTCGGTGGGTAGCACATCAAAGCCCGCTTCCATCAAACCCTTTGCGAGAATGTCGCGTTTGGCTTCCAGCGATGAGGCAAGGCTTTCGAAATAGCTGTCGTCCTTGCAGAGGCCATAGGCGATGGCGGTCTGGGTGGCTGGCGCGGTGGTGAAGGTGACGAACTGGTGCGCCTTCATGATCGGCGTCATCAGGTTTTCCGGTCCAGTGATATAGCCGATCTTCCAGCCGGTGAGCGAGAAGGTCTTGCCCGCCGAGCCGACACGCACGCAACGCTCAGCCATGCCCGGCAGCGTCATGAGTGGAATGTGGCTGTGGCCTGAAAAGACGAGATGTTCGTAGACCTCGTCGCAAACGGCATAGCTGTCGTGCTTCAATACCAGGTCGGCTATCACCTGCAACTCGTCGTGGGTGAAGACTTTGCCCGTCGGGTTCATCGGCGTGTTGAGGACTATGAGCTTGGTTTTGTCACTGAAGGCGGCGGCCAGTTTGTCAACGGGCAGTGTCCAATGCGGCGGCTCCAGCGCGACGGACACGCATTTGGCACCCGCTGCTTCGATGATCGGTTTGTAGCAGTCGTAGGCGGGCTCGATGATGATCGCCTCATCGCCGGGGTTGAGCAGCGCCATCAGGCAATCGCCCAAAGCTTCGGTTGCGCCGGAGGTGACGAGCACCTGTTTCTGCCAGTCGACATCAAGGCCATAGAAGCGCTTGTTGGCCGCTGCCACGGCCTGACGAAGCGTCGGCAAGCCGTGCATGGGCGGATATTGGTTTGGTCCGTCGATCAGCGCCTTGGCGGCGACGGCGCGAACGTCGTCCGGCCCTTCATCGTCGGGAAAGCCCTGTCCCAGATTTATGGCGCCATGTTCCGCGGACAGGGCCGACATGACTGTGAAAATCGTGGTCCCGAGATTGGCAAAAACCTGATTGGCAGGACGCATCGATGTTCCTTTTCAAAGACTAGTAAAATTGGTCGCATCACGCTCCTCTTGACCGGAGCCCCTCTCTCCTGTCAAGCAAAGCTGCGCAAGAGATGTGCGCCTTCAAAAACATTTGCACTTTTTGTAGGCATTTTGATTATTTTTTGCGCATATTTATTGCTCAGAGAGTGCGCAAGACTTATCCACATCCGGCAACTTATTGAATTATATCAATAATTTGGCACCGCTCAAGTGGCACGGCCCATGCTAACCCATTTGGTCAGACGGTCGTCACCGACCAAATGTTAAAGGACGTCAAAGGCAATGAAGAAGATCGAAGCGATCATCAAGCCGTTCAAGCTCGACGAAGTGAAGGAAGCTCTTCAGGAAGTCGGCCTGCAGGGCATCACCGTGACCGAGGCCAAGGGCTTTGGACGGCAGAAGGGACACACCGAACTTTACCGCGGGGCAGAATATGTTGTCGATTTCCTGCCGAAGGTGAAAATTGAAATCGTGCTTGATGACGGGATGGTCGCCAAGGCCGTCGACGCCATTCAGGCAGCTGCCCGAACCGGACGTATTGGCGACGGGAAGATTTTCATTTCAACTGTCGAAGAAGCCATTCGCATCCGCACCGGCGAAACCGGCGTCGAAGCTATCTAACCTCCCTGCCCTTCCAGCGGCAGGAACTACATACCCTCTCACCTCTATCAATTCACAACGAGGAATGACGAAATGGCTGATTACGCCTCCATTCAGCAGCTGATTAAAGACAAAGACGTCAAGTACATCGATCTGCGCTTTACCGATCCGCGCGGCAAGATGCAGCATGTCACTTTCGACATCGGCTTCTGCGACGAAGAATTCTTTGCCGAAGGCACAATGTTCGACGGATCGTCGATTGCGGGCTGGAAGGCCATCAATGAATCCGACATGCTCC
This sequence comes from Parvibaculum sp., assembly GCA_049303435.1. Lineage (GTDB taxonomy): Bacteria > Pseudomonadota > Alphaproteobacteria > Parvibaculales > Parvibaculaceae > Parvibaculum. Next base: position 3,677 of record JBAQNC010000180.1, on the reverse strand, counting down.
TGAAGCCTGATCTGGAAACGGCTGTCATCGACCCCTTCTACGCCCAGAACACTCTCGCCATCATCTGCGACATCACCGAGCCCAGCGGAGAACTCTATGACCGCGACCCGCGCTCGACCGCCAAGCGCGCCGAGGCATATGTTGTGTCCGGCGGTTTCGGCGACACGATCGTGTTCGGACCGGAAGCCGAATTCTTTCTTTTCGACGACGTGAAGTTCTCGGTCACACCTTACAAGACCGGCTTCGAACTCGACGCCGCAGAACTGCCGACCAATACCGACACGCATTACGAAACAGGCAATATGGGCCATCGCGTGCGCACGAAGGGCGGCTATTTCCCGATCAACCCGATTGACGCCAGCCAGGACATTCGCGGCGAAATGCTCACCGTCATGGAAGAGATGGGCGTCACGATCGAAAAGCACCATCACGAAGTGGCCTCCGCCCAGCACGAACTCGGCATCAAGTTCAACACGCTGACGACGGTTGCCGACCACCTGCAGTACTACAAATACGCCATCCACAACGTCGCTCATGCCTATGGCAAGTCGGCGACGTTCATGCCGAAGCCCGTCTTCGGCGATAACGGCTCGGGCATGCATTGCCATCAGTCGATCTGGAAGGGCGGCAAGCCGCTGTTCGCCGGCAACAAATATGCCGACCTCAGCCAGGAATGCCTGTGGTACATCGGTGGCATCCTGAAGCACGCCAAGGCCCTCAACGCCTTCACCAACCCGTCCACCAACTCCTACAAGCGTCTGGTGCCGGGTTATGAAGCCCCCGTGCTGCTCGCCTATTCGGCGCGCAACCGTTCGGCTTCCTGCCGTATTCCGCATGGCTCGTCGCCGAAGTCGAAGCGCATCGAAATCCGCTTCCCCGATCCGACGGCGAATCCCTATCTCGCCTTTGCCGCGATGTGCATGGCCGGTCTTGACGGCATCGAAAACAAGATCGATCCGGGCGCTCCGATGGACAAGAACCTCTATGACTTGCCCGCCGAAGAGTTGAAAGCAATCCCGACGGTCGCCGGCAGCCTCCGCGAAGCCCTGACCTCGCTCGAAGCCGATCACGACTTCCTGCTCAAGGGCGGCGTGTTTTCCAAGGAACAGATCGATGGTTACACCGAACTGAAGTGGGAAGAATGCCTGCGTTACGAAATGACGCCGCACCCGGTTGAATTCGACATGTACTACAGCTGCTAATCTTCACGTCTTTGAAGAGCAAAAGGCCGGAGCAAATGCTCCGGCCTTTTTTGTTGGCTCGCCAGACCGAACCACTCACTCCTGCCATAGCGTTTCGACATCGGCCTTGTCCGACCAGATGCCTGGCTCGTGATGGATGAGCACCGTCGCGCCCTTGTCGCCAAGATCGGCAAGGCGATTGGCGCTGACCAGCGCTTCGGACTTGTCAAAGACAAGACCGGGCGGCTGGCGCGTCGCCAATTGTCGCGATGTGTAGAGCGCGTCTCCGGTCATCACGAATTGCCGACCGGACGGAAAGGTCACCTGAAGACTCTGATGTCCCGGCGTGTGACCGACGGTGGAAAGGAGCTTCAAGCGTCCATCATCGAAAACATCAAAGCTATCGTCATACTCAATCATCTCAACGGTCTGACCGTCGCCGTAGAAATCATCGCGCACATAGCCATGCTTGCCGGTGTCCATAAGGCCAACCGCGTGATCGAACTCACTGCGGCGCAGTAAAACGGTCGCCTGTGGAAAGAAGCGATTCATGCCGCAATGATCATTATGCAGATGAGAATTTATGACGAAGCGGATCTGGCTCGCGTCAATACCCGCCTGAGCAAGCCGCGCCAGAAGCGTCTCATTCTCGCTGTAATGCGGCACGGTAACCGTCGTCGCAAGCCTCCCCCAATAACCTGTCGGGTCCGCGCAAATGCAAGGGTGCATGCTGGTATCCCAGAGCACCAGCCCTTCAGGATGCTCGATGATGAAACACATGGATGGCACGCGACGCAGATTGCCATTGATACCACCACCTTCAAGCAAGCCGATATCGACATCAATATGCCCACAACGAGCAGACAATAGTTTCATTCCTCGCCCCCTCGACCTGAAACAATATTAATTCTTATACGGATTAAATACGTCAACCTGATTGACTCATTTTGCCGATAAAGGTGCGGCAATAAAGGACAAAATGAATTTTACGTTTTCTATTGCGCTCCCTTTTTTTGAGGCGTAGCGTTTTATTGTCTCAATGAAGGGGAGGTTTCGAAGATGGCTCCACCTACGCAGGCAAGGTCCTGAACATAACGTCCGAACATCAACGGACATATGCATTTCATAGCCCGCCAGACGCGTTCTTCATGGGCGACCGGTCAGTGAACCGTTTAGGCCAAGAGCGCAAAAAAACCCTGACGTCCGAGTTACTCACATTGAGTGCGCTGGCGGCAAGGCGATGAAAAAAGCCCGGCTCAATAGTCAGGGCGAGTGCGAGAAGCACATCCAATAGCAACCCCGCAAGGGAACGCCTGACAGGATAATCCGGGGCTTCCGTTTGAGCGGGGTTGCGTGGCGTTTTAAGCGCCGATGTTTTTCATCAACACCGAAATCGACCTCTACCGCCTTGATCGGGCGACAACGGAATTGCAGGATAAGCGCGGCATGATGAGAACGGTTCGCACGAAAAGGCGAGCGTTTCCTGCAAGAAGTCGAGTGTTTCCTGCAAGAAATCGAGCGTGTGGCATGCGCGCGCCTGAACGCCACTCCTGGACGCCATTCTTCGGGTGGGGATAGAGACGCGCGCGTCGCTCGCCCGTCGATGGAGATCGGGTTATGCCGCAAGACGCGCCAAGAGGCTCTCCTCAGGATGAGGGGATATTTTTTATTTCGCCTAAAACTTATCCTCGCCCAAAAGGAAGCCCTTCATCCGAGCGTAAAGAGGTGGAAGAGGTTCACTCAGCGCACCAATGCAGCGGCGGTCCTGGCTTCGTTTTTCGCGTAGTCGCGGAAGGCTTTGAAGACGCCGAGTTTCTTGTCGGGATCGAGCCCGGCGCCCATGCGCAAAATTTGCAAACAGAACCAGCCTTGCTGGCCCCAGCCGTTGAGCGCCTTGACGAGGTTGAAGCGGCTGTGAGGCCCGAGAATGCCGGGGCCGATCTGCAATGTCTTTTCGTAAGCAGGAATCTCACGCGCTGCACCGCTGAGCAACCTGGCAGGCGCGGAAGGATCGATGCAAAGCGGACGACCCAGCCCGACGACATCAATCGTATGGCTGGCGAGAGCAGCATTCATCCCTTCGGCGGTCCGGAAGCCGCCTGTCACCATCAGCGGCATGGTGGTCGCGGCGCGTATATCCTTTGCGTATTCGAGGAAATAGGCTTCACGCGCGATGGTGCTTTCTTTCCGCTTTTCTGATTTTTCCGGATGGAGCGTCAGATCGTCGAGGCCGACAAGGCGCGGTTGCTCGTATGTGCCGCCAGAAATTTCAAGCAGGTCGAGACTTTCGTCGTTGAGCCAGCGTGCGACCTTGATGGCGTCTTCATGGACGAAGCCGCCGCGCTGAAAATCCGCCGAGTTGAGTTTGACCGAAATGGGAAAGTCGGGACCAACTGCTTTGCGTACAGCTCTGACAATTTCAAGAAGAAGGCGGGCGCGATTTTCCAGAGAGCCACCCCACTCGTCCGTGCGATTGTTGACGTCGGGCGAGAGGAA
>JBAQNC010000179.1:0-9006 GCA_049303435.1 Parvibaculum sp. | reverse complement strand
CTCCAAGCGGAGAGGTGGCCGAGTGGTTTAAGGCACCGGTCTTGAAAACCGGCGTGCCTGCAAGGGTACCGTGGGTTCGAATCCCACCCTCTCCGCCAATTTCCTTTCTTAAGTCATTGAAATATATGGAATTTATTGGCTCCGCTTTTGGCCAATGGTGGTTGCGTTGACGTCCCCAGGATTTGGATGAGCAAGTTTTGGCTTGGGATTCATTTCCATCCCCAAATTTGAATCTCGGGCGCTCAGGCGAGCCGATAACAGATCGGCTCCGACTTTGGACCGCCGACGAAATTCGTCACTGTGCGGCGGGGCGTGCCGGCGAGTTCGAGTGACTATCTGGATGTCATCAAATTTCGACGTCACCCAGAACGGGTTATTGCCTTCGAGTTCGGCACGCGCGAAAGGATGGCTCTTGCAGATTTCAGCAAGCGTCAGATGCAGATTGTCTCAATCGGCATAGGAAACCGGGGCGGCGACAATCCGGGTCATGCCACGCTGTCAGATGCGAGGTCTGTCCGGTACGCCAGCGAAGTTTTTGTTTGGTTTCCATGAGAAATATTATTATTCTGTATAGTGACTATTATTCGGTTGTGCAGCCTTCCTCGGTTAATGGTAAAGCGACAAGGTCATCTATTTCATACCCCATGGCTGTGGAGGACGCACTTCAGCGCCTTGATGAGAAAATCAACAAATGCGGGGCAGTTGCTCCCCACTGAGCATGCTGAGTCTGCGGATTGTGCCATAGGGCCCCTGGATGCCCACCACTCCACCCTCGCCGGCGGTGACCTGTCCGATCACAGAGGCATCAGGACAGGCAGGATCGCTCGACAGTAGTTCGAGAGCTTTTTCTGCGTCGGCCTCCGGCACAAAGGCAACGAAACGCCCTTCATTTGCGACATAGAGCGGATCAAGCCCCAGAAGCTCGCAAGCAGCTCTCACATCCGCTCGTACTGCTATAGCCGTCTCATTGAGCGTCATGGCGCGACCGGCGCTCTCCGCAATCTCGATCACGGCGGAGGCGAGGCCACCACGCGTTAAATCACGCAGGCAATGCACTTCAACGCCGCTTTCAATGAGCTGGCGAACCGGACTCCAGAGCGGTGCGCAATCGCTTTCAATATTGGTTTCAAAAGCCAGTCCCTCGCGCGCCGCCATGATGGCGATCCCGTGCCGTCCAATGTCCCCGCTGAGCAAAATTACATCACCCGGCGCGACGGCGCGCGGCGAGACGAGCGTTTTTGTGCGGACCACGCCGACGCCGGCAGTATTGACAAAAAGCCCGTCGCCATTTCCCCGATCGACGACTTTGGTATCGCCCGTCACAAAACTTACGCCCGCTCGTGTCGCCGCTTCCTTCATCGACCCAACGACACGTCGCAAATCCTCCAGCGGAAACCCTTCCTCTATGATGAAAGCCGCACTCAGATAGAGCGCCTCGGCACCGCACATGGCGAGATCATTGACAGTGCCGTTCACGGCGAGGCTGCCAATATCACCGCCGGGAAAGAACAAGGGCTTCACGACATAGGAATCCGTCGTGAAGGCAAGCTTCCCGCCATCCACATCGAAGACAGCGCCATCGTGACATGCATCCAACAGCGGATTTCCAAACGCCGGACGGATCACCGTCTCGATCAGCCTGTTCATGAGCCGTCCGCCGCCGCCATGCGCCAGTTGGATGACTTCGGTCACGGTGGCGGGCGCCGGACAAATCGAGCCTTCAGATTCCGTCATGACAATATCAATCTCCGGCCAGACGCGTCGCGCCACGATAGCGATAATAGGCGGCGCAAGCGCCTTCCGAGGATACCATCGTCACCCCGAGCGGATGTTCCGGTGTGCATGCGTCACCAAAGGCTGGACATTGAAGCGGGGAACGAACCCCACGCAGAATGTCACCGCTCATACAAGGCGACGATACAGACTGATGATCACCCACCAGACCAAAACGCCGTTCAGCGTCAAAATCCGCAAATGTCTCACGTAAAACAAGTCCGCTATCAGGCAGAACGCCGAGGCCACGCCATTCCCTGTCGGCCACCTCGAACACCTCATCGACAAGGGCGCGTGCCGGTTCATTGCCGCTGGGCCGAACAATGCGCGCATACTCATTTATTACACCGATGTGCCCCTCTTCCAACGCTCGCACGCAAGACAAGATTCCGTTCAGAATATCGACGGGCTCGAAGCCGGTAATGACAATCGGCACATTGAAACGCGACGCGATGGGATTATAGGCCGTTGTGCCCATGACAGTGCAGACATGGCCGGCCGCGAGAAATCCTTGCACTTGGCCGTCCGGCGCGCCAAGCAGCGCTTCCATCGCCGGTGGTACGAGAACTTGCGACACCAGCAATGAAAAATTTTTCAGCCCCTCGCTCTTCGCGGTATAGGCGGCGATGGCATTAGCTGGCGCCGTGGTCTCGAAGCCGACGGCAAAGAAAACAACCTGACGGTCAGGGTTGGCGCGCGCTATCTCCACGGCATCAAGCGGCGAATAGATAATGCGCACGTCACCGCCGCGCGCCTTGATACCCAGAAGATCGCCATTCGCGCTTGGCACACGCAGCATGTCGCCAAAAGAGCAGAATATGACACCCGAAATCGCTGCAATTTCGAGCGCCTTGTCGATATAGGCCTCGGGCGTCACACAAACAGGGCACCCTGGACCATGCACAAGCGTGATCGCATCAGGTAGCATCTGGTCCAGACCGAAACGCATGATGGCATGTGTCTGGCCGCCGCAGATCTCCATGATTGTCCAGGGCCGCGTCGTCGCCTCCGCGATGGCCTCCGCCAATCGGGTGACCGTGTCGGCGGCGCGGTACTCATCCAAATATTTCATGGCCTGCCCTCGATCATTTCATCGAGGTCTTTCAGGGTGTCGAAAACGCGCCCGGCCTCTTCTTCGTCGATCACCGCAATGGCAACGCCGACATGGACGAGCACATAGTCTCCGACATCAGCCTCCGGCGTGAAAGCCAGATTGATCTCGCGAACAATGCCCCCAAAATCGACGCGCGCGACGCGTGAAAAATCCGCACCGCTGGTCGAAAGAATACATCCTGGCACCGCGAGGCACATTCCGGCTACTCCTGCGCAAAGGTCCATCGCGCCCAAAGCGCCTGACCGAGCGATAAGCCCCCATCGTTGGGTGGCACTTGTCGGGCGAGAAAAACCTTCCTGCCCGTCTTTTCGATACGTTCGACCGCCAGTTCCGTCAGCAGCCGGTTTTGAAAACAACCGCCTCCGAGAATTACGTGACGCGGTTTATGCTGCTCCACAACTGCCGATATCATAGCCGCAAAACTCACATGGATACGCCAGGCGATTTCACCGACAACAACACCTTCGCTCAGATCCTGCAAGATAGCGCGAAGCAAAGGCTCCCAGTCGACAACCATCAAGCCAGTTTCAGTTGCGGCGATTTCAAAGGGGTAGGATTCACCGCTCTGGCCCTCGGCCAGCATTTCCAACTGCATGGCGGCTTCGCCTTCATGGCTCGCGACGGGCGTCAGCCCGAGAAGGGCGGCGAAAGCATCAAAAATCCGACCGGCGCTCGTCGTCCACGGCGCCTGAACGCCGCGCTCGAGCAGCTTGCGAAGAATATTTCTCTCGGCCGGAGAGAAGGCAGCAACAGGCCCCAGATCGTCCCGCTTGAACAGTCCTGTGCCAAATGCCTCATAGAGAACGCCGATGCCGGCACGTCGTGGCTCGCGCATGGCGGCTTCAGAGCCGGGCAAGCGAAAGGGACGTAAATGGGCACTTCGCGACCAGTTACCTCGTTCGACGCTCAGAAACTCACCGCCCCAGATCGTGTCGTCAGTTCCATAGCCCGCGCCGTCCCAGACAACACCGAGAACCGGCCCTTCGAGACCGTTCTCGGTCATCACGGACACAACATGGGCGAGATGATGCGGCACGCGCATAAGTTTGCGCCCCATTCGTTCGCCGATATGCGTGGTCGCATAATCGGGATGAAGGTCACATGCCACGACATCGGCATGGATGCCGTGCAGCGCTTCGAGATGATTGAGCGACTCGACGAAAACTTTTTCTGCCTTGAGCGTGCCGAGATCCCCGAGGTGAGGAGCGACAATGGCCCGATTGTCGGCCAATAATGTCGCGGCGACCTTCAGATGTCCGCCAAGCGCCAGAACACTCGGACCAGAACCGACAAATTGCGCCTCAAGCGGCAGGGACAGCGGTGCAAGGCCTCGCCCGCGCCGGATCGCCTGCGGCGCCCCGCAGATCACCCGAAAGACGGAGTCCTCAGCCGGTCGCGCAATCGGCCTGTCGTGCACCAGAAAGGCGTCAGCAATCGAGCCGAGCCGTTCGAACGCCGCCTGTTCTGTCGTCACAATCGGTTCCTCGCTCGGGTTGCCGCTTGTCGCAACGACGGGAAAGCCGAGCCGACGCATCAAGATGTGGTGAAGCGGCGTATAGGGCAGCATGATGCCCAGATTGTTTTGTCCCGGCGCGACCTCTTCCGCTACAACGCCATCAGGCTTCATCCTGCGCATCAGAACGATAGGCGCTTGGCTCGATACAAGCAGAGCTTCTTCCCCTGCGTCAACGATGCAAAGCCTTCTTGCCTCTTCGGGCAGGGCCACCATCAATGCCAATGGTTTGGTGGGCCGCCGCTTGCGGCTCCGCAATTGCTGAAGCGCCCGACTGCTGCGCGCATCGGCAAGAAGATGAAAGCCGCCCAGGCCTTTCACAGCAAGAATGCCCCCCGCCTCGATAATTGAGGCGGCTTGCTCGAGCGCATCGCCTCGCGTTGCGATTTCCCGTCCAGCCTTGTCCCACAAAGCGACCTGCGGACCGCAGGTCGGGCAAGCAATAGGTTCGGCATGAAATCGTCGGTCTCCCGGATCGCCATACTCAACCGCGCAAGCCTCGCACATGGCAAATCCCACCATGGTCGTTCGTGCGCGGTCATAGGGCAGATCGGTCAGGATCGAATAGCGCGGGCCGCAATCCGTGCAATTGGTGAAGGGGTAGAGGTAACGCCGGTTCGTCGGATCGAAAACCTCATCAAGGCAAGCCTCACATGTCGCAATGTCCGGCAGCAGCGTCACCCCGCCCTCTGGCGAGACCGCATGGCTCTCAAGAATGAGGAAATCGCTGTCGCCCCGGAGAGAAATATCCAGCTGCTCGATGGAGGCAATATTCGCCTGAACCGGCGCCTGCTGCGCCAGAGCCTGCACAAATGCGTCCACCCGGTCGCACGGGCCCTCCACTTCGATGGCGACACATTCCCCCGTATTCACGACATGGCCAACGAGATCGAAGCGCTTGGCCATACGATAGGCGAACGGTCGAAACCCGACGCCCTGCACCGCGCCACGAACGGTGAAGCGCCTGCGTATACATTCAATCGCAGCACCTTGCGCGTGGCCGGGCATTCAATCCTCCGCTTCGATGCTCCTGAGCATGATGGATTGCGCGTCAGGGTGACGAATATCCTCCGAGCATTCGACGACAAGCCGCGCCCCCTCGGCGAGAGTCCCTCTGGACGATTCTTCAAAATGCTCGCGGAAGTGTTCGGCCGACATATGAGACAAGGCGCCCAGCCAGACATCGACACAGGTGACGCGGGTGACGCCTTCCTCTCTGGCGATATTGGCGATCTTGTCCATCAGGTCGTTCAGGATCGAGGCTTCGTGCATTCCATCTCCTCAGTCTCGAATGTGGGAAAGTTCCTCGCGTATGCGCCCAGCGACTTCTTGCGCCGCCCTTTGAGCCGAGGTCGAAAGCGGCGTCCCCGGTTCGAATTCGCTCGCCTCGATCCCATAGACGATCAAACGTCGGGGCAAGTTTCCAATGGCGCGGGCAAGTTCAATGGCGGCGCTGACACCAAACCCGTGCGTCGAGATAGCGTCGAACTGTTCAGGCAGGGGAGACTGAACGGCGTCAAAGCGCTGTATCGTCCCTGCGCCCCCACCGCTTACACAGGCATCAACTAGAAAAACGGCCTCCATATTCGTCCAGGCGTCAATAAGACCCGCCGGCTCGCCCTGAGAAACGATGACGCTCACATCGTCGGGCGCTTCTTCTGACAGAATACGCGCGACAGCAGGCCCCACCCCATCGTCGCCCCTGTCACTGTTCCCGATACCTATTATGAGGGAGCGCATTTGAGATCACCTTCACGACGCTCGATTTTAAACTTGAGGAAATGAGTTGCACAGGAAATACATGGATCGTAATTCCGGATCGTCTGCTCACAGCGAGCCCGCAAGTCATCATCGCCAAGCGACAGATTTTCGCCGATCAGATCGCGCAGATCATCCTCGATGCTCGGTTGGTTTTGCGAGGTCGGCGGAATAATCTGCGCTACGCGGATGCTGCCATCGCCGGCAAGATCATAACGATGATAAAGGAGACCGCGCGGCGCTTCAGTCGCCCAATGGCCCGTGGATTCCTGCGGCTCGACCGCGACCGCGGGCTCGTGAGGCTCCTCGTAATCTTCGACGATATGCAGCGCCTCTTCAAAAGCAAAGAGTACTTCGACGGCCCGCACGATGATGCTTTTGAAAGGATTGCGGCACACGCGCTCAAGACCCGCCTCACGCGCCGCCGTCTGGACGCTCTGCGGCAGACGGTCGAAATTGAGACTGTAGCGCGCCAGAGGCCCTACGAGATAAGCGCCGCGTTCCCTGATCCGGCCATGCAGCGCCGTCGAGTGGCTGACATGAATTTCCTCAAACACATTCTCGAATTCCGAGGGCGCAATATCCATTCCCTTGCTCGACACGATCCGTCCCTCGTTCATCGGATATTGGGAAGGATGCCTCAAGGCGACAAATTCATAGTCGCGTTCGAAATCGGGAAAGGAAAGCCCGGAAGCCCAGCGCACCGTTTCGAGCGCCGCGTCGCGGCCCCAGACGAGTTCATCGCGCAGCTTCATCAGTTCCGAGCGCTGCGGCACGCGATAGAAGCCGCCCACACGAACGTTGATCGGATGCACTTCCCGTCCGCCGACCAGCGTGATGATGGCGTTGCCGACCTTCTTGAGCCGCAGTCCGCGTTGCAGAAGTGCCGGATGGTCGCGTGCCATATCGACCGCGCCTTCATAGCCGAGAAAATCCGGCGCATGCAGCATGTAGATATGCAGCACATGGCTTTCGATCCATTCGCCGCAGTAGAGCAGTCGGCGCAAATTACGAAGCGCGCCATCTACCACCGCGCCGCAGGCCGTCTCCATGGCATGAACGGCACTCATCTGATAGGCGACGGGACATATCCCGCATATGCGCGCGGTAATGTCGGGCGCTTCCCTGAAATCACGTCCTTGCAAAAACGCTTCGAAGAAACGAGGCGGCTCGAAGATATTCAACTCAACATGTTCGACCCTGCCGTCGACCACCTGCGCATGCAGGGCGCCCTCCCCCTCGACACGGGCGAGTTGATTAACTTTTATCGTTCGCCGGGTCATGACGTTGGCTCTCCTCGCGGAACGGGGTGGCGTTGGCGTTGAAGGTTTGCAGGATGCGCTGAATGTCCTGGCGCCCCATCTCGTGCGTTTGCAGCACCTTCGTCATGGCCTGCATCTGCGGCGTGTCCTGCGGACCGTAGCACCCATAGCAACCACGATCATAGGCCGGGCAAATCGCGCCGCAGCCCGCCTGCGTTACCGGACCGAGACAAGGCGTACCGTGAGCGACGGCAACACAAACATTGCCGCGCATTTTGCATTCCAGACAGACGCTATGCCGTGCCACCATCGGCTTGCGGCCAAAGAGATAGGCCGTCACGACTTCAAGAAGCTGATACTTGTTGACCGGGCATCCCCTGAGTTCGAAATCAACCTGAACATGCTCGGCGATGGACGTCGACGTCGCCAAAGTATCGATATAGTCCGGTCGCGCGTAAACCGCAGCGATGAAGTCGTTGATGTCGCGGAAATTGCGCAGCGCCTGAATGCCGCCCGACGTCGCGCAGGCCCCAATCGTCACAAGCGCTTTGGACTGTCGACGCACTTCCTGTATCCGCTCCGCGTCATGGGCCGTCGTGATCGATCCTTCGACGAGAGAAAGATCGTAAGGCCCCTTCGATACGGCGCGTGTCGCCTCAAGAAAATGAGCAATTTCGACGTCTCCCGCCAACGCCAGAAGTTCATCCTCGAGATCGAGAATTGACAGCTGACAGCCGTCGCAGGAAGCGAATTTCCAGACCGCCAGTTTCGGCTTCGGTTTCGGCTGTACCATCGCCGTCAAAGCTCCGCTATCTGCGCAAGACGCCGGATATGATCGTAGCGCATGACCGGCCCGTCCTTGCAGACGAAGGCTGGACCCAATTGACAATGGCCACAATGGCCGATTGCACATCTCATGCTGCGTTCCATCGAGACGTGAATTCTGTCATCGGCAACGCCTCTTTTGTTCAGAGCTTCGATGGTAAAACGCATCATGATTTCCGGTCCGCAGACAAAGGCAACAACCTCATGCGTGTCAAAAACTCCACGGGCGATGAGTTGCGTAATGACCCCCACCCGGCCATGCCAGTCGGGCCCCGCATAATCGACGGTCACCTCACAATCCACGGCGAAATTCTCTTGCCAGCGTTTCAATTCATCGGCAAAGAGAATCGTCTCCGGGCTGCGCGCGCCGTGGAAGATCGCGACACTGCGGAACTTCTGCCGGGTGGCGAGCATGGAATAGATCGCCGATCGCAGCGGCGCCAGACCAAGTCCCCCGGCGACAATCAGGACGTCCTTGCCTTCAGCCTCTACGACCGGCCAGGCGCTTCCATATGGACCACGTATGCCCACCATCTCTCCGGTCTTGAGCGCGGCAAACGCCCGCGTCACGCTACCCATGGTGCGGGCGGTATGAACCAGTTGTTCAGGCTTCGCGGGATCGCCGCTAATGCTGATGGGTACTTCGCCATAACCAAACAGGTAGAGCATGTTGAACTGGCCGGGCGAAAAGCGAAACGTCGTCTCTCCATCCACCGGCGTCATAGAGAAGGTATAGGTATCTGCCGTTTCCTGCTTCTTTT
>JBAQNC010000178.1:0-4603 GCA_049303435.1 Parvibaculum sp. | reverse complement strand
GACCTCCCCCCTCAAGGGGGAGGTAAGAAAGCATATGTTGATATTCCCCATCTGCTTTCTTAAAGTGGAATGTTGTCGTGCTTCTTCCACGGATTCTCGACGTCCTTGTTGGCAAGGAGCGCGAGCGCGCGGGCCAGCCGCGTGCGCGTGGAATGAGGCATGATGACTTCGTCGATATAGCCGCGTTCGGCGGCGACGAAAGGATTGAGGAAACGATCTTCGTAAGCCTTGGTATGGGCCGCGATCTTTTCAGCGTCGCCGATATCGGCGCGATGAATGATCTCGACCGCGCCCTTGGCGCCCATGACCGCGATTTCAGCCGTTGGCCAGGCGTAGTTGAGGTCGCCGCGAATGTGCTTGGACGACATCACGTCATAAGCGCCGCCATAGGCCTTGCGCGTGATGACCGTGACCTTGGGCACCGTCGCCTCGGTATAGGCAAAGAGCAGCTTGGCGCCATGCTTGATGAGCCCGCCGTATTCCTGGCTGGTGCCCGGCAGGAAGCCCGGCACGTCGACGAAGGTGATGATCGGGATGTTGAAGCAATCGCAGAAGCGCACGAAGCGCGCGGCCTTGCGGCTGGCGTCGCTGTCGAGGACGCCCGCGAGCACCATCGGCTGGTTGGCGACAACGCCGACCGTCTTGCCTTCGATGCGGGCAAAGCCGGTGATGATGTTCTTGGCGAAGCTTTCCTGAATTTCGAAGAAGTCTGCCTCGTCCACCGTCTTCAGGATCAATTCCTTCATGTCATAAGGCATGTTGGGATTGGCCGGGATCAGCGTATCGAGCGACTTCTCGGCGCGACTGGCATCGTCGAAGAAGGGGCGCTCGGGCACGCTCTCCTTGTTGGAAGCGGGCAGGAAGTCAATGAAGCGACGGATCTGGGTGAGCGTGATGACGTCATTGTCCCAGGCGCCATCGGCAACCGACGACTTCGTCGTATGGATCGAGGCGCCGCCGAGTTCTTCCGACGTGACGGTTTCATTCGTCACGGTCTTCACGACGTCGGGGCCGGTCACGAACATGTAGGACGTGTCGCGCACCATGAAGATGAAGTCGGTCATGGCGGGCGAGTAAACGTCGCCGCCCGCGCATGGGCCCATGATGACGGAAATCTGGGGAATGACGCCCGACGCCAGCACGTTGCGCGTGAAGACCTCGCCGTAGCCGCCCAGCGCATCGACGCCTTCCTGAATACGCGCACCGCCCGCATCGAAGAGCCCGATGATCGGCGCGCCATTGCGCAGCGCCATATCCTGGACCTTGGTCATCTTGCGGGCATGGGCCTTGGAGAGCGAACCGCCGAAGACGGTGAAGTCTTTCACGAAAACATAGACCGGACGGCCATTGACCGTGCCCCAGCCCGTGACGACGCCGTCGCCGGGAATCTTCTGCTTGTCCATGCCGAATTCGTGGCAATCATGCTCGACGAACATGTCGAACTCCTCGAAGGAGCCCTCGTCCAGCAGCAACTCGATGCGCTCGCGCGCTGTCAGCCGACCACGCGCATGTTGCGCATCGATACGCTTCTGGCCACCACCCAACCGGGCGACCTCGCGGCGCTCTTCAAGCTGGCGAATAATTTCTTTCATTCTGCCCCCAGAAATCCCGTGAAGCCGCCGGAAATGCGACCGGGATGGACGGATACTCAGGCCACGCAGCGGGGCCACCTCAGGCGCTTTGAATAGCACCGAAAGTCCAAAATTGCCAATAGCTTAGGGGAGCAGAACGCTGATGCAAAAATGCCAGATTTACGCGACGTCGGCGGCATTTTCGCGGACAAGCGCCAGAAACCGGGCCGTATCGGCCAGTTCCTCGCGACGCGTAACGAGCCGCGCCGCCTCGTCTTCGTCCTCGCCGCTGAGATAGACCTGCCAGGCCTCGTCCACATGGGCGGCCTCGAAAGCCTGCTCGACGGTGAGACGGCCATGCAGCAGCGCCAGACCGATGACGGTCGAGCCGGTGAGCGTCACGGCATTGTGAAGGCCTGCCAGTTCGAAATCCGATGCGGCCTCGATGGCGGCACGCAGCGCGGCAAGCGTCGGCTTCTCCTGCGGCACATGCATGAGGCCGGGCGTGACACGCAGCGAAGCGCCCAGCGCCTCCTCCGCCCAGATGATGAGCGGCGACCAATGAGCCGCCTGACGCTGGGCAAGACCGATAGGATGATTGGCCATGTAGCAGATGAGATCGGCATTGGAAAAGGCCGCAAGCTCGTCCACCACCGCATCGCGGCGCGGCGTCACACGATCAATTGCGGTATTGGCGAGCTTGGTGAACCACATGCTGCGCGGATCGATACGCTCGCCCTGCCGGGCCCATTCGTCGGCAACCGCCTGAGCCAGCGCATGGGACGGCAACACGAGCGGCGTGCGCGCAGGCGTCTTGACGCCCTTGCCGTCGAGCAGCACGGCATAGCCGCCGTCGCGAGGCTCGACGCTCGCTTCCTTGTAGAAACGCTTCGGCAGATTGCGGAACGGGTTCTGACCGGGGTGTTCGACCTGCTCGTCCAGCGCCTTGTTGCGGCCAAGACCCATGTTGAACACGGAGGCTTCTTCTTCGTCACTCATCACTGGAACTCACTTGAACAGGTCGCCGATACCCTTGGTGACGCTATCGACGGCACTGCCGACACCCTCGACGGCGGATTCACCCGCCCCCGACACAGTGCCGACAACGCCCTTGTCGGAAGCCGCCGCAGCAGCAAGGCCAGCGCAACCACCGGTATCTGCCGAACTCCCCGTGCTCATCAGCGGCAGAAGCTCTCCGATCCCGCCCGTCAGCGCTACGCCGCCCACAGCGGTCGCGACACCCAGCGCCGCACCCGTCCTGTCGATACCAGCAGTCGGCGCATTAAGCGGACCTGAAAGGCGGATCGGAAAGGCAAGGCTTGCGACGCTCGCCTTCTTCGGCTTGGGCTTCAGAAGCAGATCGATATGCTCCGTTCCAAGATTAACCGTGCCGCCGCCTGTCGTGACGAGACTGTCCGTCTCGACCGCCAACGCCTTGGAGGTGCCGACGCCATTCTGGAAATCGAATCGGCTAAGCGCGCAGACGAGCTGCGCCGTATTGCTGTTCTGGCCTGAGGGAATGATCGCATTGACGAGATCGTCGGAAACGATGGCGAAGGCCTTGGAATTGATCGAGCCTTTGCCGATGACAACATTGGTCTGCCCGCCGGTGCTCGCCGCAATCGCATGAAGCGACCCGCCGCTACCCGAAAGCTTGACGGCGATATCGGCCTTGGCGACCAGAAGATTGGTCACATCGAGATCGGCGAAGAGCTTGCCGATGTCGAGCCCGCTGGTCTTGAGATCGAGCCCGAGCCGCTTCTGAGCGCCATTGCCGGTGACATCAAGATTGATGGGCACGCCGCGATAGGCCATGCGGGCAGGCACATTGAGCACCCCACCCTTCAATTTGATCGGGATTTCAAAATCCTTCAGCACCACCTTGCCATAGGTGAGCGACCCGACCTTGAGCGTAAGGTCCGCATTGGCGGCGGCAAGTTGATCCAGCGGCAGGGGATCGCGGCTGAAGACCGGCCCCGACTTCTTCCCGCCAGATCCGCCGCCCGACGCGAAAGGCGTAAGGTCCAGTGTGTCGCTCGACAGCGTGCCCGTAACGGAAGGCGTGCCTGAGAGGCTCACGTCGATATCGCCCGTGACGCTCGTGTCGCCGACCGAGAGCGAAGCGTTCTTCAGCGAAATATTGTCCGCACTTTGATTGATGTCGGAAGCGAAGGCGACCTTGGCGCCATTGACGTCACCTGCCACCACCGCATGAACGCCGCGGCCCTGCGGCACGACGGTTACATCCTGAAAGGCCGCCTCGGTCGTCTTGCCCGTCGCGCCATCGCGATAGGCGACCTTGAGATCGCGCATCTCGACATCGGGCAGGCCTTCAAGGCTCGCGCCGCCGCCGGAAGAAGCCCCGCTCGCGGGCTTCGCCGCTCCAGACGTATCGAACACCCAGTTGCCGACGCCCTGCTTGTTGGTCTCGACCAGAACATCGGCATTGATGAGCTTCACCGACTTGAGCGCCACCTTGCCCGACAGAAGCGGCAGGATATCGAGTTGAAGCGAAAGCTTGTCGGCGGTGAGCATCTGGGGCCGCGTGCCCCAGCTGGCGTTAGAAAAACTGACCTCCTCGGCGACCAGCGAAGGCGACAGCGACAGGCCGATATGCAGCGGTCCGTCGATCTTGAGCGTTCGTCCCGTGGCTTGTTTGGCGGCGGCCTCGATCTGCGGCGCGAAACGCCCCAGATCGACAAAGCTCAGCGCAACAACGGCGCCGACAATCAGAAAGACCAGAAGCAGAAAAAAGCGACCCAGGAATTTCATCGACGCATCCCTCCCTGCGAAGAAGGCCAAAGCTCATCAAGAGCAGGCCGAAGCTCATCGAAATGAGACAATACACGCGCCGCCCCCGCTTCACCAAGCTCCGACGCTTCGTGATAACCCCAATCGACCCCCAGAGGCGTTGCGCCAGCCGCAACCGCCATCAAGATGTCGTAGGTCGTGTCGCCCACAAGCACAGTGTTAGCGGCATCCACCCCGGCTTCCCGCATGGCCTGTTCGAGCATGGCGGGGTGCGGCTTTGA
>JBAQNC010000177.1:0-2747 GCA_049303435.1 Parvibaculum sp. | reverse complement strand
CTGCTGCACCAGTCCTGTAGCTACGACGAGCGTAAACGAATTTGACGTGGCCGTGATCGGTGCCGGATCGGCCGGGTTTTCCGCGTCGATCACTGCGGCCGAAGCAGGCAAGCGCGTGGCACTGATCGGGCATGGGCTGATCGGCGGCACGTGCGTGAACGTGGGGTGCGTGCCCTCAAAGGCAATGATCCGCGCCGCAGAGGCGATTCATGGTGCCGGGGCAGCCAAGCGGTTCTCTGGCGTGTCTGGCGCGGCACAGGTTGATGACTGGGCCGCGCTGATGGCGGGCAAAGAGGCATTGGTCGCGGGGCTGCGGCAGAAGAAATACGCCGATCTACTGCCAGAATACGAGAACGTGACCTATATCGACGAAGGCGCCGCTACGCTGGTCGAAGGTGGCGTCCAGGTCGGTGACCGCCTGATCCGCGCGCCCAAGCTGATCATCGCCACCGGCGGGAGACCAGCGCTGCCCGCCATCCCCGGTATTGCTGATGTTCCCACGCTCAACAGCACATCGCTTCTGGAACTGGAAACTTTTCCCGAAAGTCTGGTGTTTCTCGGCGGCGGCTATATCGGGGCGGAGTTAGCCCAGATGATGGCACGCATGGGCGTCAAGGTGACCGTGGTCTGCCGCTCGCGCTTGCTGCCTCAGGTCGAACCCGAGGTGTCCGAGGCGTTGGCTCAGGTGTTCCGTGACGAGGGCATCACGATGCATTGTGGTGTGACCTATGACGCCTGCCATGCCGACGGCCACCGTGCGGTGCTCTGCATCGAGGAAGGCGGCAAGCGGCTAGAGCTAACCGCCGATCATCTGGTCGTGACCGCTGGCCGTAGCCCCAATACCGAAGGCTTGGGCCTAGCCGAATTGGGGATCGAGACCGACAGCCGTGGCGCAATCATCGTCGGCGACGACATGGCGACTACCCGCCCGGGTATCTACGCCGCCGGTGATGTGACTGACCGAGATCAGTTCGTCTATATGGCCGCCTATGGAGCAAAACTAGCGGCAAAAAATGCCGCGGGTGGTTCAGAGCGCTATAATAACGCCGCCATGCCCTGGGTGGTGTTTACCGATCCGCAAGTGGCAGGTGTCGGCCTGACCGAGGCGCAGGCCAAAGCTGCTGGGCATGAGGTGAAAACGTCGGTGCTGACCCTTGACAACGTGTCGCGCGCTTTGGCCGCCCGCGACATACGCGGGTTAATCAAACTCGTGGCTGACGCAAAGTCCGACCGCCTGCTCGGTGCGGTGATCGCCGCGCCTGAAGGTTCCGACAGCGTTCAGACCCTTGTCATGGCCTTGAAGTTCGAAATGACAACCAAGGCACTGGGCGAGACGATCTTCCCCTATCTCACCACGGTCGAGGGGGTGAAGCTTGCGGCTCAGACCTTCGACAAAGATGTGGCGAAACTCTCGTGCTGCGCGGGGTAGAGGTGCCATGGGCGGGAAAGGCAACACCATCGCAAGCGTTGCCCACCCTTCTCGAGCTTGTCACCGACGTGAGAGCTTCCTAACCTGAAAGCTCATTTTCTGACTTTCACGTGAAATACTCTCCTAGTCGACAGGCAGGTGTTTTCTCAACAAGCGCCACTCGTGCCAAACGAGCACGACGACAATGAGATCGAAAACCGTCAACAATATCAGACCGAACGAATGGGTGTAGCTATACCGGTAGACTTGGTAGGTTATAAAAGCGCCAAGAGCGAAAAGAGAAAGCGGATAGGCTATGAGCTTCTCGCGCAGCAAGCCGACAACCAAAGCAACTTTGATTAGCCCGTGGCTAACAAGGTAAAAAGCGTAAAAGGACTGGGTTCCCCCTGTTAGATGCTGCGCCGCGCTCAGCAAGTGGGTCGCGAGAAAATCCCGCGGATCCTCCGTAAGTTCTTCCTGTGTCAGCAGATTGACCCAATCGAGTACCGCGTGGGCACTAACCATATAAAATACCAGGCCACCGGCAATTTCAGTGAGTGCGTGCAATCCCTTGAGAATGACACTGATGCGAAATATCTGATGGACGCGACGCTCGTTAATCTGCATGACAATAAGAGTAACACCGATAAGTAGAAGGTAAGCAATGGACGTCGAGATTACTCACTGGATCAACTCCTTTGCAGGCGAGAGCCAGCTCATAGATCAGGTCATGATCGGTGTCACCGACTTCGGTGTGCCGCTAATCGTAGCATTCGTGGTGCTGCAATGGTGGAGTCGGGAGGATCGGACCCATGTCCGTCACGCCGCGATCTGTTCTGGGCTTGCTTTCTTGCTGGGGCTTGTCATCAATCAAGGTATCCTTCTCTTTATCCATCGGCTGCGCCCCTATGATGCGGGCGTATCTCATCTGCTAATTTCTCCCAGCGCAGACTGGTCATTCCCTTCAGACCATGCAACCGTTTCTATCGCGGTAGCGACGGCCTTTATTATCCAAGAAATTCTGCGTCGTGGACTAGTGCTCCTTCTGATGTCCGCTTTGATCTGCTTTTCACGCATCTATGTCGGCACCCATTATCTGACCGATATTCTAGGTGGGGCGGCAGTCGGGGTCTTAGCGGCTATCACCGTGCATTTTCTATATCGAGAAAACAGCAAGTTGGACCGTATCTTGACCAAGATATTGTAGTCTTCTGGTCTGGCCGCATGACAAACGCCTCCATATAAGATCAAGGGGAGATGAGCCGTCGGCTTACCAAGGCCCAACCGGTTCCAGCGGGAGAAAGTCAGATTGTCTTGACGAGGGACGTACGCCCTAACG
>JBAQNC010000176.1:0-12836 GCA_049303435.1 Parvibaculum sp. | reverse complement strand
GTGTTGGGGTTGCGCCCGATGAGGTTGCGCATGGTTTCCAGCTCGATGAACTGATCGGCCTGACGGCGCAGTTCGTCGGCGATCATGGGCGGTTGCGAACGCGTTGTCGAAATCACCGTGACGCGTTTGCCCTTGCGCTGGATGGCATCGACGAGACGGCGGAAGTCGCCATCGCCAGAGAAAAGGATGAGGTGATCGATGTTCGGCGCCATTTCCATCGCGTCTATGGCAAGTTCGATATCCATATTGCCTTTGATGCGACGCCGTCCTTGTGCATCGGTAAATTCTTTCGCCGGCTTGGTGACAACAGAATATCCATTGTAGTCGAGCCAGTCGATCAACGGACGTAAAGGGGAATAATCCTGATCTTCAATCAGAGCTGTATAGTAAAATGCCCGGATCATCGTGCCTTTTGAGCGAAAGTGTTCGAGAAGGCGACGGTAATCGATATCGAAATTGAGACCGCGGGCCGCCGAATAGAGATTTGCTCCATCAATAAAAAGGGCGATCCGTTCTTGCGGATAAAAATTCATGAGATAAGCCTTAATCTGGTTTTGTGTTATGCGCCGGGTCAAAGTCCACGGTTCTTGTTATTGGCAGCCACGCTATAGAAGTCACGCCACATTTGGAACCGAGGATGAGGTTTTTGTAAGGCGGTTGAAATGATCTTGATTGCTCTGGGTGGAAATCTGGCGACGGTTTATGGAACGTCGCTTTCGACATTGAAGGCTGCACTGGCGCAGATGCCTGATTATGGAATCGGCGTTTCGCAATGTTCGTCATTCTATCAGACACAGGCGGTCGCTCCCGATGCACAACCGCCTTATGTCAATGCCGTGGCGGTCGTCGAGACGGCTATGCCTGCTGTGGAGCTCCTCGCCACTTTGCATCAGCTTGAGGCACGGTTTGGCCGTGTGCGCCGTGCACGTTGGGCAGCCCGCACGCTGGACCTGGATCTGCTGGATTATGAGGGCGAAATTATTATCGATCAGGGGCCTCGCGGGGTGGATGCGGGCGCGGGTCCCTTGCCGCTGGCCTTGCCCCATCCGGGCATGCCGATGCGGGGCTTCGTCCTCGTTCCACTGGCCGAAGTCGCGCCTGAATGGCGGCACCCTGTCACCGGCGACAGCGCCTCTGGTCTGCTCCAGCGGCTCAAAGCCGTTGAAGGGGAGGCCGCTTTGGCAGGAATTACCTTGATTCAGGGTTGAAAATGGCGAATTTTGTCCTCTAAACGCCTGATTTTCCTTGCCTTGTTTTGAACTAGCCCCTACATACCCGATAATCTCATTTTACCCTGGAGTCTGCTTTATGGCGCGCGTTACCGTTGAAGATTGTGTCGACAAGGTACCGAACCGCTTCGAACTGGTTTTGCTCTCGGCGCATCGCGCGCGGGCCATGTCGGCTGGCGCCGAACTGACGGTTGATCGCGACAATGACAAGAACCCGGTCGTCGCGCTTCGCGAAATCGCGGAACGGACCATTATGCCGACCGATTTGCGGGAAGATCTTATCGGCAGCATGCAGAAGCGTGTAGATACCGAAGAGTCCGAAAACGAAGCGGTGGCGCTGTTGACCTCGGGCGAAAGCGCGGACGTGCCGGATACATTTGGCGCTGCTGCGGGTTCGAGTGATCGCATGAGCGAAGAAGACCTGCTTCGCGCCATTCAGACCCAGATCGACTCGCCGCAACAGAAGTCCGCCGACGACGATATGGATGGAGAAGACTGAGCGAAGGGAGGAGTGAGTCTATCACTCCCGAAGCGCTGACAGATTTGAGCGCCGCCCCCGCCGCAAGGTTGGGCGGCGCTTTTGTTTGTAGCTAAGATGTTGTGAGTGTTGGAGACGAGCAGGCATGTTACGGCAGTATGAGCTGGTTGATCGAGTATTGGGTTACGATCCGAATGCGGACGAAGCCCTGATCAACCGCGCCTATGTCTATGCCATGAAGCAGCACGGCAGCCAGATGCGGGCGAGTGGCGACCCGTATTTTTCGCACCCCATCGAAGTTGCGGGCATTCTTACCGATCTGAAGCTTGATACGGCAACCATCGTCACGGCGTTGCTTCATGACACGATCGAGGATACAGGCGCGACGGTTGGCGAGTTGGCTGACCTTTTCGGTTTCGAGATTGCCAATCTCGTCGATGGCGTGACCAAGCTCACGCGCATCGAGTTGACGTCGGAGCGTTCCAAGCAGGCCGAGAATTTCCGTAAATTCCTGCTCGCCATGTCGAACGACATTCGCGTGTTGCTGGTCAAGCTTGCCGACCGTCTTCACAATATGCGGACGCTGCATTTCATCAAGTCGGCGGAAAAGCGTCAGCGCATTGCGCAGGAGACGATGGACATTTATGCGCCGCTCGCAGGCCGTATGGGTATTCAGGAAATTCGCGAAGAGCTTGAGGATCTCGCCTTTAAGGAATTGAACCCTGAAGCGCGCGAGACATTGATCAAGCGCATCAACGAGATCAATACCGAGAGCGGCGACATTGTCGAGAGCATTGCCGAAGAGTTGCGCCTCAAGCTGGCAGCGGCCGGTGTCGAATGCAAGGTGATCGGACGTCAGAAGCGGCCTTATTCGGTCTGGCGCAAGATGGAGCGCCGCGCGGTTTCGCTCGAACAGCTTTCCGACATATTCGGCTTTCGTGTGCTCGTCGACAATACGGAAGATTGCTACCGCGCGCTCGGCGTCCTGCATATGACCTGGGCGATGGTTCCCGGTCGCTTCAAGGACTACATCTCGACGCCAAAGAATAACGGTTATCGTTCCATCCATACGACGATGATCGGGCCGATGAGGAAGCGCGTTGAAATTCAGGTCCGCACGAAGAAGATGCATGAAGTCGCCGAGCTCGGTATCGCGGCGCATTGGCTCTACAAGGAAGGCTCGGGCGGGGCGGAGCGGTCGGAAGAGTTCGCGGGCACTTTCACCTGGTTGCGACAGCTCATCGAAATGCTCGAGCACGGCGGCTCACCGGAAGAATTTCTGGAACATACAAAGCTTCAGATGTTCTCCGATCAGGTCTTCTGCTTCACGCCAAAAGGCAGCTTGATCACGCTTCCGCGCGGGGCGACACCCATCGACTTTGCCTATGCCGTCCATACGGAAGTGGGCGATAGTTGTGTGGGCGCCAAGATCAACGGGCGACATATGCCGTTACGCTCGGTGTTGGTGAATGGTGACGAGGTGGAAATCATTCGCTCTCAGGCGCAGCGCCCCTCGCCAGCATGGGAAGCTTTTGTCACGACCGGCAAGGCGCGGTCGGCTATTCGTCGATCCATTCGCTCGGCGAAGGAGGCCGAGTTTGGCCGCCTTGGTCGCCAGATTCTCAAAGGCGTCTTCGAGGCCGCTGGTCGCGAGGCGAGCGATGTGGTGCTGGAGCGGTCTCTTCATGCCCTGCACAAGGACCGCCTTGATGATCTGCTGGCGTCGGTCGGTGACGGCACGATTTCGGGTCAGCAGGTGCTTGAGATCGTCTATCCCGAGTTGCCGGTCAAGAAGGGCGGTCGTCGCAAATCTGCCAAAAGCAACGGGCATGATGACCATCGCGGCGTCGTCAAGATTACCGGTGCCGGGCAAGGGCTTGCCATTCGTATGGCGCCCAATAGTTTTCCGCTGCCGGGCGAGCGCATTGTCGGCATCATCATGCCGGGTGAGGGCGTGGTAATCTATCCGATCGATGCGCCTGCCCTGGAGGAGTTTGATGGGGAGACGACGCGCTGGCTTGATGTCGCCTGGGATATCGACCCCGAGCATCCGCAGCTTTTTCCCGCGCGGCTTAATATCATGTCGCGCAATGAAGTGGGCGCGCTTGGCTATATTGCCTCGCTGGTCGCCGATTATGGCAGCAATATTACCAATCTCACCATGACCCAGCGCGATGCCGATTTCTTCGACATGCAGCTCGATCTGGAAGTGCGGGATTTCAAACATCTCACGCGCATCATGTCGGCGTTGAACGGGGTGTCCGTCGTCGCTCAGGTTGTTCGCCCGCGGCGGTGAGTTTTGTCACAGGTGTGGCGGTATCGGGAATCTGGTATGCCAATGAAAAAGATGCGCCGGGCTCAGACGGGCCGGAGATGCGAATGAGGATGAAATGAAGCAAGCAAAAGTGCTGAAGGAATTCGAAAAGGCCGGTGCCCTTCTCAAAGGTCACTTCATTCTTTCATCCGGCTTGCACAGCCCGATGTTTCTGCAGAAGGCGCTTGTCTTCATGCACCCCCAGCGCACCGCCATGCTCTGCAAGGCGCTGGCCGCGAAGGTTGCAGACGAAATCGATATGGACAAGGTCGACGCCATCGTTTCTCCCGCTGTTGGCGGTATCATTCCCGGATATGAGACGGCGCGCTATCTCGGTGTCCCTGCCATGTATGTCGAGCGCGAGAATGGTGAATTCGTCGTTCGTCGCGGCTTTCCTCTCAAGAAGGGGATGCGCGTGCTGATGGTTGAAGACATTATCACAACCGGCGTTTCGTCGCGCGAATGCATTGCCACCATCCGCTCGACCGGCGCGCGTGTCGTGGCGGCGGCTTGTCTGATTGACCGGTCTGGCGGCAAGGCCAAGGTTGGGGTCAAGCTTATCTCGCTGGCCCAGATTGATATTCCCGCCTATCCGGCTGACAAATTGCCGCCTGAACTTGCGGCGCTTCCGGCGACGAAGCCGGGAAGCCGAGGTCTGGCATAATGCCGGAAGGAAAGGCCTTCCGTGTTTCAGCGTAGGATTGCACTTCATCCGCTCCGCAAATTGCGCGAAATGCTCTGGCCCAGCATCGGCTGGACGCGGGCGACCAAATATATCTGGCGTCGTGTCTGGCGGCTGAGCGGAACGCCGCACAATATTGCCGTCGGCATTGCGGCTGGCGCGTTCATGTCCTTCACGCCTTTTCTGGGATTTCACATTGCAGGCGCCATGCTGATCGCCTGGGTGTTCCGTGGTAATCTGGTGGCGGGCGCTTTCGGTACGCTCGTCGGTAATCCGGTTTCCTATCCGGCGATCTGGTGGGGCACCTATGATCTGGGCAACTGGTTGCTCGGAACCCCTGCCAATGACAGGATCGACCTTGTCGGAACGCTGATGAGTTCCAAGGCTTTCGACGTGATCCTTCCGGTTCTGGTGCCGATGTCGATTGGCTCTGTGCCGATGGGGCTGGTCGCGGCGCTGATTTCATATTTTGTGATCAAGAGTACGGTTGCTGCCTACCAATTGAGACGTCGCGAGAATCTGGAAGCCCGTGTCATTGCGCGAGACGAGGTTGTGCCCGAGGAGGATCAGGAATGAGTGGAGTTCGGACGGGTCCTCTGCGCCTTGGCGTCAATATCGATCACGTGGCTACCATCAGAAATGCGAGGGGCGGGGATCACCCCGATCCAGTGCGCGCGGCGGAAATGGCGGCTGCCTCCGGAGCCGACGGCATTACGGCTCATTTGCGCGAGGACCGTCGGCATATTCGGGATCACGATATCGAGCGCCTGATGGGCGATATCGAGCTGCCCCTCAATCTGGAAATGGCCGCGACGGAAGAGATGCTGGCGATAGCGCTGAGACATCGCCCTCATGCCGTCTGCATCGTGCCGGAGCGTCGCGAGGAAGTGACGACGGAAGGCGGCCTGGACGCTGCCGGTCAGCATAATTTTTTGAAGCCCTTCGTCACGCGTCTCGGCGATGCGGGAATCCGCGTGTCCCTTTTCATCAATGCCGATCGTTTTCAGCTTGAGGCCGCCCGTTCGCTTGGCGCGCCTGTCGTGGAGCTTCATACCGGCGCCTATGCGCATGCCGGGGAGACGGGCAGCAAGTCCTTGGTCAAAGCTGAACTTGAACGTCTGGTGACGAGTGCGCGAGAGGGTGCAGATATGGGGTTGGAGGTTCATGCCGGACATGGCCTGACCTTTGACAATGTCAGTCCTGTCGCCGCGCTTCCGCAAATTCGTGAACTCAATATCGGCCACTTTCTGATCGGCGAAGCGATATTTAGCGGTCTGACGTCAAGCATCCAGCAGATGCGTTCATTGATGGACAAGGCGCGTAGCGAGAAGGTGTGACCATGATTATCGGCATTGGGAACGACATCATCGATATTCGCCGTGTTGAAAAATCTCTCGAACGGTTTGGGGCACGTTTCACAGATCGGGTGTTTACTGAGATCGAGCAGCAGAAATCCGATCGACGGCGTAATCGGGCTGCGTCCTATGCCAAGCGCTTTGCCGCCAAGGAGGCCTGCGCCAAGGCGCTTGGAACCGGCATTTCCCGTGGCGTCTATTGGCGCGATATGGGGGTGGTCAATCTGCGGGGCGGCAAGCCAACCATGGAACTGACCGGCGGCGCGCTTAGCCGGCTCAATTTTCTCATGCCGACGGGGCTGGAGCCGGTGATCCACCTGACAATCACGGATGATGGGCCCCTTGCACAGGCTTTCGTCATAATTTCGGCGGAAGCTGGCCTTATGACAGACTAGAATTAAGGGTTTGCTGATGGTTATGGCCTGCCTGGGGGAGACGTAGGCAGTCATTATGGTATGGTCCGCCTTGCTGAGTATTGGCGGCTCGGGTGCAAACCGAGATTGGAGCTTTGGATTAAAGATGTCGATGTCTGAAAAACTGAACAACGTGCGCCAGAGCGCCCTTGCCGAAAATCTGCGGACAATCGGTTATGCGCTGCTCATCGCACTGGTCATCCGG
Source organism: Parvibaculum sp. (assembly GCA_049303435.1). Taxonomy (GTDB): domain Bacteria; phylum Pseudomonadota; class Alphaproteobacteria; order Parvibaculales; family Parvibaculaceae; genus Parvibaculum. Next base: position 6,160 of record JBAQNC010000176.1, on the reverse strand, counting down.
GCGTTCTTCTTTCAGCCGTTCAATATCCCTTCCGGTTCGATGATCCCGACCTTGCTGATCGGCGATTATCTGTTTGTCGCCAAATATGCCTATGGATATTCCAAGCACTCGTTGCCCTTCAGTCCACCTATTTTTGATGGACGTGTGTTTTCGCGCCAGCCTCATCGCGGCGATGTCGTGGTTTTCAAGAAGCCGACGGACAACCGCACCGACTTCATCAAGCGCCTGGTCGGCCTGCCGGGCGACAAGATTCAGATGAAGCATGGCGTGCTCTATCTGAATGGCAAGGCCGTGCCGCGCGTGCGCGTCGAGGATTTTGTCCGGCGCGACGAATACGGTAATGTGCAGCGCATTCCGCAATATCGCGAGACGCTTCCCGATGGCGTTTCCTACAATACGCTTGATCTGATTCAGGATAGCGAGGCCGACAACACAGGTATCTACGTCGTGCCGCCGAGCCATTATTTCTTCATGGGTGATAATCGCGACAATTCTGCCGACAGCCGATTCCAGAACGAAGTCGGTTATGTGCCATTCGAGAACCTCGTGGGCAAGGCTGAATTCATCTTCTTCTCGACCAATGGCGGTGCGCATTTCTGGCAGTTCTGGGATTGGCCTTCGTCCATTCGCTGGAATCGAATTTTCAGTTGGGTGGATTGAGCGCGTCGGCCAAGCGTCTAACCGCGCTTGAGGCGCGATTGGGGCATCGCTTTGCCGACCCCGAATTGCTCAATCACGCCTTGCGCCATTCAAGCGCACAAGAGCGCGGCGCGACCAATATCAGCAATGAACGGCTCGAATTCATGGGCGACCGTGTCTTGGGTCTCGTGATTGCCGAATGGCTGCTTGGCGCCTTTCCAGAAGCGGCAGAGGGTCAATTGGCGGTGCGCTATAATGCGGTTGTGCGCAAGGAAGCTTGCGCCGATGTGGCTCAGCGCATAGACCTTGGCAAATATCTGGTGCTCGGACCGGGTGAGGATCGTGGTGGCGGACGCGAGAAGGCCGCCATTCTGGCCGATGCCTGTGAGGCGGTCATCGCGGCGCTATATCTCGACGGCGGGCTTTCGTCCGCGCGCAGCTTTATCGAGGCCGAATGGGCGCCTCTCCTGTATGAACCGGTGAGGCGTGTGGATGCCAAGACGGCTTTGCAGGAATGGACGCAGGCGCGCGGCCTCGGCATACCTTCGTACAAGGCCGTGGGGCGAAGTGGGCCCGATCATGCGCCCATGTTCGAGGTTCAGGTAGAGATCAACAGTTTAACTCCCGTTACGGGGTCGGGCAGTTCCAAGCGCATTGCCGAACAGGCGGCTGCACGCGCCATGCTGCATCGTGAAAAAGTCTGGAATGAAGAAAATGACTGACGCAAAGGGCCCGGATGATAAATCCGTGGCCAAGAACACCTCCGATAAAGGCGACCCGGGAACCCATTCTGGTTTTGCCGCCATCATCGGCGCGCCCAATGCGGGCAAATCGACATTGCTCAATCAGCTCGTCGGGGCAAAGGTCGCCATTGTCACCCATAAGGTGCAGACAACGCGCGCGCGTATTCGCGGCATTGCAATCGATGGCAAGACGCAAATTGTCTTCGTCGATACGCCGGGCATCTTCAAACCCAAGCGCCGTCTGGATCGTGCGATGGTCGATGCGGCCTGGGGCGGGGCAGGTGATGCGGACGTTGTTATTGCTCTGATCGATGCGGAGCGCGGTCGCGACTCCGATGTGAGCCGCGTGATCGAGGGGCTTCAGGGCTCCGGCGAGACGCCGCCGCGCAAGGCCATTCTGGCGCTCAACAAGGTCGATATGCTGGATGAGAAAGGCCGCGAGCGGATGCTGAAGCTTGCGACCGAACTCAACGAGACGGGACTGTTTTCCGCGACCTTCATGATTTCGGCTCAGACAGGCAGTGGCGTGGAGGACCTGAAGCACCACATTGCGGGCCTCATGCCTAAAGGCCCGTGGCACTATCCTGAAGATCAGCTTGCCGATGTCCCGTTGCGTTCGCTTGCCGCGGAAGTGACGCGCGAGAAGCTCTTTCTTCGGCTTCACGATGAGTTGCCCTATTCGCTGACAGTTGAGACCGAGTCCTATGAGACGAAGAAGGACGGCTCGATTCGTATTCAGCAGATCATTTTTGTTCAGCGAGAGAGCCAGCGGAAGATTGTGCTCGGCGAGAAGGGCCAGACGATCAAGAAGGTCGGGACTTTGGCGCGCGAGGAATTGCAGGAGATGCTGGGCGCTAAGGTGCATCTCTTCCTCTTCGTCAAAGTGCGCGAAAACTGGGGCGATGATCGTGAGCGTTACCGCGAAATGGGCCTCGATTTTCCCAAGGCTTGACCTTAGTTCTGCTGCGCAAGCTATTCATTTGTCAGTATAATTAACGAATGTTCAGATTTTGCTTTAGCATGGGTTCCTATGGATTGGCATGACGAAGGCGTCGTTCTGTCGTCACGTTCTCATGGCGAGAGCAGCGCCATTGTGGAACTGCTGACCCGCGAACACGGTCGCCATCTGGGGCTGGTGCGCGGCGGCGCGGGGCGTCGGCAGAAGAGCGTGCTTCAGGCAGGCAATGCGGTGTCCGCTTATTGGCGGGCGCGGCTCAACGAACATCTGGGTGCCTATACGGTCGAACTGCTCAAGCCGCGTGCCGGCTTGCTAATGGATGACGCCTTTGCGCTGACGGGCTTAAGCGCGGCCTGTGCGGTTGCGGGGATTTTGCCGGAGCGCGAGGCCCATCCGGCGCTCTTTGAAGGTTTTTCGTTCCTTCTCGATACGATGGAGGACGTCGATATCTGGCCTGCGATTTTCGTTCGCTGGGAACTCGGGCTGTTGCAGGATCTGGGCTTCGGGCTCGAACTTGGCCAATGCGCCGCGACAGGGGCGCGTGACGATCTTGCTTATGTGTCTCCGCGTAGCGGTGGCGCGGTCTCGCGCGAGGCTGGCGCGCCTTATGCCGACAGGCTTTTTCGTCTGCCGCCCTTTTTGGTGAGTTCGCAGGCGGGTGTTGATCATGCAGACGATATCGCTGAGGGATTGCGGATTACCGGCCATTTTCTGGAACGGCATTTTTATGCACCGCTCGGCAAGCACCTGCCCGATGCCCGGATCAGGCTTATGCAGCGTTTTACGGCACGCATCGAGTGAATCAGGCCCCGAATCGTTGTTATAAAGGCCAGACCGAGAGCATGATCGCTCTTATCTGACCCGATTGTTGAAAGTTGAGATATGGCCAAGGTCATTACGCCCCCCGAAGGGCCTGCGCAGGACATCAATCTGAGAGAGGCGCTGGAAACGCGCTATCTCGCCTATGCGCTCTCGACGATCATGCACCGCGCGCTTCCCGATGTGCGCGACGGGTTGAAGCCGGTTCATCGTCGTGTGCTTTTCGCCATGCGACAGTTGAAGCTCGATCCAGGCTCCGGATTCAAGAAATGCGCCCGCGTTGTTGGCGACGTCATCGGCAAATATCACCCGCATGGCGACCAGTCGGTCTATGATGCGCTGGTGCGTCTGGCGCAGGATTTTGCCGTGCGCTATCCGATGATCGACGGGCAGGGTAATTTCGGCAATATCGATGGCGATAATGCGGCGGCCATGCGTTACACCGAAGCGCGCATGACCGAAGTCGCGGCGCTGCTGCTTGACGGGCTTGACGAAGATACGGTGGATTTTCGCGAGACCTATGACGGCAGCGAAAGCGAGCCTCTGGTCTTGCCGGGCGCTTTCCCAAATCTGCTGGCCAATGGGTCTGCCGGTATCGCGGTCGGCATGGCGACGAGCATCCCGCCGCATAATGTGGCCGAGCTTTGCGACGCGGCCCAGCATCTCATCAAGCATCCCAATGCCTCTGCGGCGAAGCTTACCGAGCTTGTGCCGGGACCGGATTTTCCGACAGGCGGCGTGATCGTCGAAAGCAAGGAGGCGATTGCCGAGGCTTATGCGACGGGGCGTGGCGGGTTTCGCGTGCGCGCGCGGTGGGAAAAGGAAGAGCTGCCGCGCGGTCTCTGGCAGATCGTCGTTACCGAAATTCCCTATCAGGTTCAGAAGTCGAAGCTCGTCGAAAAGCTTGCCGAATTGCTGATGGCCAAGAAGCTGCCGCTGCTTGAGGACGTGCGCGACGAGTCGTCGGAAGATATTCGTCTGGTGCTTGTGCCCAAGTCGAAGACTGTCGAACCGGAACATTTGATGGAGTCGCTTTTCCGCACGAGCGATCTTGAAAACCGTTTCTCGCTCAACATGAATGTGCTTTCTGCTGGTCAGGTGCCGGGCGTGATGAGTTTACGCGATGTGCTGCAGGCCTGGTTGGCGCATCGCAAGGAAGTATTGGTCCGGCGCTCCAATTTCCGTCTGGAAAAAATCGCCAAGCGCATTGAGGTGCTGGAAGGCTATCTCAAGGCCTATCTCAATCTCGACGAAGTGATCCGCATCATCCGCTATGAAGACGAACCAAAGAAAGAGCTGATCGCTGTCTTCGAACTGACCGATAATCAGGCCGAGGCCATCCTCAACATGCGTTTGCGGAGCTTGCGCAAGCTCGAAGAGATGGAAATCCGAGACGAACACAAGGAGCTTACGGCAGAGCAAAAGGCGCTGAGAGCGCTGGTGAAGTCGGATGACGCGCAATGGGCGCGGATTTCGGAAGAAATCAAGGATGTGAAAGCCAGGTTCAGCAAGACTACGCCTCTCGGCAAGCGCCGGACATCATTTGCAGATGCGCCGTCGGTCGAGTTTGTGCCGATCGAGGCGATGATCGAGCGTGAGCCCATTACCATCGTCTATTCGGCCAAGGGCTGGATTCGTTCGATGAAGGGGCATCTCGAGCCGGATGCCGACATCAAGTACAAGGAAGGCGACAAGGGTCGTTTCATTCTTCATGCCGAGACGACGGACAAGCTCATTCTCTTTGGTACGGATGGACGTTTCTACACGCTCGGTTGCGACAAGCTGCCTGGCGGGCGTGGTCACGGTGAGCCGGTACGACTCCTGATCGATATGGAAGAAGGCCGCGACGTGGTGCAGATTTTCGTGCATCAGCCGGATCGCAAGCTGCTTGTGGCTTCGCATGAAGGTAATGGTTTCGTCGTTCCCGAGGCCGAGGTTGTCGCCATGCGCCGAGCAGGCAAGCAGGTGCTCAATGTTTCGGGTACGGATGAAGCCGTGGTCTGCGCCGTGGCGCGCGGCGATCACGTCGCCGTGATGGGCGAAAACCGGAAGCTTCTGATTTTTCCGCTCAAGGATGTTAACGAGATGACGCGCGGCAAGGGCGTTCGCCTTCAGAAATACAAGGACGGCGGGCTCGGCGATGTGAAATGTTTCACATTGAAGGATGGCTTGATAGTCTATGACCGTTCCAACAGGGCGCGCACCTTCTCGCAAAGCGATCTCAAGGACTGGCGTGGCGAGCGTGCTCAGGCTGGTCGTCTGCCGCCAAAGGGCTATCCGTCGGGCTATAAGTTCGGCGGTGCGTTCGGCGCCGACTGATCTTATTTGACCTTCAGGTTTTCAATGTTCTCATGGCCCCAGTAGCGGACAAAGAGCAGATAGTTGCCGGGGTGAACGCGCTGGGGATCGAGCGCCACCGTGAAGCTTTCCTTCATGGCGTGTTTGGCGTCAAGCCATGTGGTGACCGTCTGCTTCGGGCAATCGGCAGGTTCTTCCTTCGACTGGACGAATTCCCTGTCGGTTCCGGTCAGGAACCAGTTGAAGACATCGCATTGCGACGGTGATGTCAGCGCAATGCCTTCGTCGGTGTTATTGGCGAAGGTGATGTCGATGGTGAGCGGTATCGCGTCTCCGGCTTTTGCAAGCTCACCCTGAGTGAGGGCGACCTTCAGGCTTATCGGATCGTCCAGTTCGACCTTGCCGGAATAGATGAAGTAAACGATGACCGCACAAATGGAGAGCGCAACCAATGCTTGGCTCATCATGCGCCTGCCAATATCTTGAGCCGGGGTGCCCATAATCTGCTCCTGAAAAATACGAAAAGATTTCGAGGGGCCTAACTAAGCCGGCATTCTTTGCCAGCCGTCCATGCCCAGCGCTTCCAGAGGCTGGAAGCGCATCTTGTAAGACATCTTGCGGCAATCCGCGACCCAATATCCCAGATAGACGTAGGGAAGGCCCTCGGCGCGGGCACGTTCGATATGGTCGAGTACCATATAGG
>JBAQNC010000175.1:0-3824 GCA_049303435.1 Parvibaculum sp. | reverse complement strand
TTCATAGACCTTGATCGGCGCGTCGGGATTTCCCATCGACATGTCCCCAAGCGGGCCGGGGACCGACAGTTCCTTTACGATTTTCGATAGATCGTCCTGATCGGAGGTGGCGAGAACGTCCTTCGAGCCAAATGTCCGATAGCCCAGATAGCCGAGCGCTGTCACGGCCAGAACAGCCGCAACCGCTATCGCAATAACCCGATTTTGATTCACTTTAAACAATCCCCACTAGATGTAGACATACTATGACTCTGCAATAAGTGCCGCTCAACCAAACCTTTGACTTGCAACAACGCCAGAATCGCGACTCAGGGCCCTTTTGGGCCTCTTCAGGGCTTATCGCCCGAAGTTCTCCCCAGAATTCTTTCCCCAAGCCTCGTCAGAGCGTCTTTCAACTCAGGCTCGGCAATAGGTTCGAGGCTTTCATTGAGCGCCGAGCGCTCCTCTGGCGCAAGCGCCCGGATGGGGCGGCGACGCGGACGTGGCTTCACAGGCAGCGGTCCTTGTGTCAATTTCAGGCGCGAAACCGCTGAATATCCATAATATCCGTTGATCCGCTCGATAATCTGGGGTTCCAGGTGCTTGATTTCGAGCGCGATCGGTCCATCGACCCGGATTTCAAGCGTTGCCGCGCCTTGCGGGCTGCTGCCTTCGCGGATGCGCCGGGGGTAGACCATCCGTTCTGGCGCGGAAAATTCGGCCAGATCTTCGCCAATGATTTCCGGCCAATTGCTGAGAATATGGCCCTCGGCAAAGCCGCGTTTGCGGAACAGGTCGCGCGTCAGCTGGGCGACGCGCGATCCCACGGGGGGAAGGCTGAAGCGTTTGGGCGCCAGTTGATGATCGGACCTTTGTGACATGGCTTATTGTGACGTGAATCAGGAAGAAGTGCGAGCCGGTTGACGCGCGAGCGGAATCCGGAACAAGTCTGCAGCATGGGACAAAAGAGAGGCGCAAATTTGACGAAGGCGGAACCACGGCCCCTGCCGGTGGCGAAGCTCCTGCTGCCCTGGTACGACCGCCATGCCCGCGTGCTGCCGTGGCGGGCGCGCAAGGGCGAGACGGTCGATCCCTATGCCGTCTGGCTTTCGGAAATCATGCTCCAGCAGACGACGGTCGCAACCGTTGGTCCTTACTTCAAGGATTTCCTGAGCCGCTGGCCGACGGTTGAGGCGCTTGCCGCCGCCCCCATTGACGATGTCATGAAGCGCTGGGCGGGGCTTGGATATTACAGTCGCGCGCGCAATCTTCATGCTTGTGCGCAAGTGCTGGCGATGGAGTATGGCGGCATCTTTCCGCAGACGGAAGATGAATTGCGTAAACTCCCCGGCATCGGGCCTTATACGGCGGCGGCGATTGCGGCGATTGCTTTTGACAGGCCAGCGACCGTCATCGACGGCAATGTCGATCGTGTTGTGACGCGTCTCTTCGCCATCGAAACGCCGCTGCCATTGTCAAAGCCGGAAATTCGCGAGGCCGCCGAGGCGCTGACGCCGCGAAAACGTGCGGGCGACTTCGCGCAAGCCATGATGGACCTTGGCGCAACAATCTGTACACCGAGGAACCCGTCGTGCAATCGCTGCCCGTTGAAAACGATTTGTGCGGCCCGCGCGTCCGGCGCCGCCGAGGCCTTGCCGCGCCGCGCGCCGAAGAAAGCGCGGCCCACGCGGCACGGCGCCTGCTTCTTTGTCACGCGTCCCGATGGGGCGGTACTGCTGCGCAAGCGTGTCGCCAAAGGGTTGCTCGGCGGCATGATGGAAGTGCCGACGACGCCCTGGGAAGGCGAGGCAAGATCAGACGAGGATCATCTCGCCCACGCGCCGGTGAACGCAAAATGGCGGAAGCGTCTCGGCGCGGTGGAGCATACGTTCACGCATTTCCACCTTGTACTGACGGTTTTCACCGCCGACGCAAAGACAAAGGAAGCGGCCAGCGCCGAAGGCATCTGGACGCCGCCCGAACAGCTTGATGGAGAGGCGCTGCCGTCGCTGATGCGCAAGGTGGTGACGCTCGCGACCGAAGGTTTGTGACGCTGTTCAACGCTCGAATTGGTGAGCGTTTCCTGCAAGAAAACGAGCTGTTTCGTGCGTTTTCCTGTCGCGACAGAGCGTGACAGGCGCGCGACCGCTATCCTCAGGCGAGGATAGCGGCGCAATCAGCTTATCGAAAAAACTTGTCCCCGGTTTCAGGCCGAGCCCATTTCCGCGCGCACCTTCTGACGCAGGATGTCGATGGGCTTCAATTTGCCGTCGGTCTTGAAATGCCAGTAGGTCCAGCCATTGCAGGCGTCGAGCCCCTGTACATGCGCGCCGATCTTGTGGATCGAACCTGTGGCGTCGCGGCAGACGAGCGAACCGTCGGCGCGGACGCGGGCGGCGTGGCGCCTCATCGGATCGGTAAGAATGGTGCCGGGTTCGATGAGGCCGCGCTCGACGATGCTGCCGAAGGGGACGCGCGGTTCGGCTTTCTTCGACGTGGTGACCTGAAGATCTTCAGCAGACGACGGCAGCACGCGGGCGATGCGCGCCCTGGCGACCTTGATGTATTTCGTTTCGCGTTCGATGCCGATGAACTTGCGACCGAGCTTCTTGGCGACCGCGCCCGTCGTGCCCGTGCCGAAGAAGGGATCGAGCACCGTGTCGCCCGCATTCGTCGTCGCGAGCAGAATGCGATGGAGCAGCGCTTCGGGCTTTTGTGTCGGATGCGCCTTGTCGCCGTCGTCGTCCTTCAGCCGTTCGCCGCCCGTGCAGATCGGCAGCACCCAGTCCGACCGCATCTGCAGATCGTCGTTGAGCGCCTTCATGGCGTCGTAGTTGAAGGTATATTTCTTCTGGTCTTCGTCGCGCGTCGCCCAGATCATCGTTTCATGCGCATTGGTGAAACGCGTGCCGCGAAAATTCGGCATGGGGTTCGACTTGCGCCAGATCACATCGTTCATGATCCAGTAGCCAAGATCCTGAAGGCTCGCGCCGACGCGAAAGATATTGTGATAGGAGCCGATGACCCAGATCGCGCCGGTGTCTTTCAAGACGCGCCGGGCCGCCTTCAGCCATTCGCGCGTGAACTGGTCATAGGTCGCGAAACTGTCGAACTTGTCCCAGTCGTCATTGACCGCATCGACCTTCGATTGATCCGGTCGCGTCAGGTCGCCGCCGAGCTGGAGGTTGTAGGGCGGGTCGGCAAAAATCAGATCGACTGATTTTTCGGGCAGCGCATTCATCGCCGCAATGCAGTCGCCCTGGATGATCGTTTCGCCTGGCAGCTTTGCTGCTTCGTTCTTAATCCGCCCCAACGTCTTACCCCTACTTGAACTCAAGGGGCGGGATCATGAGTCAACGGCGAATCTACGTCAAGAATCAAAGACTTAACGAATTCTGACACACAAGATCGAGTCGCTTTGGAATCTACGGACTCAAGATGTTGCGTACCGGTGCGAAGCTGCGGCGGTGATGCGGCGTGACCCCGAGCCGGTTCAGCGCATCCATGTGCTTCGCGGTGCCATAGCCCATGTGATTTTCAAAACCATATCCGGGATGCGCGTCAGCAATTTTGAGCATCATCCGGTCGCGTGTCACCTTCGCTGCGATGGAAGCCGCCGCGATCGAAAGCACGCGGGCGTCTCCCTTGACGATGGCGCGCGCGGGGCAGGAAAGCTTCGGCAACCGGTTGCCGTCGATGAGCGCGAATTGGGCGGCGCGGGGCAGGGCGTCGAAGGCGCGCGTCATCGCCAGCATGGTCGCTTGCAGGATGTTGATCTCGTCGATCTCCTCGACGGTTGCCGTGCCGATGCCGATTTCGGCGCTGGCCATGAGTTCGTCAAAGAG
>JBAQNC010000174.1:0-1578 GCA_049303435.1 Parvibaculum sp. | reverse complement strand
AGGTTCTGCTCGCTATGAGATGCGAAGAGAACGACGTCGCGCAAAAGCTCATTGCCAAAGTTTCCGACCTTGAGCAGATTGCCGCCTATGACGATGCCCTGGTGCCCGCCATGAACGGCTGGCGTCGCGAGGTTTTCGGCAATGACGCCATGCGGCTGAAGCGCGGCGAGATTTCGCTGAGCGCCAAAGGCCGCAAGATCATTCTGATCGAAAACGGCAAGAACTGACGTCTCGCCTTTTCAATCGTCAGGAGGCCTTATGCTGCTCCATCGACGGTTCCCAGATGACAGTCCGGTTGCGCCCAAGTTCTTTCGCCGTATAGCAAGCCATATCCGCCCGATTGATGGTTTCGGGGATGGAAACGGCGGGATCGAGCATGGCCATGCCGAAGGACGCCGTGATGTGAAACGGCGGGTGTCCCTCATGAATGATGCTGATTTCGGCAAGTTCGGTTCGGATCCGCTCGACCATCGTCCGCGCCGTATCGAGATCCGTATGTGGGGCACAAAGAAGAAATTCTTCTCCGCCATAGCGGAAAAGCCGATCGAAAGGACGAATATTGCGCATGATGTGATGCGCGAAGGTCGTCAGCGTCCGATCACCAATGAGATGTCCATACTTGTCGTTGATCGATTTGAATTTGTCGATATCCATCATGATGATCACGCAGGTCTCAAGGTTGCGTTTGACGAGTTCATGCTGTTCGCGAAGCTTGGCGAGCAGGCCAACGCGAGCGCAGGCGCCAGTCAGAGTATCGACATTGTGAATCTCGTCCTCAAGCTCATGCTTCAATGTTTCGATCTGAAGGCGCATGCGCTTCATTTCATGCGCAAATTGCTCGTAGACAGGCATTGGAATTTCCTTGCCCTCGCTTGAAAGCATGAGCAAATGCGCGGCATGCTGATGCATCGCCTTGTGCGCGTCTTCAAGCTCCAGAAAACTCGGATTGTTTTGCACGACGGCGGTGTCATCGCTGTAGTACCATTGCCCAAAGCGACATTCGCGATGCGCTCGCGAACTCAAGTCGCGCTCATCTGGACGAAGATGACAAATCAACGCAATGTTGAGCGCATCCGTCCACTGAATGTGATTGAAAAGCGCCTGGTCAAGCTCGGCCATAGCTTCCCTGATTTCGCTAATCGTCGGCACCTTGGCAGGCTCACCCTTTGCCAGCGCCTTGTTCCTCGACATAGGCCTCTCCTGTTTCGTTGAGGCAAAACCCTAGATTCGCTACTTCTGGTTAAATGATCATAAAAACCTATCCAAATCGTATCCAAACCGAGCTAATGCGATGCCCAAAGATCAAAAGGTTCAATTTGACCTTCATCCGGATGGGATATCCGCACCCCGCAAACGCCAAAAACAAAATTTTCCCATGAAATTGCTGTTTCAGGCGCCAGTTCGCCTACAGGTATTTCCGCAGCTCGGACGTATAGGGCGCATAGCCCGCGCGGCTGTAGATGTCCATCGTGCGCTCGCTCTGTGTGAGCAGACCAATCATGACATGCCGCAACCCGAGGCGCCGGGCTTCATTCTCGCAGGCCTCGATCAAAGCCTGCCCGATGCCGTGTCCACGGC
>JBAQNC010000173.1:0-5567 GCA_049303435.1 Parvibaculum sp. | reverse complement strand
TGTCCTTCAGGAGGATTGCATCATTGCCGTTGGAATAGTCGCCAACGATGATCGCTGTCGTATCGACGCCGCCGACGGAGGGAATGGCAAGCGCATCCATATTGGTCGAGAGCACGCCGTCAAGCGACCCGGCGGTATATTGGTTGATCGACTCGATGTAGTCGTTGAACTGCACGACATCGATCTTGATGCCGTATTTGTCGGCCCATTTCTTGACGATGCCGTGATCGGTCGCGTAGCCCCAGGGCATCCAGCCGACATAGATCGACCAGGCGACCTTGAACTCTTTCTTCGGCGCGGCCTGCGCCGGTACCGTGCTGAGCAGCGCCAAAGCGGTAACTGCCGCTACGGCAAATCTGGAAAAAAATTTCATCGTTTCAGTCCTCCGGACCGTTTGAGTGCGTTCCAAGTCGGAGGATTGGCGTGATAAGGCGGTGCAATGCCAATCCTCGCATTACGTCCGTCTCCCGGGCTTTTATCCCGCCGTGTACCTGACCGCTGTTCACCGATCAGGCTGCGGCTCTCGGACCAGACACCTTCCCGAAATCTCGGAAGGCCGGAACCCTAGCCACTGCCAATTCCTTTAATTGCAATCCACGGGCCAACCCGGAAACGGGGAGATTGCGCGGTCTTTGTGGAAAGATTACGGAACAGATGGAAAAAACCGCCCATTAAACGAGCAAGTGCCGTTTCATGGTGAAAAACTAGGCAGTCAAAACGAACCCGGTCCTTTCAGGCAGAAAGGACCGGGCCAAGTCGTCAATGGAGTCCGAAATCCTAGAGTTTGCCGTCCGCCGCCATCTGCATATAGCTGGGGTCGACGCGCAGCTTGACGTTGTTCTTGTCGCCAAGAATCGTACCGTCGGCGAGTTCGATGCCGATGAAGTTCTTGTCCTTGGCGGAAGCGCCGAGAAGCCCGTGCGTGAAGCTGAACTCCATCGTGTCGTCGACGATCTTTGCCATCTTGTCGCCCTTGAAGGCTTCAGCTCCCTTGGCAGGGTCGTAATAGAAAGCCGTGGTGGAAACCTGATTGTCGAAGTCAGGCAGGTCGGTGCCCGACGAGACCGCCATGAAGGTGCGGGCGGCCTTGCCTTCCGCGTCATTCTTCTGCATGAGCGCGAGCGTCTCATACCAGGCCCCGACCAGCGCCTTGCCGAATTCGGGATTGGCTTTCAGCACCTTGGTGTTGACGCTGAGGATGTCCTGAATTTCACCGGGAAGCTGGGATGAGTTGAAAACTTCCGACGCCGTGCCGAGCTTGCGGATCTGGCTCGTCGCCGGATTCCAGGCGACCACGGCCTGCACTTCATCCGTATTATAGGCGGCGACGAAATCGGCATCGGCGATATTGGCGGTCTCGATATCGGCCTCCGTCATCCCTGCGCTCTGCAATGCCTTCCACAGCATGTAATGCGACACGGAATATTGCACGAGATAGACCTTCTTGCCCTTGAGGTCGGCCATGGTCTTGCCCTTGCCCTTGATGAAGATCGAGTCATTGCCGTTGGTATAGTCGCCAAGGATCAGCATGGTGGTGTCGACGCCACCCGCCGCCGGAATGGTCAGACTGTCCATCACGGTGTCCGTCACGGCGTCATACTGTCCAGCCGTATACTGATTGAGAGATTCGACATAGTCGTTGATCTGCACCAGATCGATGGTGATGCCATATTTGTCGGCCCACTTCTTCAGGATGCCGGCCTTCTGCGCATAAGCCCAGGGCATGTAGCCCGTGTAGATCGACCAGGCGAGCTTGAAATGCTTGCCGTCAGCGGCCGAAGCAGGCGTAAAGCCCGTCGATGTCAGAAGCACAGCAGCGACAAGCAACGCCGCTGCTTTCTTCATCCAGTTCATTTTCAACATGAAACGTCCTTTCACATGAGGAGGCGCAAAATGCGCAAAGTTCCGGCTATTTGATGGAGACGTTTCCAGCCCTTTTTTATTTTCACGTCGATCATGGCCCCTACCTGCGGCCAAAAGAGCCGACGGCGGCAAGCTCGGATTCCGGCACAGCCAGAACACCCTGCTTTTCCAACTCCCTCAGATAGACGAAGCTCTTCATCGTTTCGGCAAGCAGATGATCGCCCGCCACATAACGGGGATACTCAGGCGCGCCTTCTTCGCGGAATTCCGGTAAAGGCTCGACCACCGTGTCGTAGTCGACCGAACAGAAAAGCGGGAAGGAATAGCGCTCTTCGGCCACATCGCGCACCCGATGCGACGTGGCGATAAATCGCCCGTTGGTCAGCACTTCCAGCATGTCGCCGATATTGATGACAAAGGCGCCGGGGATCGGCGGCGCATCGATCCATTCGCCCGCTGAATTCAGCACCTCAAGTCCCGGCGCTGTCGTGTGGAGAATGGTGAAACATTCATAGTCGGTATGAGGGCTGATGCCCCATTCGCTCTTGACCGTCTTGCCTTCCTCGCCTGCAAAGCGACTGAAGCCTTCAGGGTAATGCACCATGCGAAGCTGCGACGGCGGCTTGGTGATCAGCGCATCGAAATAGTTTTCGTCCAATCCGAGCGCCAGCGCAAAGCCGCCGAAAAGCCTGGCGCCCAATGCCATCACCGCATCGTAATAGCCATAGACATCTTCCTTGAAGCCGGGCACCTCGACAGGCCACTGGTTGGGCCCCAGAAAGCGATAGCCGCGCAGATGGTCGGGATCGTCGTCGGCAACCTCGATGGAGAGATCGAAGGCTTCCTTCTTGTCCACCTTGGCGATATCGCCTGAATAGAAATTCTCTTCGCCCGTCGGTACATAGCCGCGGTGGGCGCGGGATTTGCCGATGTAATATTGCTGCTTGGCTTCAACCGGCAGCGCAAAGAAAGCGGCCGCCTGCGCACAGAGACGATCGATCATCTCGGGCGCAATGCCGTGTCCCGTCACATAGAGAAAGCCGACCTCGCTCGCCGCCCTGGCGATCTCGGCGGCGACGCCGCGCTTTGCGGCCTCATCCCCGCCAAGCAATCCGGCAATATCGACAATGGGAATATGATCGAAGGCGGCAGGTTTGCTGTGACCGGTCATGACTTCATCTCCACTCATGCCCTAGACGAAAAACGCGCGCGAAGGCCCGACATGCGGAAGGAAAGACGCCTCCCCTTCCACATCGACAATGTCCCAGTGGCGCAGCATCTGGCGGCCATCATGGGCGGTATCGGATGTGACAAGCGCGCCGGTCTGCTCGAACATCTGGGGCGCGAGATTCTGAGCGGTGCGGAAAGGCAGGGTCGAGCGCTGGATGATCCAGCCAGCGGACGTGATCGCCCCTTGTGAAATCTCGCAATCGACAAGATCCTGCGCCACATGAAGGTTGGAGGCCTCGGCGACATAGTCGCGCAAATGCTTGCCCGCCTTGCCGTCGTTCACCGGAAAATCGACCGCACGTCCGCGCGCATACATGAAGAGCGTCCCGACGCGCAGCAGGAAACCGCGAAGCCCATCGGCCCGCCCCTGTAGCCGCACGGCGCAGACGGGCGCGCGCGTGATCGGCTCCACATGCCAATGTTCGACATAAGGAATATCGCGCCCCTCCTCGACCATCCTGCCGTCTTCGAACCAGAGTTTTCCCTCGTCGGAATAAATCGCTTCCGGCTGGAAATCGAGTTCGCGCCGCCACTCGAAATAAGTGCCGTCAAAATGTAGCGCGCCGGCAAAGCCTTCCTGTTCGGCAAGCCAGGTCAACTGCTCCCGGTCCAGGTCGCGCAATCCACGCACATTTTTGAAGTCCGGTTCGCCAGGCGGCTGGCGCAGATCAATATAGATGCTCTCGCCCTGCATCCAGTTGACCCATGTATCGCGATCTTCGACGCCATCGGGCCAGGCAATCAGCGAACGCGACCACAGGCCGACAAGCTCGTCAAAACCGGGAACCCTGAATTTCGCATCCTGCTTCATCGCACTCACGCCACTACTTCGATGAAAAAGAATGACCGGGCGCGAGCCTGCCGCGAAGTCAGGAAATGACAATGACCGGCATAGATGAAATCTATGGCCTAGAGAGACGGCGGACGCTGGCGCAGACGATCGAGAATTTCGTCCAGAAATATCTGCGTAGGCGTGTCGCGCGATGCTTCATCACGCATCACCAGATAGACGTGGTAGCTCGGCAGCAAATCCTCCGGAAGCAAGGGCCAGAGCCTGCCCGCGGCAATCAGGGGTTCCGCAACGCAGGTAGGCAGAAAGCCGATGCCGACGCCAAGCTCGATGAGCCGGGTCACCTCGGTAAGATTTTCTGCAAAACCACCGCCGCGCGACGGAACCCCTGCCCCGCAAGAGCCGGCACGATCTCCATTACGTAAACCCAGACCAAAGCGACGCCGAAACCGCTCCAGTTCCTCCGGCTCGTCCTGCCCCGTCAGCACGAAGGCCTCTTCGCTCAACTCCGAGGGCAGAGCGACGGTCTGGCCAAAGAGGGGATTGGAACGTCCGCAATAAAGCTGCTGCACCTCGCACATCAAGGGCTCATAGCAAAGCCCTTCGCCCGGCGCGCTGTCGCAGGCAATGCCCACTTCCGCCTCGCCAAGCCGCAGCGCTTTCACCACCTGCCGCCAGGGCATGACTTCCAGATGGATTTCGACGCCGGGATGCGCCTTGTGAAAGGCGATCAGCGCTTCGTCGAATTGCGGCGAGACGACGCTCGATATCGAACGAATATTGATGACGCCTTCGAGCAGATGCGCGGCCCTGGCGACTTCATGCGGCGCAGCGCGCGCCGCCTCCATCATCTTCTGGCAAAGCGGCAGAAGCGCGCGACCCGCTGACGTCAGTTCGACGCCGTGACTTGTGCGCGTGAAAAGCTCGACGCCGAGATGTTCCTCAAGCCGCTTGAGGCCTGCGCTCACCGTCGGCTGCTGCCGATTGAGCGCGCGCGCCGCCGCGCTGATGCCGCCCGATTGAACGATCTCGACAAAAAGCGCGAACAGGTTCCAGTCCACATTGCGCGCAAACTGGCGTTCGTCCTGAGGAACAAGCTGTAGGTCGGCCATTTCCGGTCACTTGCCGTATGAAATAAGCGAGGTCATCCCCGTTCTGTCGCAAGTTCCGGACCATTCGGTCGATATAAGCGTCAGGCAACACTATTTGGCGGATTTCAGCCAATCCGGGGCTGGAATGGTCTGATAGGCCTTGGTCAGGGCGTCAGACCAGGCCTGACGCAAGCCTTTGAAATAGGCATCGTCATCCTTGATCCGCCGAACCATCGAGACCTTGAGCGCGTCGCGGCGATAGACCATTAGATCGATCGGCATGCCGACCGAGAGGTTGGAGCGCATGGTCGAATCCATCGAGATCAACGCAAGCTTGATCCCGTCCGTGACATCGGTATCGAAGGTCGCGGCGCGGTCGATGATGGGCTTGCCGTATTTGTGCTCGCCGATCTGGAGATAGGGCGTGTCTTCCGTCGCCTCGATATAATTGCCCGCCGAATAGATCTGGAAGAGGCGCAGCTGCCCCTGCCCGATCTGGCCACCCAACAGTATCGACACGCTGAAGCTTTCAGACTGCGCCTCCAGCGAAGGCCCGTCGATCTTGTAAACCTCGCGCACGGCGCGGCCCATGA
>JBAQNC010000172.1:0-2741 GCA_049303435.1 Parvibaculum sp. | reverse complement strand
CCCTTGATCGCGTTCCGCGCGTCTGGACGGAGATTGTCGCGCAGCGCCAGAAGTCCCCACGGCGCTTCGTCGCTGCCGACGATCACCACCGTTTTGCCCTCATTCTGGAGGCGGTGGATGTCGGACGCGAGATCGGCAAGACTCAGCCCCAACTTGTCCTCGAACAAGGCAGGACTGCCGACAAACACGGTGCTGCCGTCTATCTGTGCCTGTGCGCCCGCTCCCGTCAGCGAGCGCGCGTCCGAAACTTCCGGAAACCTCAGTTCGCGCTCTTCGGCTTTATCAATGATTGCGCGCGCAAGCGGATGCTCGCTGCGCCGCTCAACGCCGGCAGCGAGCGCCAGCAACGCCTCTTCGGACGCCGGGCCGGAGGGGGAGCTTTTACTAAGGATGATGTTCGTGACCTCGGGCGCGCCGCGCGTCAGGGTTCCGGTCTTGTCCAAAGCCACGACCTGAACCTTGCCGAGCTCTTCGAAATAGACGCCGCCTTTGACGAGCACGCCATTGCGCGCCGCCGTGCCAAGGGAGGCGACCATTGTGATCGGGATGGAGATCACCAGCGCGCAGGGGGCGGCGGCGACAATGAATATCGTCGCCCGCATCATCGCATCGCGCCAGTCCATGCCGAAAACAAGAGGGAGTGTTAGCGCGAGCACAATTCCAACCACCAAAATGGCAGGGCTGTAGCGCAAGCCGAACCGTTCGATAAATCGCTGGCTTTTGCCGCGACGCTCCTGTGCCTCCTCGACCATCTGAATGATCCGTGCGAGTGTGTTATCGGCAAATGTGCGGGTCGCGCGGACCTCTAGGGCAGCCTCGCCGTTGATCGAAGCAGCAAATACCTTGTCACCCGGCGCTTTATCGACCGGAACGCTCTCGCCGGTGACCGGCGCCTGGTTGACGCTGGATAGACCGTCGATGATCTCACCATCCGTTGCGATGGATTCGCCGGGGCGTACGATAAAAAAGTCGCCAAGTGCCAGATCTTCAACCGGCACTTCAAGCTCGGCACCGTCACGTCGGACCAGCGCGACCTTCGGCACCAGCGCCATGAGTGCGCGGATGGCTGAACGTGTCTTTTCCTCCGTATACCCCTCGGCCGCCTCGGAGATGGAATACAGGAAGACGAGCATCGCGCCTTCGGCCGGCTGCCCCATGGCGGCGGCAACGATCGCCGCGATCGACATGAGAAACTCGATGCCGATCTTCCGCTCAAAGATGAGAGCCTGTAACGCTTCGCGGCCGAAGAAGTATCCGCCGACCACGATAGCCGACAGGTAAAGCGGTAGGGAAAGAATCTCGAATGCGGGCCAGAAGCCGGCACTCCAACCAATCAACAACAGAAGCCCGGACGCCGCCGAGGTTATGACCTTGAGGTTCCGCCACGGTTTCGGCAAGGATGGCAAATTTCCCTTCGCCTGAGGCGGAAAACCGATCTCCCTGAGCTTTGCTTTCAGCTCTGCGTCGCTCACCGTGTCCGGGTTGTAGCTCACCTTGACCTTAGCGGACTTCGCATAGACCATTATGCTGGCAATGCCGACGGTCTCTGTCATTCCCCGTTTGAGAGCGGCGGCATCGTGCTCACAGTCGAGATTGGCTACGCGGCATTCGATGGTTTGCGTTTTTTGACTCATCGGCGATTTCTTCGACATGGATAATAAATTAATATATTCTAATATAATGATATTATAATTCACTAGACGATGGAAGCTGCAATTGGATTTTCCGAGCGGCTGTTTATCTCGAGTGGGTGTTGCTCGCTGGTGGCAAAGTCGAGAAGCGAGAAGGACCTCGGCGGTGAGTGCGCGAGGTCTTAGAAGGACGGATTGAAATCTAAATGCACCCGCTTAGTCTACCACGAAGACTCAGTTTTAGGCTGCAGACTCATAAGCACGTAGACAGATGCGGATTGAGGCAAGCTTAACCATTGCCATGAAAGTTGATCCAAGCTTGTCGTATCGAGTGGCGATGCGACGAAAGAACTTCAGCTTGTTGAAGAAGCGCTCGACCAGATTTCGTTCTTTGTAGAGGGCTGCGTTGAAGCAGGCTTTCCACTTCCGGGTGGCCTTGCTGGGAATGTTTGGCGTTGCACCCTGATCCTCGATCTGGCGCCTGATCCAGTCGGCGTCATAGGCTTTGTCTGCCAGGATGATCTGTCCTTTTTGCAGACCGGATAGCAGTTCCTTTGCTGGAATGGCGTCATGCGTCTCGCCTGCGGTAATAGCGAGGCGGATCGGTAAGCCCCTGGCCTCGGTGACGGCGTGGATTTTGGTCGTCAGTCCACCTCGGCTTCGACCCATATGTCGATCCGGGTGGCTTTTTTAAAGTGGCGGCGGAATGATGGACGCGCACGCTGGTGCCGTCGATCATCTGGATGTCGCCATCATGGGCAGCTGTCACTGCGTCCATGATCCGGTCCCAGATGCCCGCCTTGGTCCAGCGCCGAAACCGATTGTAGCAGGTGGTGTAGGGCCCATAGCGTTCAGGAAGGTCCGCCCAGGGAGCCCCGCTTCGTAAGACCCAGAAAATGCCGTTCAGAACGCGCCTGTCATCCACACGCGGCACGCCGCGAGACTTCCTCGGCAGCACAGCATCAATGACAGACCACTCAAAATCGCTCAGATCGTATCGTGCCATTCGAAAACTCCCTTCAAGGAAGGTGAATCATGACACCGCTGATTTGGGAATCTGGAGGGTTCTGTGAGGTCGCGCGGCGGTGAAGGTGGGGCTTGGCGCGGTGC
>JBAQNC010000171.1:0-3865 GCA_049303435.1 Parvibaculum sp. | reverse complement strand
GTTCTTGAGTGAGTAAAGCCCGAAGGCGGCCACAGCTGCCGTCAACAAAGCGACAAGGAAGCGGTGATGTAGCGAAAAGGCGAGAATGCGTTCAATCATAATATTCCCCTCAGTGCCCGTGCTCGGCGCTGGCCTTGCCGATATCTGCTTTGATCATGAAGCTGTTTTGGCTGACATAGGTTTCTCCGGCGTTCAAACCTTCGCGCACCTCTATCCATTCCGCATCGCCAAGGCCGAGAACAACCGGACGCATGGAGTAATCATCGCCAGAGCGAACGAAGACCACGGACTTACCCTCGACGCGCTGAACGGCTGTGCTTTTGACAACAAGCGGCACTTGCCTTTCGTTGATCAAAACGTCACCGCGTACCGTCATGCCGGAATGCCATACACCTTCGCCATTGGGCAGCACTACACGGGCTACGATTGTTTGGCTGGAGGCTTCCGCGACAGGCAGAATAGCGACGATGGGCGCGGTCCCCGTGTGACTACCCTCGAAACTCATAACGGTAACTTGCTGGTCCTTGCGGATACGGTCGATGTCGCGCGGGAAAGTATGAAACTCGGCCCAGACGTCTGATACATCGGCGACCGTGAACAAGCTGGCGTCGCCTGCCACATCGCCGATATTTGTATTGAGTGCGACGATCACGCCATCGAGTGGTGACTTGACGGGGTAGAGTTGGAGGCTGTCGTTGCTTTCCACAATGGCCAACACATCCCCCGCCTTGACGGTATCGCCTTGACTATGTTTGACCTCACGTACGATGCCGGCAAAGCGAGCTCTGATCTGCGCTGTAGTCTTACGATTGAGTGCGATCCGCCCGGTAAGCATGACGGTTTCGCGCACTGTCCCTGATCCGGCTGTGGCCACAGTAATGCCGGACTTGGCAGCGGCATCAGCTGAAATCTCAACAGTGTCTTCGCCGCCTTCATCGTGTCCGACTTCTTCGCCGTCATCATGGTTTGCTTCCGCACCGTCTTCATGCGCGTCTTGGGTGGAGGTAATGCCCGATGAATTCTGATCGCTTCTGCTCTTGTTGAATAGAAAGAAGCCTGCACCTAGCACCACAACAAGGATAACAATGAGGGCGGCGCTGAATTTATTCATGATTTTCTCCCGTGAATGGCGTCACGCTATGGATTTGCATTTCTGGCGCAAACAAGTGGTGCGGCGTATGAATGGGCTTGCTGAGAAGACGGCTCACGGTGCGGCCTCCACGGCATCCACCAAGCCGATGTGCTGCGCTGTCAATCGAGCGAGCAGCGCATTGTCGAGATGGAATTGTTTGCGGATAGCATTGAGCGAGGCATTCGCCTCAATGAGCGATCGCTCGGCCTCGATGACATCGAGATAAGTGAAAGCGCCGCGCCTAAAGCCCTGGCGCGCGAGATCGAGTGCGGACTTGGCCTGAGGTATGACATCTGATTGCATGCGGGTGGCCTGTGCGATGCCCGCTTGCAACGAAGATTGAAGGCGGGTGATGTGGCGGGCGCGCATATTGGCCGCTGCGATGGCGGTTTGTTCGGATGCGATGGCGTTGTTGCGAGCCTGTTCAATGTTGCCGCGATTGGCGCTGGTTCCGCCTAACGGGATGGATAGGCCAAAGACTAAAGCTGCGTCTCTGTCATTGTTGAAGTAGCGCACGCCAACGGACACGTTGAGGTCTTGCGCATTATTAGATTGTTCCAGCGAAAACTTTGCCCGCGCGGTACGTGAGCGGGCGGTATAAACGGCCTCGTCTGGGCTTACACCCGCCGCAGATGGCGTTCGCTTTAGATCAACGAAATCGGCGGGGTCGAGTGTAACCCTTGCTGCGCCAACGCCCCAGAAGGAGGCGAGTTCGCTCGCTCTTGCACGGGCTTCGGATTGCGCCCTCTCATATTCCGAGCGTGCTGCATTGGCATCCGCTGTCCCGCGGGCCGCGATGAACTTTGGGTCGCGACCTGCCTCGACGCGCGATTTCAGTTCGGAAACGATGCTGCGCGAAATTTTCAACTTTTGCTTGGCCAGCGCGAGATCGGCATCGGCTGCAAGGGCTTCGACCCAAGCTGTTTCAACGGTGAGAAACAGATCTAGCATATCAACGGTGCGCTGCGCCTTGGAAGCGAGGGTCTCACCTTCGGCTACTTTGATTCGTGCCGCTCGCTTGCCGCCCATCTCGATTCTTTGGGCATAGCTCAATGTCGTTTCAAGGCGGGTGCCAATCCTATCGCCGCCGATTGCTGGAAAATTGTCGGCTTCGAGCGAAAGTTCCGGCAGCGGTCGCTGGCCAGCCTGATCGATGCTGGCTTGTGTGGCTCGAACAGTGGCCGAGGATGCGAGACGTTCGGGCGCAACGGCGATGGTTTTGCGCAAGGCGTCTTGGAGACCAATGGTTTCAGCCAATGCTGCGTGCGGTAGGATGATGGAACCCGCAATGAGGCAGGCAGACAGGAACGATTTCGTCCCATGTGAAGGAAGAAGTGTCATGTGAAAGCTCAACTTTATAGCAACAGGACAAGCGCTGCGGTGACAGCGCCAGACTTTTCAATGCAAGGAAGAGCTATGCTTTTGGAGGTTCGCCGCTAACGGGCTGGGCCATGCCTATCAGGGCACGGTTGCGGCAGCTGGACAAAATCGCGGCACCAGCGAACCAGCCGGCCTGCGTTTCAGCAGCAGATGAGAATGTGTAGCTGCCAACATGATCATGCGCACAATGCGAGCCGCCAGTCCGGCTACCGGGAACAACACCGCAGACCGCGCAAGTGCTGGACAAAACCGCCACGTCTTGGGGCGTGCTTTGCATTTGCGTGAATGGCATTTCGCCAGCCAATGCAGGCCGCTGAAACTGAAATGAAACGACAACAATGCTGACAAGGCAAAGCATCGACAGCACCTGTCGGCCCAGCCTGATGACGTCAGAAAATGTTGAGCTCTTTTTCATCACGCGACGAGCTAGCAGCAAATCGACTGTTTTGCAAAGAGGAAAATTGTCACACATGATTGTGACGCCATAAATGCGCAAGCCATAATGGCGGCGACCTTGCCCCAGTTGCCTACCAAACAACTTCTGCCTAAACTGGGAAAATGCGTCACAAACTATACATGTATGCTTTTGCACTCCTCATGGCTTTTGCCCTGTGCGGCGGCGCTATACCTGTGGTTAATGAAGCAGGCCACGCCCATACGGCCACCTCCATTGAGGCTCAGATGAGCGCGTCTTTGGCGGCAGCGCCGAATGACACGGATAGCGAGCGAAGCGGCCATCAATGCCCACTCAGTGTGGTTTGCGCCCATACATTTGCCTGCATGAGCGCCGCAACCTGCTGGCAGGTTGCTACATGGGAACCGGTTTGGTTTTCAACGTCGGTGAAAAAAATGACCGATCGTAGCTTTGGTCCCGAACCCACACCACCCATATCCTAATTTGAATTTGGAACGCGTTGATTTCTCAGCTTACTGAGTGTCGGCTGCGTGCGCCTTGTTGCTGGTGTTCTTGGTCGGAATGTTGTTCCGGTCGAGTGAAAGACATCAGGCCAGCGACATACTCAGCATCAAAAAATCTCATGCCTCTGTGGATTCAACGGCCAGTTGAACCTTAGGTGACTGGCGTTGCGCAGGGCAAAGCAATTGGAAGGAAACGACGATGACTAAATTTATCGCTCTTGCTGCTATGGCAGTTCTCTTGTCCGCGGGTGTCGCTCAGGCGGCATCATATGCACCCCAGCCAGGTGGGAAGGGTATGCAACGTGCCATGAATGCGAACCCGGGGCAGACAATGTCTGTACCTGGCTGCGAGGCGTCACAAATCTCGCATGCGGGGATGGCACATAGTGCGTTCACTTTCGGAGGCCGCGATGGACGAAATGCTGCTGCCGTCAA
>JBAQNC010000170.1:0-1833 GCA_049303435.1 Parvibaculum sp. | reverse complement strand
TACGCGTTCTTAAGCCCGGTGGCCGCGTCGCGATTTCAGATATTGTCAGCGACGAAGAAGTGCCGGAACACCTGAGGGCCGACGCAGAGCTTTGGTCAGGCTGTATTTCTGGCGCCTTTCAGGAACGAACTTTTCTTGAAGCTTTCGAAAAAGCTGGGTTCTACGGCATTTGCATTGAGAAGCGCGACGACATCCCTTGGCGTGTTGTCGAGGGGATTGAATTTCGCTCAGTGACCGTGACGGCCTACAAGGGCAAGGAAGGTCCTTGTCTCGAACGAAATCAGGCAGTGATATATCCCGGTCCATGGAGCGAAGTGCGCGACGATGATGGCCATGTGTTTCGTCGCGGTGTTCCGGTCGCGGTTTGTGACAAGACCTTTAAAATTCTGACATGCGAGCCATACGGTGCGCAAACCATTGCGGTACCGCCTCGCATTGACATCCCGCTTGAAGAAGCCGGCATTTTTGAATGTGGTCAGACGTCAACCCGGCATCCTCGGGTGACAAAGGGTCTGGACTACGCTGTGACCACGGAAGAGCTCGCACCGGCCTGTGGTCCGGATGAGGTGTGCTGCTGATGGAGTTTGTCGTCTTTCTGGTCGTCGTCGCCATCGCTTATGCGAATGGCGCTAATGATAGCTTCAAAGGGGTTGCGACCCTCTATGGCGGCGGTGCGAGCAGCTATCGAACGGCGTTGCTCTGGGCGGTGCTGACGACGCTGGCGGGCTCTCTATTCGCGGGCGTTTTCGCCGAAGCGCTCGTGAAGACTTTCAGTGGCGCGGGGCTCGTGCCTGACGCGGTTCTGTCCGACCCTGCCTTTATGGTGTCGGTGGCGCTTGGTGCGGCCATTACGGTATTTCTGACCGCGCTGTTTGGTATCCCCATTTCAACGACCCATGCCTTGACGGGCGCTCTGGTGGGTGCTGCTCTCTTCAATTCAGGGTCGAGCGTCGATTTCCATGTTCTGGAAGGCAAATTTCTTCTGCCCTTGGCGGTGAGTCCGCTCCTCGCGATTGCGTTGATCTTGTTGCTCTTCCCCCTCTTGAGAATGGTTGCGCGGCGATTGGGACTTACTCAAACGAGTTGTGTTTGTGTCAGCGCTGTTGAGGCGCCATTGCTTGCCGGCACGTCGCATTCCGACGCCACGTTGTCAACGAATCGCGAACTTGTTGTCGTGCAGGGCGATACGATTTCCTGCATGCCAGGTTCCGTCGCTGCCCCTACCTTGAAGATTGAACTCGGCCCAATCTTGCGAAAGCTGCACTTCCTGAGCGCGGGTGCTGTCAGCTTTGCGCGCGGGACCAACGACACGCCCAAGATTGTCGGCATCGCCATGCTTTCTCAAGCATTCGATCTGAAACTCAACATCTTCATTATCGCCGTTGCGATGGCCATCGGCGGTCTTTTGCATTCCCGCAAAATTGCCGAGACGATGTCATCTCGTATTCTGTCATTTGATGAGGCGGAAGGAACGATCGCCAATCTCGTGACGAGTTTTCTCGTGATCGTCGCCTCAAGGCTCGGTCTCCCGGTTTCCACGACCCACGTCGCCGTCAGCAGCCTGTTTGGCCTTGGTGCTGTGAAGGGTAATGCGCATTGGTCGATTGTCGGCGGTATCGCATTGTCCTGGCTTCTGACCTTGCCAATTGCGGGGATCCTTGCAGCGCTTCTATTCGCGACGTTGCGATGATCGCATCGGTTATTGTGGTGGGTTTTACGGTTAGGTCGCGAGCGTCCAAATATGGGGGCATTATGCTGAAGCGGAAATTGGGGATGATCGCAGGGGTGGCAGGGGCTCTTGTGGCGATGAGTATGCCTGCGATGGCAGATGAC
>JBAQNC010000169.1:0-10890 GCA_049303435.1 Parvibaculum sp. | reverse complement strand
CCCTTGATGTCGAGCTGCGAGGACTGGCGCTCGTTGAAGTTCACAACAAGCTCGGTGCCGTTCTGCAGCAGGTTGATGCCGTTGAAGCTTGCATCGGAGGCCAGTTGGTCGATCTGGGCGAGCAGGGCGTTGTAGGTGTCAACCTGAGCGTTGCGGTTGATGCCGTTGTTCGCTGTCACGCTTGTGGCGATCAGGCCGCCGACTGCTGTACCCGAGACCGTGAAGTCCTGGCCTTCAGCATTGGAGAACTGGATCTTGCCGCTCACGCTTGTCACCGAGACGCCGCTGACGCCAGCCGAGGTGAGGGCGGCCTGGAGCGCGCCGACCGAGGCGATGTCGGTAGACAGCGTAACTGTCGTTGGAACTCCCGTACCGATCTGAATGATCATGGTCGCGGTTGCGCCGCTGAAATTCGTTGGCGTGAAAGCCTGCGAGTTGGTCGACGGCGTAATCGTCGTTTGCAGCGCCTGAATGGCAGTGGCCTTTGCCTGCTGCACCAGTTTCTGGATGGCGTCGATGCCCTGGCTTGCTGCCTTGAGCGTCTGGACGGCGAGGCCCATGCTGTCGAGCAGTGTGCTCAGATCAGAGGCCCGGTTGTCGAGACCCTGAGCGGTGAAGAACGACTGCGGATTGTCGATCGCTGAATTGACCTTGAGGCCAGTTGCGACGCGTTGCTGCGTCTGATCGAGCAATCTTGCTGTGTTCTGCATGCTCAGCAGATTGGAGCGCATTGCGCCTGAAAGAACCACATCAGCCATATTAATAACCCTCCGGGGTCATGCCGGCGTGTTGCAACCCGGCTTCGCTCTCATACTGAAAATTAATGCTTAATTCCTGGTAAACGCAGGTGACGTTTTTTTCCAATTCTGTTTCCGCTGGAACCTCGACCGGGGATATCAGAGTTGGTTTGCATCTGCCGTACATTTAATCGGGCTCCTTAAGACACCAATGTCTGTCGGTAGATTTGCAGGGAGCGTGCCAGATATTTTTCCTATGAAAATCAATGGGTTATAATGGCAACGGCGCCGGGAAGATGGTAAATGCTGCCTGTTCCGGTATTTTTTTCCTAGGGATAAGCTGCCGATTTCAGGCAAAGAAAAAGGCCGGAGGGCGTCTGCCGCTCCGGCCATCAAATGTCAAAGAAATTTCGTTTGAGAAGCAGAATTCAGTAACCAAGGCGTCTTGAAATGCCCTCGGCTAGGTCATCGAGCAGTTGCTTGTGGTCAAAGCCGGGCACCACCGAGATGATGTCGAGGCTGGGGTGCCAGGGCAGGCGGCCAGAGCCAAGCTGGGCCTGATGCCTTGCGTGCATATAGATGACGCCGGGTACCCCCAACGCGCCAGCCATCTCCGTTGCCGCGTTCCAGAGGCCTGTGACGCAATCAAGTTCTGCCGTGAGGGCGGCTGTGCCGTCCAGATCGTTGTGCGTGTCGAGATCGGGCATCTGATGGATGGTGACGCCGAATTCCTTTTCGGCCTTGGCAATTTCCTCGGCGGGCTGCCCATGCTGCAGACAAACGAGGTTGGCATTCTTGTCGGCGAGAAAGTTCAGCCATTCGGCAGGTGGGACGGTCATGATATCGCGCAGGCTTTCGCGGATGCCTGAACGCCAGGTGAGGCCGATCTTGGGGCCATCGCCAAGACTGTCGAGCCATTCTCTGGCAGCTTTACGCCTTTCCGGGTCCGCAACAAGGTTGGATCGGTTGTCGGGAAAGGCATCGAGCGAACGGCGACGCATGGAAGCGATCAATCCCGCAGGCGCCGTGAGATCGAAATCAATTTCGTCTTCGGGCAGGTTCTGCAAACCTGTCGACCGGTTCAGCTCCTTGCGCACCAGAGCGTTTGGCCATGTGCGCTGATAGATCGGAACGAGGCGTTCATCCGTTTCTATGATGACGTGCCTGGCTTCGGCGGCGATTTCATGGAAGCAGGTAGAAAAACGAATGTCGTCGCCAATTCCCTGCTCGCGCGTGATCATGATCGTCTTGTCGGAGAGGTTCTCACCCTGCCAGATCAGGCCGGGGAAGGGACGGAATGGTTTGCGCTGACCGCTTTCGAAGCCAAAACCATAGAGATCCCAGCCTTCTTCGATGCGACCTACAGAGAGCAGGCAGAGGGCAATGTTCCAGAGGAGCTTCGGGTCGTGCTTGTTTTCGAGAGCCGCCGCCTTTTGATAGACCTCAAGCGCTTCTTCGACACGGCAGGCATTCTGATAGGCGGATGCCAAATTCAGATAGGCTTCCCGCAGCTTCGGCTGAAGCTGGATGGCCATCTTGCCGCATTCGATCGCATCTTCAAATACGGCGTTTTCAGCCAGTGTGACGCAGAGGTTGCTATAGGCGAATGCGTGGTCGGGCTTGAGTTCGATGGTCCTGGAATAGAGATCGACCGCCAGCTGTGGATTCTTTTGTTCGCGTTCGAGATTGCCGAGAAGGAAAATCGGGTCTGTCGCCATCGGATCGAGTTCGCTGGCGCGCTTGAATGCGGCGCGCGCATCGTCAATCTGTTCGAGTTTCGCGAGTTTGACGGCCGCATGGATCGCAGTGGTGTAGTCGTCGGGGGCGAGGCGCAGGGCGGTTCGCATTGCGTCTGCGGCTTCTTCCCATTCGCCGTTTGCGGATTCGTGTTTGGGGATTTCGCTCTGGATATTGCAGATGCCGCGATAGGCGCGGGCGTCCTTGGGTGCAATCTTGACGATTTCACGATAGAGCGCCAAGGCGTCGGCGGGCTGCTTTTCGATGTCATGGAGCCGCGCCATTTCCAGGCGGCACTCGATATCGCGGGGATCGCGTCTGGCCGTTTCACCAAAATGGAAGATCGCTTCGTCGTTGCGGCCCTCAAGGGCGAACAGATATCCAAGATTCTTGTGGGCGAGCGCAAAATTGGGATCGGCCTTCAATGCTTCCTTGAGCAGTTTGATGGCTTCACTCGTATTCTTGCCGTTCAGATGGGTGAGCACCGCCATGAGGCGGAGCGTGCCGGGATGATTTGGAAATTTCTGCAATATCTTGCGGTAGATGTCTTCAGCTTCGGCAGTAAAGCCATTGGATTGCAGTTCCACGGCGCCGTTCAAAATCCTGTCGATCTTTTCGGAATTGTCGCGTGTGGCCTTTGCCGCTGACATGCCCATAGCGTTGCCCCTGTCTTTGCCCAATATGCTCACCTTCTTCAAACAGGGTTAGCAAATGGTTAATTTCTATCTGTCTGATATTGCGTAGTTGATTGCCGTTAAACTCGGCTATCGAGTGTGATGGCCGCGCCGCGGCTGGTGTTGTTGTTTGTCATGGTGGCATTGCGGCCATAGCCAAGCGAAGGCGCGGTGTGTTCGTTAACGCTTTCCGCGACCGACTTCAGAATCCGTTCGGATACGGATTTGACAGCGCTCAAAATCAACCCGTTGCGCTCAAGGGCCTCGTTGAGCGTGGACATGGCGACCTTGAGGCGGCCGATCTTTTCGGCCGGGGCGCGATCAATGAGTTCCTTGCGGAGGCTGATCGCCTGAATGTCCATTGCATATTCGTTCGACAGACGGATTTTTTCTTCCTGCAGCTCGCCGATTTGAAGCGGTTGATTGGTTTCGAGAAACTCGGTCTCGCGGCGAATGATGTCGGTCAGTTGCTGGCTCACATTCAGGACACGCTCGACAAGTTCGGTCGGCGTCAAATCAGCTGCGGATTGCCGGGACGTGCTCATCTTGAGGTTTCCTGAAGCTTGAGAATTTCGCCGTAAATCTTGTCGGCAATGCCGATGCCGCCGGACTTCGCCATTTGCTGTCCATATTGTTCGACCAGCATGGAACGAAACGTATCCTCGCCGGGGCCGCCGCCAAAGGTCTTGTCGGTCTTCACGCCTTCGAACATGGTCTGGGCCATCGTCGAGAGAAACTGGGCTTCGAAGTCCTGAGCTGTCGCCCAGGCGCGGGCATCAGGATGTGCTTTTGCGCCTTGCAGGGGCGTATGAATATAGGGTTGTGACAGGGCGGCCATTGCAACGGTCATCACATCACCTCAATTTCAGCTTGCAGCGCGCCTGCGGCCTTGATCGCTTGCAGAATGCTGATCATGTCGCGGGGATTGACGCCGAGGGCGTTCAGGCCGTCGACCAGTTCCTTCAGGCTTATGCTGCCATCGACAAGGGCAAGCCTCCGGCCCTTTTCCTCGTCCACATTCACCGCCGTGCGCGGCACGACAACGGTCTGGCCGTTGGTGGCGAAAGGATTGGGCTGGCTCACCTGCGGTGTCTCGGTGACACTGATCGTGAGGTTGCCCTGTGCAATCGCTACTTTGCTGACGCGAACATCCGCGCCCATTACAATAATGCCGGAGCTTTCGTCGATGACGACGCGGGCGGGCAGATCGGGCTCCACACGCAGCTGCTCGATGTCCGTCAACAGCTTCACGACATTGCTATGGTAGCGGATAGGGACGTCGAGCTGCACCGTCGTGGGGTTGTCTGCCATGGCGGCGGATGTGCCGAGAAAAGTGTTGATGGCATTGGCAACGCGGACCGCCGTTGTGAGGTCCGGGTTGCGGAGCGACAGGCGGAGCGTCGTCAGGTCGGCAAGTTTGAAGTCGATTTCGCGTTCGACGATGGCGCCGTTGGCGATGCGACCATTGGTGGGCACGCCGCGGACGACTGAAGCGCCTTCGCCTTTGGCCGAGAAACCACCCGTGGCGACCGAGCCTTGCGCGACAGCATAGACCTGGCCGTCGGCGCCCATCAGGGGCGTGACGAGCAGGACGCCGCCTTGCAGGTTGGTGGAGTCGCCAAGTGCGCTGACATTGATGTCGATGCGGGTGCCCTGCGAGGAGAAGGGCGGCAGGCTTGCCGTGACCATGACGGCGGCGACATTGGCGGTCTTGATCTGGCTGCCGCGTGTGTTGACGCCCAGGCGTTCCAGCATGGATGTCAGGCTCTGCTGGGTGAAGGGCGCATTGCGCAGCGTGTCGCCTGTGCCGTTAAGACCGACGACGAGACCATAGCCGACCAGCAGGTTGTCGCGGATGCCCTCAACATCAACGATATCCTTGATGCGCGATGCCGCAGAGGCCGGTTGGGCCAGGGCAATCGTCAACGCAAGAATGGTCGCGGTGAGTTGGACAAGAGGCCGGAGGAGGGTGGCAAAGTGCCTGAACATACAAAACCCGTCTGGTCGCAGATTGATACGAGCCTTGATAAGCGAAACCTGTGCCATCGCTGCCGGATTTGGGTGCGATCTCTAGGTCGTTGATTTTGTTGTCTAATTTGTGTGCGTACCGGAAAGCCGTTGAGCGCTGAGACGTTGGACGGGCAGGTCTTTCCGACTATCGCGGACATGCCCGGCAAATTCTACCGACACGGATTTTTAGGCTTAACGCGGCCTTAACGGTTGTCGCGCATTCTATCGAGACTTGAAGCGGCGCTTGAATTTTCGGCTTCAGTAAGGGGCAATACAATGAAGGTTGGCGCAAGTCGCCAGATTGGATCGACATCAGGCAAGCGAGCGGTTTCGTCGCGCAGCATGGGGTCGGGTTTTGCCGTCGATCAGGCTGAGGGAGGGCGCGGCGTTGCCGGTCTTGGCGCGGCTTCTTCTCTGGCCGCTGTCGATAGTCTTTTGGCTTTGCAGGAGAGCGGTGGTCTTGAAGACGCGACTTCGAGTCCTCGTCGCGCGGTCGCGCGTGGCGAGCAAATGCTCGATATTCTGGATGACATAAAGCTCTCCATTCTCGGTGGCCAGATTCCAAGGGGCAAGCTCACACGCTTGCTGAGCGTGGTGGAGAGTCATCAGGCGCAGGTCAGCGATCCGCGCCTTGCCGACATTCTCGACCACATCGAATTGCGCGCCCGGGTTGAACTGGCAAAGTTCGGGACCTATTCCGAATCCTGACCTGTCGGCCTCCGTCCGGCAGAATTCAAGCTGGAATTCAGGTTCTCAGGCCGGTTAGTGGCCAAAAATACTTATGCATTTCAATTGCTTAACTCGATTTCCTCTATTCGAGCCAGAATAGTTGAGAATCTGAATTCCTCTCCCTATACTCCGCGCGTTTTCTGTAAGGCCCCTGCCTGGCAGGGCGGTCGCTGGAGAGTAGAGCACCTATGGTTGTTCGGTTGCCTAAAGGTTACAAACCTTCTGACGATGAGCCGTTTATGAACAAGCGGCAGCGTGAGTATTTCCGCCGAAAGCTTGAGCAGTGGAAAGAAGACATTCTTGTCGAGAACAAGGAAACGCTTCAACATCTTCAGGAAGAAACAGCGCATCATCCCGATCTTGCCGACCGTGCGTCCACGGAGACCGAACGTTCTCTCGAACTTCGAACACGTGATCGCCAGCGCAAGCTCGTCTCCAAGATCGATGCTGCGCTTCGTCGCGTCGAAGAAGGCACTTACGGTTATTGCGAAGAAACGGGCGAGCCGATCAGTCTGAAGCGGCTCGACGCCCGCCCCATCGCTACTCTGTCGATTGAAGCTCAGGAGCGTCATGAGCGGCGCGAACGCGTCTATCGCGACGACTGATTATCGCATTGACGGATTCCGCAAATATGAAAACGCGGTCCCTGTGAAGGGACCGCGTTTTGCTTTTCCGAAGCCTTTGGGAGCTTCGGGCCCATCCCACCCCGGGAATTTGGTTTAGAACGGCATGACCACATCGAAGAGCTGCTGACCATAGCGCGGCTGCTGTACGTCGGTGATCTGGCCGCGGCCACCGTAGGAGATGCGGGCTTCGGCGATCTGGGTATGTTTGATCGTGTTGGTGCTGGAAATGTCTTCAGGTCGCACGATACCGGAGATCATCAACTCGCGGACTTCGAAATTCACACGCACTTCCTGACGACCCTCGATGACGAGATTGCCATTGGGCAGCACCTGAGTGACGACGGCTGCAACTGTCAGTTCCACGCTTTCCTTACGGTCGACAGTACCTGTGCCCGCGCTTGAACCGCCTGACGTGGCGTCGACCAGAGCGGTCGGATCCACAGCGTTGGGCAGTACGTGCTTGAGGTTCGATTCAAGCCCGAGGAAGTTTGGCAGGGCCGCGCTCTCGGAGTTCGTGCGCGAGCGCTTGGTGGCGTTATCCACCTTGGCGCTGTCGGAGATGTTGATGATGACCGTCAGGATGTCGCCAATACGGGCGGCGCGCTGATCGCGGAAGAAGGCGCGCGAGCCTGAACGCCAGAGAGAATTGGGCTGATAGACAATATGTTCGGGCGCAGGCATGGGCATGCTGACCGGCTGGTAGCCCGGCGCTTGCGTCGGATTGGAAATGGGCGCGAGCGTCGGCGGCTTGCCGATGTTTTCGATGCGGTCCAGGGAGCCACAGGCGCCGAGCGAAGCGGCGAGGGTGGTTGTGGCGATAAGACCGAGAACGCGGCGGAACAACATGGAAGCCTCTTTAAACTGAACGCAAGTGGTGTGTTGGCAGGATTTCTGAAATTCAGGATTTGATGTCGTTGGTCTGTTGCATGCTCAACGTCTGGGCGCGCGGCGCGCCCATTGCGTTGATACGCACCGAGTTGGGGCTTTCGATTGTTCCCTGCACCGTGCGGTTTGAACGTGGGTTCATGATGTCGATGGTGTCGCCGATGGCGCCGCTTTCCAGGGCGCGACCGCGGGCGATGAGTGTCAGGGCGCCGGAGACATAGTTCATGTCGACCATTGCGCCTTTTGCAACGACGATCGGCTGCTGCATATCGCTGGCGCGGATCGGCTCACCGCCCCGTACAGGATAACGCGGCGACATGCCGACAAGGCCTGCTTCCGTCGTCACGATATTGTTACTGACACGGGTGGAGGGCAGCCGGATCCACTGGACATCGCCTGCACGCACGACGTCGCCGGGGGCCACATTATGGGCGAGGACCGGAACTTCCGTGATCGGGTAGGCGCGACCGGATATGCGGTGCAGCGCCGCTGCCGGGTCATTCGCTGGCGCGCGCAGAAGGGCTTCGAAAGCACCATTGCGCGGATTGAAGGCGATCTGTTCGACCTTGACGGTCTGCTTGTCTTCGCCGCTCACTTCAATGTCGGCGTTGCCGTTGACAAAATCGACCTGGAGTGTGGTGTTGGCGAGAAGTGACGGGGATTTTTCGATGATCGCAGCGGAAATGGCTTCGGAGACGGCGGTTTCTGGAATAGCAACGCCGTTGCGCGTGACCGACACATGGCTGAGGCCGGTCGTATTGTACCAGGCAAGACCATTGCGACGGGCGGCAAGCGCGATGCGGGAGACTGAAATCTCATTCGTCTCGCCGGGGGCGGGGGCTGCGGCTACAACCACATTGCTGGCGTCGCCCGCATTGTCGAACAGGTCGCCGAGTGTCACAACATCGCCAGTGATGACTGTTGAGGCATGAAGTTCGGCGGCGTCGGCCCCGTTCGAGCCGATGGCGGCGATGCCGGAAATCGCAATGAGAGCGAACAGGCTTGAACGAATGTTCATATCTTAAATTCCCTTCAGGCCTGCGTTATTTCAGGTTCGATGTTACAGACATCATCTCATCGGATGCCGTGATGATCTTCGCGTTCATCTCATAGGCGCGCTGGGCGGTGATGAGGTCCGAGATTTCCGTCACGGCATTGACGTTCGAGGTTTCGAGGAAGCCCTGCTGAAGGCCGCCGAAGCCAGTCGAGGCCGGGGCGCCCGTCGAGGGCGAACCGCTGGCGGCCGTTTCGATAAACAGATTGTCGCCCTGCGCTTCAAGGCCGGATTCGTTCTGAAAGTTAGACAGTTCAAGCTGGCCGACGACTTGCGGCGCGGTCTGGCCGGGAATTGTGGCCTGGACCTGACCGTCCTTGCTGATGGTGATGTCTGTAGCGGTGGAGGGAATGGTAATCCCCGGTGCGACCGTATAGCCGTCAGAGGTAACGATCTGGCCGTCAGGGCTCAGCTGAAAGTTACCGGCGCGTGTATAGGCATCCGTGCCGCTTGGCATCTGGACGCGAAAATAGCCGCGACCCTGAATGGCCATATCCAGTTTGTTGCCGGTGTTGTTCATGTCGCCCTGAGTCATGACGCGATAGACCGAACCCGTCTTGACGCCAAGACCGATCTGGATGCCCGATGGAACGATCGTGCCGCTGTCGGATGAGTTGGTGCCGACGCGGCGCAGGTTTTGATAGAGCAAGTCCTGAAACTCGGCGCGCTGACGCTTGAAGCCCGAGGTGCTCATGTTGGCGATGTTATTGGAGATAACTTCGACGTTGAGCTGTTGGGCCATCATGCCTGTGGCGGCGATGCTGAGCGACTGCATTGATTTGTTCCCTGGCCTGTTAAGTCGTAAAATTACAAATTGGTTGAAGCTGGTTAGACGGGCGCGGCGATCTGTGAAATGGCTTGGCGGCGCATATCATCTGCGGCCTGAACCAGTTTGGCGGCGCTGATGTAGGAGCGCTGCACATCGATCATGTTGGTCATTTCGGCAATGGCGTTGACGTTGGAACCTTCAAGCGAGCCCTGCACGAATTGCGGATTGGTGACGGGGTTTTCGGTTTGCGTCGTGGAATAGGTCGAATTTCCCTCCGCCTTCATGTCTTGCAGATTGGCGAAGCTCACAACGCTGAGTTTGCCGCGCTGGCCGCGATCAGTTGAGATCGTGCCATCGCTGGCAATTGAAATCTGGCCTTCGTCGTTCGAGAAGGTGACGGTCGTGCCAGCACCCGTCAGGACGGGGTAGCCCTGCGATGTGACCAGTTGGCCCTGATCGTCGAGCTGGAAATGACCGTTGCGCGTATATGCGGCGCCATTCGGCGCCTGGACCTTGAAGAAACCTTCGCCCGAAATGGCGACATCAAGAGGATTGCCCGTGGATTTCAGTTCGCCATCGGTCATGTTACGGAATTGACCGTAGTCCTGAACGAAAGATAGTGTTTTCTCCGGGCTGTTTTCCTGCGCCACCGGCATCAGGTATTCATCAAACAGAGCGCTTTCTGACTTGTAGGCCGTGGTGTTCATGTTCGCGAGATTGTTTGCGACCGTGGACATTTCCCGCATCATGGCGGACTGGCGTGAAAGGCCTATGAGAAGTGCGTTGTCCATCTGGAAACCATCTTGGTTTTGAGCATTCAATCGAGCGGCTTTCCGCCCGCAAGTGTTAGTGCAGGGCCTGTGCCACATGAAAATTTCAACTAATTCAAGGGATTAAGTTGATTTTCTTGCCGAAGTTCCTTGCCTCAAGGCAGGGATTACCGGGCAGGAATTGCCGCATATCTCGGGCTTCCGAAACGCTTCATTAACTAAAATCAGCAAATATTCGAATGCGCTTCCGACATATGTATCTCTCGCACGTGTCGGTGCATTTGTGATGAGCCGGGGGCATCCGGTGGGCAAGGTGGGCACTTCAAATGTCTTCAAATGACGTAGACGACACTGACGAGGAAGCAGGCGAAGGCGCACCGGCCAAGCGCAAGCTGAGCGGCAAGGTTCTGGTTCTTTATATCGCCTTGCCTTTATTCGTTCTGATCGGGGCAGGTGTTGGCGTTTACATGTCAGGTCTGCTCGGCGGTGGCGAAGCCGCTCATGAAGAAGAGCATGTTGTCGTTGAACCGGTCTTTTACGATCTGCCGGATTTCCTCGTGAATTTGAGCGGCGAAGCGCCTCAGCATTTTCTGAAAATGAAAGTGACGCTGCAGATCACCGACGCGGAAGCCGCCAAGCGCCTTGATGCCGAAATGCCTCGAATCCTCGATGCCTTCCAGATGTTCCTGCGCGAGCTGCGTCCTGAAGATGTTCAGGGTTCTGCGGGCATGCTGCGGGTGAAGGAAGAGCTGATGCGACGCATCAATCTCGCTATTCAGCCACCCGTCGTTACAGACATTCTCTTCCGTGAAGTAATCGTTCAATAGGTCCCGATAGTTATGGCTACAGCAGACGAAATCGATCAGGACGACATGGCGGCTGCAATGGCTGCAATGGAC
>JBAQNC010000168.1:0-2512 GCA_049303435.1 Parvibaculum sp. | reverse complement strand
GAAAATTTGTGGAAATAAGCAAAGTTGGTGACAAGCGCTATCAGCTTTATCAGTCCCCAAGCCGCCGCCGCGCCACAGGTCCCTGTCACCAGAGCCATGCTTGAAAGCATCAGAAGTCGGCGATCAGCCGTAAAATCGCGCAGATCGGGCTTTCTATAGGGTACCCTGGGTAGATTATTCATGAGATATCATCGAAAGAGTCCAGACAAGCAATTTGTATCGTATTACGATATAATTAGATGCGAGGCAATGATGACCGAAGAAAGAAAAAAAAAGACCTCCAAGGCAAAATCGTCGAAGGACTTAACTTTACGGGACTATCAGCATCTGGCCGAATTTAGGTATTTGCTTGCGAAATTTTTGGTCTTTAGCAAACAAGCTGCCCAACAAGCAGGCCTTGCGCCACAACAGCATCAGGCGCTCTTGGCTATAAAAGGTTTTCCAAATGCGGCAGATGTAACTGTTGGCGAACTTGCCGAAAGACTGGCAATACATCCACACAGCGCTACAGGTCTTGTTGATCGTTTAGAGGCAAGCGGGCACCTGATACGGCGCGCAGATCCGATAGATCGCCGTCGAATTGTCGTGTCGCTTACGTCTACTGGTGAGGACTTGTTGAGATCGTTGTCATCTATTCATCGAAATGAAATTCAACGCATTGTACCGCTTTTGAAGTCGATCCTGAGCGAACTTGAATTGTCCCCTGGCAACCGATAGCTCTCGAATCCCGACAAGCCGAGGCTTTCGATCTTGAAAGTTTGACCCTCGATTCTTGCCCCTATCTGAGCAAGAGACTCAATCGCTATGTTTGCCCCCGTCATGACCCAACGTAGATTTGTGACCCACCCCAAACTTCACTGATCGTACGTTGAAGAGGCGAAACGGCACGGATCAGCACAAGCAAGTGCCTCACCGTGCCAAAATTTGGGCTTCTATGCTACGGCCTTTCGCCCAATTCGCACGCGCCACGTCTCTGGGCCAGATTCAAGATAGTCCCAGGTGAACTGCCCTGAATGTTCAGCATCAAATTGATAGTAGAGCGGCTTCGGATCATGATCGTTTACAAGTACGAAGCTCTTTCCCGGTTCGAGCTTATCCCACGTCTCGAAAATGAGGCTATGCCTCTGGGCCGGGATCAAGTTACGTACATCCAAGTTATCGCTATTACTCATTGCGCTTCTCCTTCTTTCTGAAACAACTGGGTGTGTTAGATAATGCAGGACACCGTTAAGACGTTGCGCTTCGGCGGCCTGACTTGGCGACAACAGCGACCAACCCATAGCCGCTAACCGACAAGCAGCATCAGACTCTCCTGCTTCTCCCAAGCACTTGAGAGCACGAATAAAGAGGCTGTTGAGTTCGCGAATGATGTCCGTCTTGCCGGCGGCGCTCATGTTGCAATTCCAAAGTGCTCTTTGGCTACCGGGCTCATTAAGTCAGCGCTCCATGGTGGGTCCCAGACGAGCTTCACCTCCACATCGCTCACATCGTCGATGAACCAAATCCTTTGATATACGCCACCTTGAATAATTTCCGAGGCCGGGCAACCGGGAGTCGTCAAGGTCATATTCACCACTACGGCGCCACCGTTGATCGCAATCCCATAGACCAGACCCAGATCAACAATGTTAAAGCCAAGCTCTGGATCAAAAACATCTTTGAGCGCCTCTCGAAGCGCACTCTCTGTGAGTTCACTCATAGCTTGCCCTGCCGAACATCACCCTTACGGATCAATATGCGATAGCCCTCGGCACCGCGAACTTCACGGTGGCTCTGATGACCGCGCGCCTCGAGTTCGGGATAGAGAAATTGGGGATCACGATCGTTCCAGATCTCAAGCACGTCACCTGTAGAAAGACCTGTAATCGCCTCAAGAGTACGCACCATTGGTTCGGGTGGCTGAAGGCCTCGATTGTCGAGAACAAGACTCGCTGCAGGCCAGTCGTCGGGACCACCTTCGCCAGCATCTATTTCCCTCTCCGCCTCCCGGGCACGACGCGGAGGCGTTGCCGGGGCGCTCGTTGGCAAATCACCCTTGGAACCTTTCTCCGATGACGGGGTAAAGACGACTTCCCAATCACCACCCGATAGCTCTTGCTCTCTGTGATCAAAACCATTCTTTGCCATCACGGAGAAAAGCGGGACCGGTCGGAACGTCGCAAAGAGCTTCAAACCCTGTCCTGGCTCCAGGCTACTCACCGCCTTCATGATTTCAGCAAAAGGCTCACCTCCGGCGCGCAGTATGGGACGGACATCAAGAGTTAAAAGGGAATCGGCCATGGGACCAGTCTCCATGAAGTTGCAATAACACTGACTATGATTTGGCTGCCGGCACGGACCTTGGTGCCCCTAACGGTTTTGGAATCATCTTTGGGTCAGGATGGCGAGACTGCCAAAGTTCCAACCCAATCAGCACGGTCGCCACGAGTTCCACATAACTGGCAATTGCAAATGTCGTTTTGGCAAGAGCCGCAATCGATAGAGTCGCTGCCACAACTGAACCGAAGTAGAG
>JBAQNC010000167.1:0-48569 GCA_049303435.1 Parvibaculum sp. | reverse complement strand
ACCTCACGCCATCCGTCGTCAATGTGAACTATCTCGGCTGGACCAAAGCCGCCGACAAGCCCGTCGCGCTCGATGTCGCCCTTGATCTCGTCAAGGACGGCTATCAGTTCCGCGACTTCAAGCTCTCCGGCCCACAGGCCAACGTGCATGGCAAGTTCGACATGAACAAGAAGTGGGACTGGATGATGGTGGACCTCCCCGTCGTCAAGCTTGGCCCCGACAATGACCTGATCCTCAAGGGCGCGCGCGACGCTGCGGGCACCTTGGTGATCGACGCCAGCGGCCCGCGCGCCGACGCCAGCGGGTTGCTGCATGATTTCGTCTCCGGCACTGGCGACACGGCGGAGGCCGAAGCCGCCGCCACACGTCTCGTCACGCCCGAGATGGTCGCCGACAGCGCCCGCCGCACCGACATCAACGCCACGATCAAGCATGTGACCGGCCAGAACAAGACGCATTTCTCCGATCTCGAAGCGCATTTCTCCCTCGTCGACGACTGGGTCTATTCCTTGTCGATCAAGGGCAAGGACGGCGCCGACCTTCCGATCACCGCCTCGATCGTGCCGGGCGAAAAACAGACGCGCGCATTTTCCATGTCGTCGGGCGACGCCGGCGCCATCTTCAGCGCGCTCGACCTCGCCGATGGCGTCAGGGGCGGCGCCATGACGGCCAATGGCGTGATCGACGATACGGCGCCCGGCTCGCCGATGAAGGGCAACATCGACGTCCGCAAGTTCCGCCTCATCAATGAGCCGGTGCTGGCGAAAATCCTCACGCTGGGATCGCTCACCGGCATCAGCGATACGCTGTCGGGCGACGGCATCTATTTCGATCATCTCGTCTTGCCGTTCCGCATCACCGGCCACCGCATCCATGTCGAGGACGCCCGCGTCGCCGGTCCCGCCATCGGGCTCACCATGCAAGGCCAGATCGATCGCGTCTCCGATCAGCTCGATCTCGAAGGCACGCTCGTCCCCGCCTATACGATCAATTCCGTGCTGGGCAAGGTGCCGCTGCTCGGCCCGCTCCTCATCGGTCGCGAAGGCGAGGGCATTTTCGGCTTCACCTATGCGGTGAAGGGAAATATCGACAACCCGAGCGTTATCGTCAATCCGCTCTCGGCCATCGCGCCGGGCTTCCTGCGCCGCCTTTTCGAATTTGGCTCGTCCCTGCCGCCCGAAGCCCCCGTTCCCGTGGCCCCGCCCGCTTCCAGGGGCCATCCCGCCGACGCTTCGCCAGGTCCCGAAGCCGCGCCCGATACTGGCAAAGTAAATCCATAAAAAATAACGCGGAGTGCCGAATAGATATTGCGGAGTAGAACTCCGCATATCATTCTCGTCCTACTGACATTTCTGATTTGGGAGGAGAAGCGATGTCCGGCAGTTCAGATACATCCAGCAACGCGAACATGACCGTCGATGCGGCCTACGAAACCGTCGCGCCTGACGATTTCCCGGCCATGATGGAGATCGACCGCTACGGCAATCGCTCGACCGCCTTCGACAAGATCATCTCCGCCACCCACGATCATTTCTGGGACCCGCTCGACACGAAATACATCGACTTCGACGACAAATGGGACCTCGACAAGGATCTGCTGGTCCCGATGGATTTCAATCTGGAGCTTCAGTCGGCCGTGTCGGACAAGCTCGACGAAGCGCAGAAGATTTACCTCGTCAACGAATCCGTGCGCTGGACCATGTCCTCCATCCTGCATGGCGAGCAGGGCGCATTGGCGCTTTCCGCCTCGCTCTGCCACATCCTCCGCGATCCCGGCGCACAGGAATATGCCGCCAACCAGACGCGCGAGGAAGCCCGCCACGTCACCGGCTTTGCCAGATATATCAAGACCCGTTGGGGTACGCCGACCGCTTGCGGCATCGTCCTGCAAAACCTTCTCGTCGATATCGTCGCGACACCGCTGGCCTGGAAGAAACTCGTCGGTATGCAGATGATCGTCGAGGGCCTCGCGATGGGCACTTTCGCCAAATTCTATTCCGAGACGCATGATCCGCTGATGAAGAAGCTCATGCAGTTCGTCATGACGGACGAGGCCTTCCATCACAAGTTCGGCAAGATCTGGGCCGACCGCACCGTGCCCAAGCTGCCTCAGGCCGAACGCGACATGATCGAGGACTGGGCGCTTGAGGTCTTCATGACGCTCCTGCGCAATTCGACAGGTCCCGAACAGAAGAAAGTTATTTACGAGAAGATCGGCCTCGACTGGCGCTGGGTCCAGTCGGCGCTTCTCGAGGCCATGACCGACCGCAAGCTGCGTTCCACCATGCAGGAAAGCACCAGCATCTTCCGCGTCCTCATCAAGACGCTGCTGAAAGCGGGCATCATCACCAAACGCACGTCAGGCCAATATGCCGCTTATGTGGACATGGAAGAGTTGCACGATGAAGGCGACCGCATGATCGGCGACGACATCGCCGAACACGGCATCCGTCAGCTTCTCGCCATCAACGGCGCGGGCGGCGAAGCGGCCATTTACGCAATGGGCAATACGCAAGCCGCCGAATAAAGAACCCCCAAGGGCACGAGACCCCAAGGCGGTTCGTTTCCCCTCACGGATCAAGACGAGCCGCACCCCAAAAGGCCTCCTCGCGGAACACGAGGAGGCCTTTTATTTTCTAAGCCCTCTCC
Source organism: Parvibaculum sp. (assembly GCA_049303435.1). GTDB lineage: Bacteria > Pseudomonadota > Alphaproteobacteria > Parvibaculales > Parvibaculaceae > Parvibaculum. The sequence goes on along the minus strand of JBAQNC010000167.1, from coordinate 45,920 downwards.
CTCTGGGAGAGGGTTGGGTGAGGGTCTTTCTCTCGTCACTCAAAGCATGTCACCCCGGGCTTGTCCCGGGGGTGAGGCGGATCAGGGATTGGTCTAGTGGACCAATCTCCCGCCGAGTCTTTACCTCCCCCTTGTGGGGGTGAGGCGGATCAGGGATTGGTCCAGTGGACCAATCTCCCGCCGAGTCTTTACCTCCCCCTTGTGGGGAGGTCGAAATGCGACCCGCATTTCGGGTGGGGGGCTTTCACGTCTCAGCGAAAACCCAATCCGTCATGCGCGGGCTCGACCCGCGTATCCACGTCTTTTCGGCCCGCACCCCTTCAGCAACACATGCCGCTTCTCAAGCGAGAAATCATTTAACGTATAAGGGACCGCTTGATTTGATCACAAAATTGATCTCGCGATGGTGCTTCCTTGTAAAGGATCGCTTGTGAGAGGGCGGAATGACTTGTTCCCTCTACCGTCGTGAGCACGGGCTTAAATTGACCGGGGCGATTTAAATCATCTTCAAACCGATACGTCATAAATATGATGTTGACTGTAGCGTCTTTGACGTTGCTGGACCGCATGAAGTCTGCTCGCTCCAAAATGTTGCGGTAAATCTGCTCTTGGATCACTGCGACTATCTTGGTCTTCCAGTGGTGATGGAAATAGCCTTTGCGGATCAATTGTGTGATGTAACGTTTATAGACGTTATCCCAATTCAATCCGTACCTCGGTCGTTGGTCCAATTCTGTCCCGTTTCTGAGTGCCAAGTACGCAGGCATCACGCTTCCCGTGATATCGATGGCTTGTAATTCAACAGATAGAAACTGGCCTATCGCTCCATCTGAATCTACGTCGGCCAGGACAAAGTCGACATTTCCAAAGCCCTTCATTTGGACTTCATGGGCAATTTGAGGATTTCTAGGTGGATCGCCCGGCCAGCAATTTGTGATTACATCACTGAGAAAGTCGGCGGCGTAAAATCGTTTGGGACAAACACAAATAAGGTTGTCGATCGGATTGTGTTCGCGACCTTTCCAAATGCTGCATACTGGATAGGGTTCAGTCTTGAGAGAAGTGCTGCGCTTGGAGCAGCGACTATTGATAAACGGACAGAGGTGGTCGTTTTTTGAAGGGTCGATTCCGGAATAGGCGACCTCGCCGAGGATTTCACCTACGATACTTTCAGGTTTAAAAGGCAAGGTCAGATTCCAGGAGGTTTGGCGCATTGTATGAGGCTCGTGACTTGGGGCTCTTTTGTCGTTGAGCTTTCAGCAATGCCTCTGCGACGCGTTTGCCGAGTAGTGGAGGGACAGCGTTACCAACTTGGACGTATTGTTCCGTTCGGCTTCCACCAAATACAAATGCGTCTGGAAATGATTGTAAACGTGCGGCTTCTCGTACGGTAAATGAACGGTCTTGGGTTGGGTGAATATAGGCGCCCCAATGCAAGTCACACTTTGTCAAAATTGTGCAAGCAAGATCGGTCTTTTTGGGTCGACCGTAGCGCTTGGTGTGGTCAGACCGCTTGGCAAGTTTCATACCCTTAGGCAACAAATCGAATGGGATGTCACGCCATGAACCGCCGGGAGGAATATGGCGCATGCGTTCCTCGTTGATGGCGGCAAGTTTTGGGGCTGCGTGATTTTCGACGACAAAACGGTCACCTCGCAATTGGCGCTGATAGTCATTTTGAGGTGTCTTCGCGTAGGCGTTCGACCTACCTTTGTCGCCGTTTCGCAATGTCGGAAGATCGGATATTGCATCCCACACCGTTACAAATGGTAGAAGTCCAGGGCCATGTGTCGGCTCTGGAAACAAAAGCGGTGTTTGGGTATTGGTTGCTATAAAAAATACTCGACGACGTTCTTGTGGAATTCCATATTCCTCAGCCTTCAGAATGCGCATTTCAACACGATAACCCAGCGCATTCATTGCCTGTCTAATTTCATGCACAATTTTGCCATCGGCAATCGATGTGATGCCTGTAACGTTCTCCATCACAATCCATTTCGGCTTGATGCCGTCGACAATACGCAGATAGTCACGAAATAAATTTGCGCGAGGATCGTTCGATCCGCGTTGGTGGTTGTAGACTGAATAGCCTTGGCAGGGTGGCCCCCCGACAATCACGTCGATTTCGCCGGCTTTTACATTTGCTGCTTTCAACAAATCTTGCGGACGGACATTCTGAATTGGACCGCCAACGAATGTTGCCTCTCTGTGCGTTGCGGCGAATGTTGCTCCCGCCGCTTCGTCATTGTCTTGTCCCGCAAGTACATGGAAACCAGCTTGTCTAAATCCCTCGGACAGACCACCAGCTCCACAGAATAAATCTATCGCCGTAAGCGGTTTTTTGCTTGGCACGGATTGTAACTTCTCTTCTGCATTAGGCGGGAAGGAACTCATTCAGTGTGAGAGACTAGCGTCGTAACATCTGCAACTATGCTATCGATCCCATGCCTTTGCTGGTTGAGGAAAAGGCGACATTCAAGCATGAGTTCATGAATCGTTCCCAAGTGTGCCACTACATGTCCGGGTCATTCAAGCGAAAGATATATCCACTAGATCTGGGAAGCCTGATCGGTTTGGTAGTGGGGTTGCCCCTCACCCCTTCAGCAACACATGCCGCTTCTTCCCCATCGACAGCTTCACCACGCCGTCGTTGAGCGCCGTCCGCGTCAGCATCATCTTGTCGTCCGTCACCGCCTCATCATTGACGCGCAAGGCGCCGCCCTTGATCTGACGCCGGGCTTCCGACGTTGAGGCGACAAGCCCCGCCGTCACGAAGGCGTTCAAGACGCCGAGCCCCGCGTCGAGCAGTGCCCCGTCGATCTCCACGGTCGGCAGGTCGGCACTCATCGCGCCTTCCTCGAAAGCCGCTCTTGCCGCGCCCGCCGCCCGTTCCGCTTCCTCACGGCCATGCAGCATGGCGGTGGCTTCCGTCGCCAGCACTTTCTTCGCTTCGTTCAGCTCCGCGCCTTCGAGTTTTTCCAGCCGCGCGATCTCGTCCATCGGCAATTCGGTGAAGAGCTTGAGGAAGCGGCCCACGTCCGCGTCTTCCGTATTGCGCCAGAATTGCCAGTAGTCGAAGGGCGAACGCATGTCGGCGTTGAGCCAGACCGCTCCGCTCGCCGTCTTGCCCATCTTCGCGCCGGACGAGGTCGTGATGAGCGGGCAGGTCACCGCATAAAGATCGAGCCCCGCCGCGCGGCGACCGAGGTCGATGCCGTTGACGATATTGCCCCATTGGTCCGAACCGCCCATCTGCAGGCGGCAGCCATAACGCGTGGCGAGTTCCACGAAGTCATAGGCCTGCAGGATCATGTAGTTGAATTCGAGGAAGGACAGGTTCTGCTCGCGTTCGAGCCGCAGCTTCACGCTGTCGAAGCTCAACATTCTGTTCACGGAGAAATGACGGCCGTAGTCGCGCAGGAACGAAATATATTCGAGCTTGTCCAGCCATTCGGCATTATTGACCATGATGGCGTCGGTCGGGCCATCGCCGAAGGTCAGGAAGGAGCTGAAGGCCGTCTTGATGGAGGCCATGTTCTCCGCGATCTTGTCCTCGGTGAGGATTTGCCGCGACTCGTCCTTGCCCGAAGGATCGCCCACCTTGGTCGTGCCGCCGCCCATCAGCACGATGGGCTTGTGCCCGGCCTGTTGCAGGCGGCGGAGCATCATGATGCCCATCAGGTGGCCGACATGGAGCGAGGGACCCGTGCAGTCGAATCCGATATAAGCCGTCACTGTCTCTTTTGCGGCATAAGCGTCGAGCGCTTCCGCATCGGAACATTGATGGATAAATCCCCGCGCCGAAATGGTGCGCAGGAACTCGGATTTGAACTCGGTCATTTGCAGGTCTCGATTGCTCTTGCAGGAAAGGCTCGAAAAAGCACGGAATATGCTTGAATGCTTGCAGGAAATAGCACGAAATTCCGAGCTTCCAAACGAGATGGTATGATTTTATGCGCGCCTTGGGATTAATGAGTGGCACTTCGCTCGACGGTATCGACGCCGCGATCATCGAAACCGATGGTCTGTTCGAGGTTGTCCCCGGTCCCTCGCTCGCCGTCCCCTATACGCCGGAGGAGCGTGCCGTGCTTCGTTCGGCGCTCGAAGTGGCGAAGATTTGGGAGCCCGATGAGCCCATGCCCGCCGAGGTGGCGGAGGCGGAAAGGCTTCTCACGCTGGCCCATGCCCAAGCCGTTCGCGCGCTTCTGAAGAAGGCGGGGCTCGCCCCTCAAGACATTGATATCATTGGGTTTCACGGCCAGACCGTGCTGCATCAGCCCGACCGCCGCCGCACCGTCCAGATCGGCATGGGGGCTGAACTCGCGCGCCTCACCGGCATCGATGTGGTCAATGATTTCCGCTCCGCCGATGTCGCCGCTGGCGGTCACGGCGCGCCGCTCGTGCCGCTTTATCATCAGGCCCTGGTCAAATCGGCGGGCATCAAGGAGGCCATCGCCATCATCAACATCGGCGACGTCGGCAATGTCACCTATGTCGGCCTCGACGATACGCTGATCGCCTTCGACACCGGCCCCGGCAACGCCCTCATCGACGATTGGGCCTTCCGCCACACCGGCGAGCCCGTGGACAAGGACGGCGCGCTCGCCGAAGCGGGCGAGGTCGATGTCGATGCGCTGCAAGCCCTTATGGATAATGAGTTTTTTGAAACGCCGCCGCCCAAGTCGCTCGACCGCTTTTCTTTCTTGTCGGCTCCCGTGGACCATCTGAATGCGCCCGATGGCGCGGCCACGCTCACCGCTTTCACCGTCGAGGCCATAGCCCGCGGGCTCGCCCACATCCCCGGCATGCCGACCCGCTTCGTCGTCTGCGGCGGCGGTCGCCACAATCCGACCCTCATGTCGATGCTGAGCCGACGTCTGCAAGGTGGTGTTCTGCCCGCCGAGGATCTCGGCTGGCGCGGCGATGATGTTGAGGCCGAGGCCTTTGCCTATCTCGCCGTCCGCGCTCTCAAGGGTCTCCCCTTGAGCCTGCCGACGACCACCGGCGTGCCCGAACCCATGACGGGCGGCACGCACAATAAGGCCTTGTAGCGATTGATCAATCGCGGCCGGGCTGGCCTTCCAGACGCTTGTCGAGATAGGCGCCGGTGACGGTCGCCAGTTGTTCGAGATGCGTGTCGAAGAAATGGTTGGCGCCCTCGATCACCGAATGCTCGATGACGATGCCCTTCTGGGTTTTCAGACGATCCACCAATTTCTGTACGTCGGCGGCAGGCGCCACCTGGTCCGCGCTGCCATTGACGATCAGGCCAGAGGACGGGCAGGGCGCAAGGAACGTGAAGTCATACATGTTGGCGGGCGGGGCGACTGAGATGAAGCCCTCGACTTCTGGACGGCGCATCAGCACCTGCATGGCGATCCATGCCCCGAAAGAAAATCCGCCGATCCAGCACTGCGAAGCATCCGAATTCTGCGACTGCAGCCAGTCGAGCGCGGAAGCTGCATCCGACAATTCCCCGATTCCGCTGTCAAAAGCGCCCTGACTGCGCCCGACGCCACGGAAATTGAACCGAAGCACCGAAAACCCGCGCGCCACGAAATCCTGAAACAGGGTCTGCGTCACGGGGTTGTTCATGGTTCCGCCGAATTGCGGATGGGGGTGCAACACCAGCGCAATAGGCGAATTTGCCTTGCGGCTGTGGTGGTAGCGGCCTTCGATACGGCCAGCTGGGCCATTGAAGATGACTTCGGGCATATTCTTTTTATCTCACCTTACAGGCGCTCCGCCGCGCGGAGGCAATAACCCACTAATTTATTGGGAATTGACCCAAAAAAAATTGGCGTTTTCTCTGGCAATTTCGGCCAGACATCGCTAAGTAGTTGACTGCTGCACTAGGAATAATTCCATCGCAGTCGAGCTTTTCCCGCCATATCGGAGAGAAGCTAGGGTTCTTTAACACAGGCAAGTGCCGATTAGGCAAGGCTTTTGGGTGTATTTCGTGCCTAAGAAGCTGAATTCGACAGGAGCAGGCTCTGATGAAACTTACCACAAAAGGGCGTTACGCCGTTATGGCCATGGCGGATCTTGCACGTTTTAGCTCAGGTCGTCCGGTGGCTTTGGCCGATATCGCGCAGCGTCAGGAAATTTCGCTGTCCTATCTGGAACAGCTTTTCGCCAAACTGCGTCGCGGCGATCTCGTGAAAAGCGTGCGCGGACCCGGCGGTGGCTATCTTCTGGCTCGCCCGGCCGACAATATCCGCATTTCAGACGTTATCCTCGCTGTCGATGAGCCGATCAAGGCCACAAGATGCGAAGTCGGTTCCCCCAAGGGTTGCATGGGGTCGTCATCCAGTCGCTGCATTACCCACGATCTCTGGGAAGGTCTGAGTTACCAGATTCAGGGCTTCCTCAATGGTGTTTCGCTTGGCGACGTGATCAACGGCCGCGTGGCGAAATCGCCGGATCTGATGGACAAATCTCTCACAGCCACAGCGGCTGACTGATTACTTCTACTAGCGAAAGGCTGGGCTCTGAATGACGACGCGCGCGTATATGGATCACAATGCAACGGCTCCGGTTCATCCCGAAGCCGCCGCAGCTGTGGCGCGTGCGCTGACGCTCACGGGCAATCCGTCCTCCGTCCATCACGAAGGCCGTGCCGCGCACGCACTGATCGAAGAGGCGAGGACAAGCGTCGCCACGCTGGTCAATGCAAAGCCCGAGGAAGTCATTTTCACGAGCGGCGGCACCGAAGCCGCCAATCTGGCGATCCACATCGCAAAGACCTCGCTGGGCGTTGACCGGCTCGTGGTTTCAGCCATCGAACATGATTGCATCCGTGCCTCCGCCGCTGCTTCCGGCCTGCCAGTGGATATTGTCCCCGTGTTGCCAAACGGCGTAATCGACATTGAGGCACTTGAAGCTCTTGTCGCTCTTCCTGGGACGCCCCTTGTCGCCGTGATGGTCGCAAATAACGAGACCGGCGTGATCCAGCCAGTGGATAAGGTGGCGGAAATCGCGCGCGCGCAGGGTGCGATCTTCCTCACCGATGCCATTCAGGCCGTCGGTCGCCTGAAAATTGATTTCAAGGCGCTCGGCGCCGACATGCTGCTCATTTCCGGGCACAAATTCGGCGCTCCGCAAGGCATTGGTGCACTGGTCCTGCATGAAGGACTTGCCGTCGAGCCAATGATGCGTGGCGGCGGACAGGAAAAGCGCCGACGTGCAGGTACTGAAAATGTGCCGGCGATTGTGGGCTTTGGTGTTGCGGCACGAATGGCGATGGCGCAGGAGGATTTGTCGAAAATCGAGGCCCTTCGGGACGATCTGGAGCGGAAGCTCCGTGAAGTAACCCCCGATATCGTGATCTTCGGCCATGATGCGGAACGTCTTCCCAATACGAGCCTTTTTGCCGCGAGAGGCCTCGACGCCAGCACATTGCTGATGGTGCTTGATCTGGATGGTTTCGCCGTCAGTTCGGGCTCTGCCTGTTCGTCCGGCAAGGTGGCGCGTTCGCATGTTTTGGAGGCGATGGGCGTGGACGAAACGCTGGCCAAGGCAGCCATCCGTGTCAGTCTTGGCGCAGAAAACACCAGAGACGAAATCGATCGGCTTGTCACAAGCTGGGCGCGTGTCTGGAAGCGCGCGCAAGGCAAGGTTCAGAGTAAGACGGCAAGTGCGAATACACCCGCATTTGCAGAAGTGGAGCGTTGATATGGCAGCGGTGCGCGAAACCGTTGAAACGGTCGATAAGGTTGCTGGCGAGAAATACAAATATGGTTTCTCGACGGACATCGAGTCCGAGCGCGCGCCTATTGGTCTCAGCGAAGACACCATTCGCTACATCTCGGCGAAGAAGGAAGAGCCCGAATGGATGCTGGAATGGCGCCTTGAGGCTTATCGCCGTTGGTTGACGATGGAAGAGCCGACCTGGGCAAAGGTCAGCTATCCGCCCATCGACTTCCAGAATGCCTATTATTATTCGGCGCCCAAACAGAAGGCGAAGCTGGCAAGCCTCGATGAGGTCGACCCAAAACTGCTGGAGACCTACAAGAAACTCGGCATTCCGCTTGTCGAACAGCAGATGTTGGCGGGCGTCGCCGTCGATGCTGTCTTTGATAGTGTTTCAGTCGTCACGACCTTCAAGGAAAAACTTGCCGAAGTCGGCGTGATCTTCTGCCCCTTCTCCGAAGCGGTGCGGAACCACCCTGAACTGGTGAAGAAGTACCTCGGTTCGGTCGTGCCGACGTCGGACAACTATTATGCGACGCTCAATTCCGCCGTTTTCTCGGATGGGTCCTTCGTCTATATCCCGCCGGGCGTGCGCTGTCCGATGGAACTTTCGACCTATTTCCGTATCAATGAAGCCCAGACGGGTCAGTTCGAGCGCACGCTCATCATTGCCGACAAGGGTTCCTATGTGAGCTATCTCGAAGGCTGCACCGCGCCGCAGCGTGACGAGAACCAGCTTCACGCCGCAGTCGTGGAATTGATCGCGCATGATGATGCCGAGATCAAATATTCCACCGTTCAGAACTGGTTTCCCGGCGACGAAGACGGCAAAGGTGGTATCTATAATTTCGTGACCAAGCGCGGCGATTGCCGTGGCGACCGCTCCAAGATTTCCTGGACGCAGGTCGAAACGGGCTCGGCCGTCACATGGAAATACCCTAGCTGCATCCTGCGCGGTGATGACTCGCGTGGCGAATTCTATTCGATCGCCATCTCGAACCATTTTCAGCAGGTCGACAGTGGCACCAAGATGATCCATCTGGGCCGTAATACGTCGAGCCGCATCATTTCCAAGGGTATTTCGGCGGGCAAGTCGTCCAACACATATCGTGGTCTTGTCTCTGTTCACAAAAAAGCCGAAGGCGTTCGTAATTTCACGCAATGCGACAGCTTGCTGATCGGGGATAAATCCTCCGCACATACGGTGCCTTACATTGAGGCGAAGAACCCGACCGCGATTTTGGAACACGAAGCCACAACCTCGAAGATTTCCGAGGAACAGCTTTTCTATTGCATGCAGCGCGGTGTTCCGGCTGAAGAAGCCGTTGCGTTGATTGTAAATGGCTTTTGCCGCGACGTGCTCCAGCAACTCCCGATGGAGTTTGCGGTCGAAGCGCAGAAGCTTGTTGGTATCTCTCTGGAAGGAAGTGTTGGCTGATGCTTGAGATCAAGAACCTCCATGCCACGGTTGGCGGCAAGGAAATCCTCAAAGGCATTGACCTGACGGTTGGCGCGGGCGAAGTCCATGCCATCATGGGCCCCAATGGCTCGGGCAAGTCGACGCTTTCCTATCTTCTGTCGGGCCGCGAAGGCTATGAAGTCACCGAAGGATCCGTCACCTACAAGGGGCAGGATTTGCTTGCCCTGAGCGTCGATGAGCGTGCTGCCGCCGGTGTGTTTCTCGCCTTCCAGTATCCGATCGAGATTCCCGGCGTCACCACGATGACCTTCCTGAAAACGGCATTGAATGCCGTGCGTAAGGCGCGTGGAGAGGAGGAACTCGATGCCCCGCGATTTCTGCGGCTCGTGCGCGAAAAGGCGAAACCGCTCAATGTCAACGATGACATGCTGAAGCGCGCGCTTAATGTCGGCTTTTCGGGCGGCGAAAAGAAGCGCGCGGAAATTCTGCAGATGGCTTTGCTGGAGCCCTCGCTCGCCATTCTCGATGAGACGGATTCGGGCCTCGACATCGATGCTCTGAAGGTTGTCGCCGACGGCGTCAACGCATTGCGCTCGCCTGACCGCGCCATGATTGTCATTACGCATTATCAGCGCCTGCTTGACTATATCGTGCCCGACGTTGTGCATGTCCTTTCCGAGGGCAAGATTGTGCGTACGGGAGGCAAGGAACTGGCCGGTGAGCTTGAGCGCACAGGCTATGCAGAGTTTGCGGCATAGGATTTCAGAATGACGCAAGCGGTAGAGAAATTGAGTGAAGCTTTTGATCTGGAACGCGGACGTGTGCCTGCGACCGGAAACGAATGGCTTGATCGCCGCCGCGCCGAGGCGATGGCTGATTTCGTTGAGGCAGGGTTGCCGCATCGTCGACTGGAAGACTGGCGTTACACGGACCTCGCGCGCGCGTTGGAAAACGCAACGCTCTCCACCGCGCCGGTGCGTGCTGACGCAATCAGGATCCCGCAAGGACAAGCGGCGATCAACGCATTCAACGCGATAGACCGGCATGTCATTGTCTTTGTGAATGGCGATTTGCGTACGGACATGTCCGACATGGCGCTGCCCGACGGGGTCACATTGCTGCCGTTGGGTGACGCTCTTTTGCAGGGCTGGGCGAGGGCGCTTTTTGATGAACCCATGAGCGAGGCACAGGCCACTCAGATCACGGTATTGAACACTGGCCTGATGCGTGGTGGCATGGGTTTGCATGTGGCGGCAGGCGTCAAACTCGCCAAGCCCTTGCATCTCGTCTATCTCGCCGTCGACGAAGGCGCGATACATGTTCGCAACCTCGTCCGTCTGGAGGACGGCGCGGAAGCGACCATTTATGAAAGTTATATTGGCGCAGGCGCATCAAGCTATTTCTCGGATATCGTTACGAATGTCTCGCTTGCCGAAGGCGCGCGCCTGACCCATATCAAGGTCCAGGATGATGCTGATGGAGCGATCCATCTCGCGACTATGACCGCGACGCTCGACGCACGGGCCTATCTGTCGAGCTTTGCCATGAACGTCGGCGCTTCACTCGACCGTTGCCAGACCTTTATCCGTTTCAACGGCGAGGAAAGCGAGACCCATGTGAACGGCGCGACGGCGCACAATGCACGCCAGCATGGCGATCAGTTCTGCCTTGTTGATCACGCCGTGCCGCATTGCACCAGCAATACGCTGTTCCGCACAGTGCTCGATGGCGCGTCGACCGGCGTGTTTCAGGGCAAGGTGATTGTCCGGCCATATGCGCAAAAGACTGACGGACGGCAAATGTCGAATGCGCTTTTGTTGTCGCGAGACGCGGCAATGAACGCGAAGCCCGAACTGGAAATCTATGCTGACGATGTGCAATGCGCACATGGCAGCACAATTGGTGAATTAAATCGTGAGGCGCTGTTCTATCTGCGCTCGCGGGGCATTGATGAACAGACGGCGCGCCAGCTGTTGATCTCCGCCTTTTTGGACGAAGCGTTTGAGACGGTGCCGGATGAGGCTGCTCGCGAAGGTTTGCGCGGGTTGGCCGCTGACTGGTTCAGCCTGACGTTGAAGGAGAGCGTATGACCGTGGTCACCAAACTTGCCGAGACAGCCTATGACGTGGAGGCGATCCGGGCGGATTTCCCGATCCTCGGTCGCGAAGTCTATGGCAAGCCGCTCGTCTATCTCGACAATGGAGCCTCGGCGCAAAAGCCGCGTGCGGTGATCGAGGCCATGCGCCATTCGATGGAGCATGAATATGCCAATGTCCATCGCGGCTTGCACTATCTGTCGAATGCGGCGACGCAGTCCTTTGAAGACGCACGCGAAAAGGCGAGGGCCTTTCTCAATGCCGAGTCCATAGAGGAAGTGATCTTCACCAGCGGTTCAACCGATGCGTTAAACCTTGTGGCATCAAGCTTTGCCTCGCCAAATATCGAACCCGGTGACGAGATTGTCCTCTCTGTCATGGAACATCATTCGAACATTGTGCCCTGGCATTTCCTGCGCGAGAGACAGGGCGCGGTTCTGAAATGGATTCCCGTGACGGACGAGGGCGACCTCGACATGGAAGCCTATGCGAAGCTTCTGGGGCCGAAGACAAAGATCGTCGCCATCACGCATATGTCGAATGTCCTGGGTACGGTGACGCCGCTCAAGGAAATCATCCGGCTCGCCCACGAGCGCGGCATTCCCGTGGTCGTCGATGGCTCACAAAGTGCGGTCCATCTGGATGTCGATGTGCAGGATCTCGATGCGGATTTCTATGCCGCCACCGGCCACAAGATTTACGGGCCGACCGGCATTGGTGTCCTCTATGGCAAAAAAAGCTTTCTGGAGAAAATGCGCCCCTATCGTGGCGGTGGCGAAATGATCCGTGAGGTCTCACAGAATGAAGTGACCTATGCAGGCCTGCCGCATCGTTTTGAGGCCGGAACGCCTGCGATTGTCGAGGCGATTGGTCTTGGCGCGGCGCTTGACTATGTGCGCGGTGTCGGGCGTGACAGGATCGCAGCCCATGAGGCGGATTTGCTGGCTTACGCAACGACAAAGATGTCTGTGATTGAGGATTTGAAGATTATCGGGACGTCGAAGTCCAAGGGCGGCATCATTTCGTTCACAATGGGCGCCGCTCACGCGCATGATATAGCCACGATTATTGACCGTGCCGGTGTTGCCGTTCGGGCAGGACATCATTGCGCACAGCCGCTCATGGAACGCTTCGGCGTTTCAGCTACTACCCGTGCATCTTTTGCGATGTATACGACTTATGGTGATATCGACCGGTTGGTTGATGCGCTTGTCGATGCTCGCAAGTTTTTTGTTTGAGGTTTGCAAATGTCACAAGACGTCAACGTGACCAGCGCCCCCGAGGAAACCCCCTCAGCCATTCCACCTGAAGAACTGGCGGCGCTCACCGACGACATCATCGCAGCCCTGAAATCGGTTTACGATCCGGAAATCCCTGTGGACATTTATGAACTGGGACTGATTTACAAAGTAGATGTATCCGACGATCGCGATGTCCTGATTGACATGACACTGACCGCGCCGGGATGCCCTGTCGCCGGGGAAATGCCGGTAATGGTGGCGGATGCCGTGCGCTCGGTTGAGGGTGTGGGAGACGTCAAGGTCAACATGACTTTCGACCCGCCTTGGGACCCGAGCCTGATGTCCGACGAAGCGCGTGTAGCGCTCAATATGTATTGATGACTTGAACCTTTTGGACGTCGCTATCATCTGGAGGGACGAAGGAACCAAAAATGGCAAGAGAACTTCCCAAAGCGATCACCCTGACCGACAAGGCAGCGGAACATCTGCGCGCAATCATGGCGCAATCCGAAGGGAAATATATCGGCCTGCGCGTCGGCGTTAAAAATGGTGGCTGCGCCGGCATGGAATATACGATGGAATATGCCGAAAGCCAGAATCCGCTGGATGAAGTAGTGGAGGATAAGGGCGTCAGGATTTTGATCGATCCCAAGGCGATCCTGTTTCTGATCGGTACTGAGATGGACTATCAGACTGAAAAATTTTCTTCGGGCTTCAAGTTCAACAATCCAAATCAGACGGACGCCTGCGGCTGCGGCGAGAGCGTGACGTTGGAGCCCGCCCGCTCTTGATACGCAAAGCGTAGCTCAGGCGTGAGCGTTCCATTTCATTTGATCCGTCGCGCTGGGAGCGACAAAACGGCTCTTTGGGAAGGTGGCAGTCACTGTCGTGCCTTCGCCGACCTTGCTTTCCAGATCCACTGTTCCACCGTGCAGACTCATGATCTTGCGAACCAGCGGCAGACCAAGGCCTGTGCCCTGATGCGTGCGTGACATCGCATTTTCGACCTGAATAAATGGCTCGAAGATGCGCTGGGCGTCCTCGTCTTTGATGCCAATGCCAGTGTCTCGTACAGAGAGGAAAAAATTGCCTCTCGCGTCCAGACCGATCTCGATCCAGACGCGCCCGCCTTCAGGGGTGAATTTGAGCGCGTTGGAAGTCAGATTGATGGCGATCTGATTGAACAGGCGCGGGTCAGCAATAATCCACGGAATTTCATCGCGCACACGGAATGAAAGTTCGACACCGATTTCGGAAGCGCGTTGGCGGAACATGTGCATAGAACGGTTGAGTGCCTCGACGGGATCAATGGGCTCTTCTTCAAGTTCCAGCTTGCCGGCCTCTGCTTTCGAAATGTCGAGAATGTCGTTGATGATGCTTAACAGATGCGTGCCACTGGAGCGGATATCCTGCGCGTAGTCGGCATATTTTTCCTGACCGACGGGACCGAACATCTGATTGGCGATGATCTCGGAGAAGCCGATGATGGCGTTGAGCGGCGTCCGTAACTCGTGGCTCATAATGGCGAGGAAGTCGTTCTTCGCCCTATTGGCCGCTTCCGAACGGCTCAGCAGACGTTGCGAACGGCGTTGCTCGATGCGCAGCTTTTCCTGGTCGATGAAGCCCTTACGCAGCTGAAATTCTTGTATGTAGTTCACGAACACGCTGACGCTGATGGCAAAGCAGAGGAATGCGTTATTGTTGATGAACACATGCGCGGGGAGCGGACTGACGAAAATAATGACGAATTCATAACAGGCCAGCACGAGGAGCGACATGACGGTCGAATGCAAATAGCCTAGACGCCAAAGGCAATTGTTGTAGCCGATGATGATAATAATGCCCGCATAATAGAGCTGATTTCCGGGTGCCGCCGCGACCGCTGTCATTCCTACGACCCCGAGACTCGGGATGGCCATCGAGAGTGCGAGCAGGCTTTGCCATCGATAGGTGAAGAAGCGCGCGTAGGATAGAGCAACGATGCTCAATAGAAGCGGGCCGACTACTCCAATACGGATGAACCAGGCTTTGTAGGTAACATCAGGAATGATATAGGGATCGAGCAGGGCATAGAGCGCAAAGATGATTGCGCCACCGGCGATCGAAAATCGCGTCAGCCCGATATTTTGTTCAAAATTACCAACCTGAAAGACCTCTTCAAGGACCGGGTCGCGAAAACGTAAGGTCGCGAGATTGAACGAAAATTTCGGGTTTTGATCGAAAATACTCTCTTCAACCGGGATCGTCCTGCCCAGATTGTATTGTGAGAGTGAACTGATCTCGTCGTGGCTCGACATCAGGATGATTTCTTCCGTCAATTGGTCCGAGGTTCCGACGCGACCCTGTATTCATCGGCTACCATTCATATGACGGAAACTTCTAACACCAGGTTAAGTCGAATTTACCTTTGGATAAGTAAGTTCGGGTTTTTCAGGCGATCCAGACGAAATATCCAGCCAGCAGAAGGCCGAAGACAATCCGGTACCAGCCAAAAACTGAAAACCCGTGATGGCTGACAAAATGGACCAGCCAGCGCACGACGATAATCGCTGAGATGAAAGCGGCAACGAACCCTACGGCGATAGCGGCGCTATCGTCGGGGTTGAGAATGTGACGGGCCTTCCATAGATCGAGGACGGTCGCCCCAAGCATTGTCGGGATCGCCAGGAAGAAAGAGAACTCAGCCGCCGTCTTGCGTTCGACACCGAGCAGGACGGCGCCGAGGATCGTGGCGCCGGAGCGCGAGACGCCGGGGATCATCGCGAGGCATTGGTAAAGACCGATCTTCAGAGAAGTCATCGGCGTAAGGTTCTCGATCTCGACAATTCTGGTCGCCGGTTTCCATCTTTCGATAGCGAGGATGGCAATGCCGCCGAGCACGAGCGAGGTGCATACCACCATGGGCGAGAACAGAACGTCCTTGATGAAATCGTGAAGCAGAAATCCGATAACGGCGGCAGGCAAGAACGCGATGATGACGGCAAGCGCGAAATGTTGCGCTCCCTTGTCATTCGTCAGGCCGAAGGCGACGCCGAAGAGCTTTCGCGCATAAAGCACGCAAATGGCGAGAATGGCGCCGAGCTGGATAACAACCTCAAAGACATCCGCTGTGTTGCCGGTAAATCCAATCAATTGTCCAGCAATGATCAGATGGCCGGTTGATGAGATCGGCAGAAATTCGGTCACACCTTCGACAACGCCGAGGAAGATGGCCTGAAAGAGAATAAAGAGGGTCATGCTGGGCGGGGCTCGGTTTTCGAGGACGGGAATGGGGAATCTTGTACCTCAAGTCCCCGGAATATGCTGCCTTCAGCTTTGCCTTGATACGGTTAATTTTGGTTCATCCTGGGTTCAGGCTGGCAGGACGATTATCGGCACCGATCGGAATTTGACCGCGATTTGGCCGCGGTCATAAAGGAGATACCGAAAGTGAAGATAGACAGATCGACCTACCGGGTCGGCCTTGCGGCAGTCTTGGTCTTGAGTTCAGTGAGTGTTTCCGCATCTGCGGCCCTCGCGGCTGAGCGAAACCGAGGACAATGGTCGCAGTCGCAGCAGGATCAAGATCAAGATCAGAATGATCGACGCCAGGATACGTCGCGCCAGGAACAGAGACACATTGACCGGCAGCAGCGTATTGAGCAGCGGAGGGCAGAACAGCTTCGGTCTCAGCCCCAACCTCAACGGCAAAGGCCCCAGCCTGATCGTGTTCAGCAAAATCAGTCGCAGCAGGCGCAGGTCGCCCGTGAGCGCGTGCAGCGTCGCGAAGCAGAACGTCGGCAGAATCAAGAGCGCGGTCGTTCCCAACAGGAAGCAGCCCAACGGCAGTGGGGCGAGCGCGAGCGTGCTCAACATCAACAGGCTCAACGCCAACAAGCCCAGCGTCAACAGTCAGAGCGTCAACAGTCAGAGCGTCGACAGGTCGAGCAGCAAAGGTCGGAACGCCAGCGCACGCAATATCAACAGGTTCAGCGCCAACAAGCCGAACGCGATCGCAGGCATGGAGAAACGACCCGTGATCGTCGGTCGGAGCCTCAGCCCCAATGGAGAAACGATCAGCGCGACAATCGCCGCGACAAGTATCAGGCCGCGCAACGGCATGATGATGACAGGTATCGTGCGCCTCATCGCGCCGTACGGAATGTGCAGTGGAACCAATGGCGCCAGCGGCACTATATAGGCGCGCCGCGTTACAACTGGCGCCATGACCATTACTCGCGGCCCTGGTTCGACTACAACCGCTTCACCTATATTTCGATCTATCGCCCGACCTACGTCGTTCCGGCATACGGTTATGGAAATTATGGCTCGTCGTATTATGGGCCGGTCGGGTGTGGGCGTGACGTTGTCGGCGCTGTGCTTGGTGGCGTCGCCGGTGGTCTGATCGGTGCTCATAATGGTGGAGGCCGCGCCACTCTCGGCGGCGCGATCATCGGCGCGATACTTGGAGGAACACTCGGTCGCGCCATCGATCTCAGCGATCAGGCTTGTTATGGACAGGTGCTCGAATATGTCCCGTCCAATCAGCCGGTTTATTGGGAAGGCGACGGCGCCCAATATCAGGTGACGCCGCTGCGTACCTATCAAGCGAATTCCGGCGAGTATTGCCGTGAATATCAGACCTACGTCTATATCGACGGGCGTGAGGAAGAGGCCTACGGCACTGCCTGCCGGCAGCCTGATGGAGCCTGGCGTGCAGTTAACTAGGTGCGAAACACGCTCCGCTGCATTGTTCTTGTAGCGTCACGTAAGAAGAGCGTGTGGCGGCGGTCCGAGGGGGATTTCGGACCGCCGTTTCGCGTTTGTAGGGATTTATTGGCCGCGCTTGCGAAGGCCCGCCAACAGGCTCACATCGCGGACTGCGCCCTTGGCCGCACTTGTCGCCATAGCGGCATAGGCCTGCAGGGCAGGGGAGACACGGCGTTTGCGGACTTCCTTCGGCATCCAGCCATCGGCCTCTGCCTTTTCACGTCGCGCTGCCAGAACGTCATCTGCAACGGCCAGATGTATCTTGCGCTTGGGGATATCGATCTCGATGACATCGCCGGTCTCGACCAGTCCGATCATGCCGCCTTCCGCAGCTTCAGGCGAGACATGCCCGATCGACAGGCCGGACGTGCCGCCGGAGAAGCGGCCATCGGTGACCAGCGCGCAGGCTTTGCCCAGGCCCTTTGATTTGATGTAGCTCGTCGGATAGAGCATTTCCTGCATGCCGGGCCCGCCGCGCGGTCCCTCAAAGCGGATCAGCACCACTTCACCAGCCTTGACTTCGCCAGTCAGAATG
The DNA here is from genome assembly GCA_049303435.1 of Parvibaculum sp. Taxonomy (GTDB): domain Bacteria; phylum Pseudomonadota; class Alphaproteobacteria; order Parvibaculales; family Parvibaculaceae; genus Parvibaculum. The sequence goes on along the minus strand of JBAQNC010000167.1, from coordinate 28,187 downwards.
CCGGAGACCGCGCTGTCCTGACTTTCATAGACGCGTGCTTTGCCCGAGAAGACGAGAACGGACGGGTCGACGCCCGCTGTCTTCACGATGCAGCCATCTTCTGCGAGATTGCCATAGAGAACCGCCAATCCCCCGTCCTTGGAATAGGCGTGCTCGATATCGCGAATGACGCCGCCCTCGCGGTCGAGGTCGAGTTCGGGGTAACGGCGTGACTGCGAGAAGGCTTCCGTTGTGCGGACGCCGCCGGGCGCTGCACGGAAAAACTCATGCGCATGATTGCTTTTCGAGCGGCCAATATCCCAATGGTCAATCGCTTCGCCAAGCGTCGGGCTGTGAATGGTCGAGACATCGCGATGGATGAGACCACCCTTGTCGAGTTCGCCGAGGATCGCAAAAATGCCACCCGCCCGGTGAACGTCTTCCATATGCACATCGCCACGTGCCGGCGCGACCTTGGACAGGTTTGGTACTCGATGCGACAGGCGGTCGATGTCCTTCATGGTGAAGGGCACTTCGCCTTCATGAGCGGCAGCGAGCAAATGCAACACCGTATTGGTCGAGCCGCCCATCGCGATGTCGAGCGACATGGCGTTCTCGAAGGCATCGAAGGTTGCGATGTTACGTGGCAAGACGCTTGTGTCATCCGTCTCATAATAACGCCGGGTGATCTCCACAATCGCGCGACCCGCCTCAAGGAAAAGTTCCTTGCGGTCGGAATGTGTGGCGAGCGTCGATCCGTTGCCCGGCAACGAAAGGCCAAGCGCTTCGGTCAGACAGTTCATGGAATTGGCTGTGAACATGCCTGAGCATGATCCACAAGTGGGGCAGGCCGAACGTTCGATGACCGCGACTTCGTTGTCTGAAATCTTGTCGTCGGCGGCAGCGACCATCGCGTCGATCAGGTCGACAGCGCGTTCCTGATCATCCCATTTGACCTTGCCGGCCTCCATCGGGCCGCCGGAAACAAAGACGACGGGAATATTGAGGCGCATGGTGGCCATCAACATGCCGGGAGTGATCTTGTCGCAATTGGAAATGCAGACGATGGCGTCGGCGCAATGGGCATTGACCATGTACTCGACGCTGTCGGCGATGAGATCGCGCGACGGCAGGCTATAGAGCATGCCATCGTGACCCATTGCGATGCCGTCGTCGACGGCGATCGTGTTGAATTCCTTGGCAACGCCGCCCGCCTTTTCGATCTCGCGGGCGACAAGTTGGCCCAGATCTTTCAGATGCACATGACCCGGCACAAACTGCGTAAAGGAATTGGCGATGGCAATAATTGGTTTGCCAAAGTCGTCATCGCCCATGCCTGTCGCGCGCCAGAGTCCTCTGGCGCCAGCCATGTTGCGTCCATGTGTCGATGTGCGGGAACGATAGGGAGGCACGGGCATATCCTTTCGGCCGGTGAAGCAACGCCTTCGCACATCCATATCGGTGCGCGACGCAGGTATTTCTATCTTCAAGGAGACAAAGAGACAATTAGCACGAAATGAACTCGGCGCGAAGTCATTAGCCCTTGATTTTTAAGGGCTAAAGGCGCCGGAAGTTGGGAATCAATGCTCTTCGTCTAGACCGTTCCATGCCTCGCCGGGGCATAGGTGCAGGTGCCATTGCATCTAGCGAATGAGACAAAACCGCGAAAAAAGAGTTTGACATCTCTTTGCCAAACCTTTGATCGATTGTCGCAATATTTGAAGGCAGCCAGCATCAAAATTGTGCAACGCAGCGAAAGTGTTGCGACGAAGAGACATGTGCATACGACAAAACACATTAGGCCCCTTGATCTCAAAATCGGGTGCCGCCGCCTGAATGAAGCTTTTGTAACCCTGATGTCTATTTTTTTAAACGGAGAGCCTCTCCATTCGCGAATTTGCGTTGTTAAGCGGTACGATTATGGGGTTAACATGATTATGGAGCTGTGGCGCGAGCGTTGCTCAGGCGTATCTGTTCTCACCCGGCGCTGTCCTACATCACCTGTCTTGGCAGAAAGCCTGCCCTGCGAAGCAAACGAAATTAGAACGGAGCTTCTTTATGAACTGGAAAATAAGAACTGGCCTCGCTGCGATGGCGCTCACGGGATTTTTCTCCGTGACAGCACACGCCGAGGACAAGGTTCTCAACATCTATAACTGGTCGGATTACATCGCCGAAGACACTGTGGCGAATTTCGAAAAAGAGACGGGCATCAAGGTTCATTATGACGTCTATGACGGTAATGAAACGATGGAAGCCAAATTGATGGCTGGTTCGTCGGGTTACGACATCGTCGTTCCGACCGCCTTTCCGTTTCTCGATCGCGAAATCAAGGCCGGGGTCTTCCAGGAACTCGATAAGAGCAAGATCCCGAACTACAAGAACCTCGATCCTCAACTGATGAAGCGAGTTGCCGCTGCCGATCCAGGCAACAAATATGCCGTCATCTGGATGTGGGGCACAACGGGTCTCGGCTATAATGTCGATGCCGTGAAGAAGCGCATTCCCGATGCGTCCGTCAATTCTTATGACCTTATCTTCAAGCCGGAAAATGCCGCGAAGCTCAAGGATTGTGGCATCACCATTCTTGATAGCCCGACCGACGTCATGCCGATCGTGTTGAACTATCTGGGTCTTGATCCGCAGTCCGAAAATCCGGCAGACCTCAAAAAGGCTGAAGCCTTGATGATGTCGATTCGGCCTTACGTGAAGTATTTCAACTCGTCGCAATACATCAACGATCTCGCCAATGGCGATGTCTGCCTGTCGCTCGGCTGGTCGGGTGACGTGTTCCAGGCTCAGGCGCGCGCCTCGGAAGCCAAGAATGGCGTCAACATCGAATACTCGATCCCGAAAGAGGGTACGATGATTTGGTTCGACAACATGGCCATTCCGAAAGATGCCCCGCATCCGGAAGCTGCTCATGCCTGGATCAACTTCATCCTTCAGCCGAAGGTCGAAGCGGCAAACTCGGATTACGTCGCCTATGCCAATCCGGTTCCTGCCTCCAAGGAGTTCATGGATCCTGAAGTGAAGGACAATCCTGCGATCTATCCGTCGGATGAAGTGATGGCGAAACTCTTCGCCGTCCCGACACAGGATGCAGCCTTTATTCGACAGCAGACCAGAATCTGGACATCGATCCGCACGGGTCAGTAAGAAAAAAGATCGGCCCCGGTGGAAATTCCTCCGGGGCCGCTTCCGTTTATATGCAGTCATCAGATTTGATGGAGTGAAAGAGTGACGGATGTGCAGGCGCAAGGCTTGAAACTGGCTGAGAGGGCGATGGATGGTCTGGCGCGTTTCGGCCTGACGGGCCGACGCCTCGTTATCGGCGTGCCGCTTATCTGGCTGTGTATATTCTTCTTGTTGCCATTCCTGATCGTCTTGAAGATCAGCGTCGCAACGCAGATCCTTGCCATTCCGCCTTTCACGCCATTGCTGGAATGGACAAGTGGGCACCTGCTGCCTTCGTTGCATATCGATTGGTCGAACTACAACTACATGTTCACTGATCCACTTTATATCGTGGCCTATTTCAATTCGGTTCGGATCGCCTTTTTCTCGACCTGCCTTTGCACGCTCATCGCCTACCCGATGGCCTATGGCGTCGCGCGTGCGCCGGAAAGCTGGCGTAATCCTCTTCTTCTGCTGATCGTCCTGCCGTTCTGGACATCGCTGCTTTTGCGTGTCTATGCGTGGATTGGTCTTTTGAAGAATAATGGCGTCATCAACAACTTCTTGATGAACATTGGCATTATCGATGCGCCTTTGCAGATGATGAACAATGCCTTTTCCGTTTATGTGGGCATTGTCTATTCCTATTTGCCATTCATGCTGTTGCCCCTCTATGCCTCGCTCTCGCGTCTCGACTTCACGCTTCTGGAAGCCGCGAGCGATTTGGGAGCGTCGCGCACGCGGGCATTTTTGACGATCACCTTGCCGCTTTCCATTCCCGGCGTTGTCGCGGGCGCGATGCTTGTCTTTATTCCCGCTGTCGGTGAATTCGTCATCCCGTCCCTCCTGGGTGGGTCGGGCGTTACCATGATTGGCCGCGTGATCTGGGATGAGTTTTTCAGTAATCAGGCCTGGCCGGTCGCTTCTGCCGTCGCAGTGACCTTGATGCTTTTCCTCGTGGTGCCGATCATGATCTATCAATATTACCAGACAAGGGCGGAGGCACGTCCATGAGGAAGTCAGGACTTTCGCCCTTCATCGCTTCATGCATGCTTCTGGGCTTCACGTTTCTCTATGCCCCGATTGTCATGCTCATCATCTTCTCGTTCAACGCATCGCGGCTGGTGACTGTCTGGGCGGGCTTTTCGACCAAATGGTATGTCGCTCTGATGAGTGACGATCAGGTGCTCGGAGCCGCCTATCTGAGTTTCAAGATTGCCATCGCAAACGGGTTCCTTTCCGTGATCGTTGGCACAATGGCGGCTTTTGCGCTGGTTCGCTTCGGCAGGTTTTTTGGCCGCTCGATCATGATCCAGTCGATTTCGTCTCGGCTTGTTCTGCCAGACGTTATTCTGGGCCTGTCAATCCTTCTGCTGTTTGTGTCATTGCAGGGTTTGATCGGATGGCCAGAGCGACGTGGCGTCATGACGATTATCATCGCGCACGTAACCTTCTCCTCGGCCTATGTGGCTATTGTCGTGCAATCTCGTCTTGCCGGGCTTGATCGTTCGTATGAAGAGGCGGCCTTTGATCTTGGCGCCGGGCCGCTCACCGTATTTCGAACGGTCACATTGCCCATGATCGCGCCCTCACTGGTGGCCGGTTGGCTCTTGTCCTTCATCCTGTCATTCGACGATCTTGTCATCGCCAGCTTTGCTTCTGGTCCCAGCGCGACGACGCTGCCGATGGTCATTTTCTCCAAGGTGCGTCTGGGTATTAATCCAGAAATCAATGCACTGGCGACCATCATCGTTGTGGCCGTCGCCGTTGGCGTCGTTCTGGCAGGCACCTTGCTGCAAAAGCAGGTGGACTCGCGTCTTGGTGGTGCTCAAGCCTGAAAAATGCCTCAAGCTTTCTTCGGCGGCCAGGGAATGAAAGCGCTCGTCTTGCTTATGTAGTCTGCATAGGCAGGACGAGAGTGCTTCATGCGCCTTTCCAGTAGCGCCAGGCCGCTCCATTTGACCAGCAGATAGGTCATCAATATCGGACCGGGCAGGCTCATCCAGCCATAGGGCGCTTCGCATGCCACGGCAAAGCATCCCCACCAGAAACAGAGATCGCCGAAATAATTCGGATGGCGTGTATAGCGCCATAGCCCCTTGCCGAGCACCTGGCCCTTGTTCGCCGGGTTGGCCTTGAAATGCATAAGCTGCCAGTCGCCGACGCTTTCGAAGGCGATGCCGACCACCGCCAGGCCAAGTCCCGCCACGCCAGCAAAACCAAGGTTGCCTGTCGCGCCATAGACGCCGAGTTGCAGGGGCAGGGACACGATCCACATGATGATCCCTTGAAGACCGAAGACGATCCGGAGTGTATAGAGATGCACATTGCCTTGCGCGTTCGAGATCATCGCGAGATATCGCCCGTCAGGTCCCTCGCGCCGCCATCGCATCAGCAGGTGGAAACCAAGGCGCAGTCCCCAGACAACCGCGAGTGTGATCAGCACTTGCTGGTGCAATCCACCAAAAGGAAGAAGACGGGAGGTTACGCAGGTGACCAGAACGAAGCCGAAAGCCCAGAATGCATCAATGAAGCTGACATCGCCCAACAAGATGCTGATCCCCCAGAGCACCAGCATCATCGCCGCAATGGCGCCCAGATTGGCGGCGAGCAAAGTGGGGAGGTCAATCGTTTCGAATATCATGATGCCCGTTCCCGTTTTTATGTAGAAGGCTATTCATGCGATACCGTCAATGATCATGTAAGCATATGTTGATGGCTTCTGTCCTGCTCCCACAAACGAAGTGAAAATGCCCAGAGTATTTGTCGATGCCGATGCCTGTCCCGTGAAGGACGAAGTCCTGCGCGTTGCCGAGCGTCACAATCTGGAAGTCTATATCGTGAGCAACAGCGGTATGCGTCCGAGCCGCAACCCGATGGTCCGTCAGATCGTGGTGCCGCAGACGCCGGATGCGGCAGACGACTGGATCGCCGAACATATCGCGCCTGATGACATCGCCATCACGGCAGATATTCCACTGGCGGCGCGGTGCATCGACATTGGCGCGACAGCGCTTCATTCGAATGGCAAGCCTTTCACAAGGGAGGGTATCGGTATGGCGCTCGCCATGCGTGATCTGATGCAGCATTTGCGCGAGGCTGGTGATGTAAAGGGGTCAAACCCTCCTTTTTCAAAAGAAGACAGATCGCGATTCTTGCGTTCCCTTGAAGAGGCAATACAGGCACAATTTCGCAAACGCTGAATATCGATACGTCGGACCTCATCGGTCGGATCACGATGGCGCAAAAGAAATTGAAGTGGGGAGGAGTGAAATGAGTGGAATTGAGGAACGTGCATTTCGTCTTGAGGGCGAGGATGGCGCGCGGGTCGCTGCTTGCGCTGGTCGAAGCCAGTTGCCTCCCGTGCAATATTGCAAGTCGCTCACGGCATGGGAGAACATTCGCTGCGATATAGAGACAAGCTCAAACCGTTGATGGACGCGGGAGTGGTCGTCTATGCGAATGACCATCGCGGTCATGGCCTCACTGCGCCGTCTGCCGAGCACTACGGCGATTTTGGTGCTTTGGGGTTTCCAGGCCTTGTCAGCGATATGGCGCGCCTGAGCGAAAGGGCGCGAACCGAAAATCCAGGCGTGCCCATTGTCCTCATGGGGCACAGTATGGGGTCTTTCGCCGCTCAGCTTTATGCGCTTCTTCATTCGGAAGATATCGACGGACTTGTGATTTCCGGCTCCGCAGCACTCGATCAGGTGGTTGCCGTGCTGCCCGCCGATCCTGATGCGTCGGCACTGGACGCATTCAATGGAGCTTTCGAGCCTGCGCGAACGCCGTTTGACTGGCTCAGCCGCGACGAAGCGGAGGTCGATGACTATATCGCTGACCCGAGGTGTGGATTTTCTGTAACGCCGGAATCCATGCAGTCAATGGTCGAGGCGCTGCTTCCAACCGCGGACATGGAACAGGTCGAGCGCATCAGGCAAGACTTGCCAGTCTATTTCTTCTCTGGCGACAAAGACCCGGTTGGCGGGCCCGACACCGCTTTTCTGAATGTGCTGATCGATCGCTACCAGGCACGCGGCCTGAGGGTGACGAAAGATATCTACAAGGATGGTCGCCACGAAATGCTGAACGAAACGAACCGCGATGAGGTTGTCTCCAATTTGCGGTCTTTTATTGAAAGTATTGTCGAATGATCGTCGCGTCGGCAGTGGGTGGATATAAGGCGGTTGGGAAACTCTACAATGCACTGATGACGGGGCTTGTGTTGAGGCTCGTCTCCCACAACGGCGCCGACGCAGCAGCCCGATTTGTAGAAGGTCACTTTCGGCGCCAGCATCTGGAAAAGTTTCTTCCCGGTTTGAAAAAACTTGGGCTCGATGAGCTGCCAGATGCTATCGCCTGCGCCCAGTATCACTTTTCTCCAACGCATTGGGGGGCGTCAAAACGCAGTATTTTGCCGAAAGCGATACCAAGGCATGGGTGCGCTATCCGCCGCCACGATGGATTTGGCAGGGCGCTGCAATCTGCGGAATTCCTTCGCACGTCAATGCCGGGATGCTGCATGGCTGGCATGGACATAATGGCGTTTCGCTCGGCAATCCGCGACTAGGCTTTGTCTGCACTGGACAGACGGTTGACGGAAAACCCGGTCTGGAGGGTTATTACATCGACTACGGTCGCGAGATTTCTGAAGAGGAGCGTGTCCGCTTTGCCTATGACGAACCTACCCCGGACTATGATCCGGTCTCGCAGCCGAATCTCGACATGGCGGATTGGCCCGAGGAGCGCTTGCAAAAAGTCGAGCGCGCCTATGCGATGGAATATGTGCGGTCCCTTGTGCCGACAATGCTGGAACTCTTCGGCCCCGATGAAACGCGTGAGCATCTGGGACATGCGGCGCGTCTGATCGGTATGCAGTTCTATGATGAGACAGCAGCGCTGCTTGGCACGGGATCGCATACGATGGAAGCCTTCGCAGATTACCTTGCCGCCATAGCCGCAGCGCAAGGTGAGAAGGTGGAGGTTACGAAGGACAAGGATAGCGTCACGATTTCTCAGACAGGTTGGCGTTTGCTGGATGACGTAACGCGCGACCCGGTCGCTTTCGAGGCATGGAATGAACTCTGGAGGGGAGCTCTATCTGTTCACAATCGACGATTGCTACTTGCTGCAAAGCGCAGCGACGATGGAATTGAGTGGCATTTGAGCGCCTGAAAATACCTGAAGCAGCTTGGGCTTGACTTAGTTCTTTTTTGGAACTTATATAGTGCCAATCATAGACCGCTTTGGGAGCAAGCATGTCAGCTAAGCGAAATGCGACGGTCGCCGTCATCGGGGCCGGGGATTTTATCGGCAGCGCCATCGCCAAACGGTTTGCCGTCGAGGGCTATACGGTGTTTGCCGGAAGGCGCACTGTCGACAAGCTCGCGGCGTTGAAAAGTGAGATCGAGGCAGCAGGCGGGGCGTGCGAGACGCGCGGTATCGATGCGCGCAAGGAAGATGAAATAACAAACTTCTTGGCAGAGGCTGACGCTTATGCGCCTCTCGAGGTTTGTATTTTCAACGTTGGGGCAAATGTCAATTTTCCACTTCTTGACACGACCGAACGCGTATTTAGAAAAGTCTGGGAAATGGCTTGCTACTCGGGTTTCCTCGCGGGGCGGGAAGCCGCCCGCCATATGCTGGCCCGAGGTCAGGGCTCGATTTTTTTCACGGGCGCAACGGCGAGCCTGCGCGGCGGCGTCGGCTATACGGCTTTTGCCTCGGCCAAATTCGGTCTGCGCGCGGTTGCCCAAAGCATGGCGCGGGAGCTTGGCCCGCAAAATATCCATGTCGCGCATCTGATCATCGATGCAGGCGTCGATACGGCCTTTGTGCGCGATCGTATCAAGGCGGCGCAGGGTGAGGAAGCCCTGGAAAACCTGCCACCGGATCGGCTGATGAACCCTTCGTCCATCGCCGAAACCTATTGGCAGCTGCACACGCAAACGCGCGACGCATGGACACATGAACTCGATATTCGTCCTTATGGGGAGAAATGGTAATGGCTGACGTGATTGTGGAGCATCATTTCGATTTTGGAAGTCCCAATTCCTATCTTGCATGGAAGGTGATCCCCGAGATCGAAGCGCGAACGGGCGTCACCTTTCGGAACGTACCTGTATTGCTTGGGGGAATATTCAAGTTCACGGGCAATCAGCCACCCATGATTGCCTTCGGGAATATCAAGAACAAACCGGACTATGACAGGATCGAGATGCAGCGTTTCATAGCAAGGCATCACCTCGACAAGTTCGCATTTAACTCGCACTTTCCCGTCAATACCGTGCAGATCATGCGTGGCGCCGTTGTCGCCGAGATGGAAGGCTATCTGCCTGCCTATATGGACGCTGTGTTCCGCGCGATGTGGGAAAATTCAAAGAAGATGGACGACTCTAGTGTGATCGCAGCGGAGCTCGATGTTGCCGGTCTCGATGGTGCACATATCATGGAGCGCATCCAGGAGCAGTCGGTGAAGGACAAACTCATGGCCAATACCGCAGCCACGGTGGAGCGCGGCACATTCGGCGCGCCGACCTTCTATGTCGGCAATGAAATTTTCTTCGGCAAAGACCGTCTGCGCGATGTAGAAGAGGAAATTCAACGGGTTAAGGCAGCTTGAGGCCACTTGATCAACCCATTTGAAGGTCTATCATTGCTTCCAACAACATGGGGAGATGACAATGAAAGATCCAGAAATTGGCGCCGTTCGTGACTTTCTAGCCAACTCGCAGTTTCCCGAAGACGTAGGCGAACTTCGTAAGGCCTATGACGGGATGGGTGAAATTTTTCCGCCAGCGGCAGACGTTGCGATCGAAAAGGCCGCCGCGGACGGCGTTCCCGCAGAGTGGTCATCGACGCCGGGCGCGGCACGGGATCGCGTCATCATGTATGTCCATGGCGGCGGCTATGTCATCGGTTCGATTGCCAGCCATCGACATCTCGTGACGGAATTGGGACGGGCGGCGGGAACGCGGACGCTGTCGCTTGACTATCGTCTGGCTCCTGAGCATCCGTTTCCGGCAGCCGTCGACGATGCGCTGACTGGCTATCGCTTTCTCCTCGCGCAGGGCATCAAACCTGGAAATATCGCGATAGCGGGCGACAGCGCAGGTGGCGGACTTGTGGTCGCCACTTTGCTGGCAATCAAGGAAGTCGGGCTGGAACAACCCGCTTGCGGATTTTGCATTTCGCCATGGGTCGATCTCGAAGCATTGGGCAACTCGATGATCTCGCAGGCGAGCATCGATCCGATGGTCCAGAAGGACGGATTGCTTGGAATGGCAATGGCCTATCTGAATGGCGCGAATGCGCGCAGCCCGCTTGCCGCGCCGCTCTATGGCGATCTGCGCGATATTGCGCCTTTGCTCATTCAGGTCGGCGCCGCAGAGACCTTGCTTGACGACGCGACGCGACTGGCGAGTGCCGCAGGTGCGGTTGATGTCGAGGTCAATCTGCAGATATGGCCTGAAATGATTCACGTCTGGCATTTCTTTCACCCCATGCTTGGTGCGGCGCGCCACGCCATCAAGGGAGCAGGAGAGACCATCTCAAGAGCGATGGATCGCAGCGCAGAGGCACAAAAGGCGGCCTAATTCGTCTTGCATCTTCAGAACGCGCTTGTCAGGGACACAGCTGACGTTGCGTCTTTCTCGAGGTCGGAGATTTGTTTTGCAAATTTCCGGTCGCTCTCTAGTTTTGTCAAAAGCGTTAAAATATCTGGCGCGATGAAATCCTGGGGAGAAAAATGTCCGAACTGAATTTTTCTGGAAAGACTGTTCTGGTCGTTGGTGGCTCGAGCGGCATCGGCAACGGGATCGCGCAGGCGTTCAAGGACAAGGGCGCTGTTGTCTATGTCTGGGGCACGAGACCGAAATCTTCCGACTATGCGGGCGCGGAGGGGAGTGACCTGACCGGCCTGAACTACTCATGCATGGACGTTTCGGACTTCGAAGCCATCGAAAAATATGATGTGCCATTTGCCGATCTGGATGTGCTGGTGTTGTCACAAGGCACGGTCATCTATCAGCGTGGTGAATTTGAAATGGGCGGCTTTCAGAAAGTCATCGACGTTAATCTGAATAGTCTGATGGCATGCGCGTTGAAGTTCCACGACATGCTGGCGGCATCCAAGGGATCACTTATCACCGTGAGTTCGACGGCCGCCTATCACTCGACGCGAGGAAACCCTGCCTACAACGCGTCAAAGATCGGTGCGGTCGGTCTGACCCGCACATTGGCGGAAGCCTGGGCGAAGGATGGTATCCGGGTCAATGGTATCGCGCCCGGTCTGGTGGATACCAAGCTCACAAAAGTGACGACCGAAAATCCGGAGCGATTGGCGGGCAGCATTCAAGGCATCCCCATGCGTCGTTTGGGCACGCCGGAAGACATGGCCGGTGTCGCGCTGTTTCTGGCGTCCCCCTTGGCTGCCTACGTTCTGGGCCAGACCATACCGGTGGATGGCGGGCTCATTCTGTGAGTTCGACACAGAAGCCGGGCCGACATTTTCTGACAATTTGACTGGGGAGTTACGCGATGGGTGCCCAAGGCCGTTCATTGGAAGGTTTGACTGTTCTGGTAACCGGTGCCGCAAGCGGCATGGGGCGAGCGACAGCGGAAATATTCGCCGCTGAAGGCGCACGGGTTGCTGTTACCGATTTCGATGGAGACGGGGCACGTGCGGTCGCTCAATCCATTTTGGAGAAGGGAGGCATCTGCAAGGACTGGCGTCTCAATGTTGCCGACAAATCCGAGATCTCTTCGGTTGTGGCCTCAATCGTTGGCGAGTTCGGTGGCCTCGATATAGTCATCAACAATGCGGGCATATCCGGCTTTGCACCCATCGATGCTGAAAACTACGACGATGTGTGGTCGCGCCTCTTGTCCGTTCTTCTCACCGGACAGCAATGGGTCATTCGGGCAGCCTTGCCCCATCTGCGCAAGTCGACCTCGCCGCGTATCGTGAACATTGCTTCCACCGAGGCCCTTGGGGCGACGGCGATGGATAGCGCTTACGCCGCCGCCAAGGCAGGCGTCACCGGGCTCACGCGCGCCTTGGCAGTGGAGCTCGGTCGCGAAGGCATTACCGTCAATTGCATTTGTCCGGGACCAATTCTCACCGGCATGACCGAGGCGATTCCCGACGAGGCCAGGCAAAAATATGCAAAGCGTCGTACGGCCATGGGTCGGTATGGACGCCCGGAAGAAGTGGCGCATATCACGGTAAGCCTTTGCATGCCCGCCGCCTCCTATATTACCGGCGTCACGATCCCCGTAGATGGCGGCCTTATGGCGCGCAATGCCTGACCGACGACATATCGGCCAATTCATTCGTGCCGTGAGGAGTTCAGCTCGCGCCGGATGACGCCCGCTTCGCTGATTCTTGCCTCTGCCGCACAAATCAGTCTAATGATTGCCATATTCCCGACATGGGTTCAGAGTCACAATGTGCTGCTGGCGTTGCCATCGTTGAGTGCGTCTCTCGCTATCCCTCATCACCGTGTGGATGGTATGTTGTCCCCTCGTTGTCCTGAAAATTTGAAGGCCATCAAATGACTTTGTCCAGGCAGCCCCCCCTAGTGATTTTCCTGTTTTTGATCATGTTGGGTGGATTGGTCGGATATACGCCCGCATGGGCAGCCGATGGCTCGCTGGCGGTTACGCGGATCACGCCATCTGGTGACGATGTTCCGGCATTGCGCCAATTGGTTATTGAATTTGATCGTGCCGTTGTGCCGCTTGGGCGGATGGAGCGTACAGGCGATGAAATCCCGATCACGATTGCACCTCACATGGATTGCGAATGGCGTTGGATCAGCGACCGCGCGCTCGCCTGTCAGCTTGGCGAAAATGACGCTCTCAGGCTTTCGACACATTATACCGTAGACATTGAACCGGGGTTCAAGGCGCTTGATGGATCGACGGTTGCAGCGCCGGTTAAACACGACTTCATAACGACACGTGTCGCGGTCGACCGCTCCGGATTTTCCGATTGGTCCGGACCTGGCATGCCTTCTCTTCTTGTTACATTCAATCAGCCCGTTCGTCGCGACAGCATCGTGAAATCCTTGTCGTTCCACTGGAAAGAAGGCGGCGAAGCCAGGCGCGCCGTCAAGGCGGAAGCCGGCCCCGATTGGTCGACAGCGCCGGACGATGCGCTGGTCGATGTGCCGCGCGAACCGGGCCTTTGGGGGCTGGTCAAGCGGCTCATCTCCTATATCCCGTGGTTCCGCTCCGACGACACAGCAGCTCCACAGGAATGGGCGAGGCGCGCCTGGCTTGTGACTCCCACAACGCCTCTGCCACTCGGAGTTGATGTCGAGCTGGAAATGGCCCCTGGCCTCATTTCGGCGCAGGGACCAGAGCGTAGCATTTCCGATCAGCAGATCAAGAAATTCGCGACCTTTGGCGATTTCAAATTCCTTGGCGTGCGCTGCCAGTCCAATGACAACAGGACGGTGATGATCGCCCCGAACGGGCCCCAGGCGGAACTATGCGGCCCCTGGAACACAGTCCGTCTTGTTTTCTCGTCACCCGTGCAACTGCGGCAGATCAAGGAGCATGCCGTCATTTCCCCCGAGCTTGGCAAGCCCGCTCCCGACGTTGATGCCTGGGCGGATGTCGATCTCGATCAGACAGAGGGCTATTACAAATGGAGCGGCCACAGCAAGGACGCTGAGTTCACCGCACGGTTCCCGGTCTACCTTCGCTCGGACAGGGATTATGAAGTCAGCCTGAAAGATCAGAACGCGAAGATTGTGGACATCTTTGGTCGACCTTTGGAAGAAGGCCTCTCAGCGCGCTGGCGCATGGACAATAGACCGCCAAATTTCGAACTGCCAAACGATATGGCTGTTCTTGAAAAGAATGTCGACAGCGATGTTCCTCTTTACGTCAACAACCTGACGGACCGGGATTTCAATTTCTCGCGTCTGACGACGAAGGGTGTCGAAAACGGGCTGACCTTCCATCAAGCGCTGGATCCCATTCGCAACCTGCAATATGCGATCCCCTTTGGCGTGCGCGACTTGCTGAGCGGCGGATCGGGCGCTGTGTTGGGACAGTTGACGACGATACCGAAGACGAGGAAGAGCGCCCAGACGGTGTTTGCCCAGGTCACGCCATTTGGTCTCCACGTCAAACTGGCACATTACAACACGCTTGTCTGGGTGACCGATCTTGCGACGGGTGAAGCCGTGGAAGGCGCGCGCGTTTCGTTCGTTCGCGATCCGGCTCTCATGAATGCCTTGTGTGGATCGGACAAGCAGATGTCCTGGCAGCCCGAAGACGAGCGCGGCTTCGCTCTGACGAATGCCGACGGGCTCGCGGTCTTGCCCGGCAAGGCCCCAACGGTCGGCGTGTGGCGGTCTCAGTGTGATCGCGCCCTGACCGTGAAGGCTGTCAAGGGAGACGATCTGGCGATATTGCCGCTCTTCTATCAATTTGAGGCCGACACCTATCGCGCGTCGGGCGAGCAGATATGGTCGAACGAACAGACCGAACAGGAACATATGCGTGTGTGGGGAACGACCGCGCAGGGCGTCTATCGCGCAGGCGATACTGTTCAATTCAAAATCTATGCGCGCGGTCAGAGCAATGACGGCCTGACCGCTGCGCCGCCGTCCAGCTACCGTGTCCAGCTGATCGACCCGACCGGCAAGCTGGTCAGCGAGACCAAGGATATTTCTCTGAGCGAGTTTGGCGCTACTTCGGGCGAATTCGATATCTCGAAGAATGGCGCCGTCGGTTGGTATCGTTTTCGACTGCTTCAGAAGTTGAGGGGCGCAGTCGGTGAAATAAAAGACAATTCGACCGAAGAGGGCGCGCTCGGCGATACGGGCTGGTACGCCTGGAAACCGATGCGGGTGCTGGTCAGCGACTTCACGCCTTCCTCATTCCGGGTGACGACGACTGTGAACGGCGAGGTCTTTCAGGCTTCGCAATCGGCGATCGTGGAGGGCAAGGCGACGCTTCACGCAGGCGGACCCTATACTAACGCGACGGCGCGCATCACCGCCGTGTTCGATCCCCTGCCCATGTATTCAAGAGATCCGGTCACGGCAGGTTTCTATTTCGGGCGAAGCGACGCCACCGAAAGCGGTTTGCAGCGCATGATCGCGCAACTTCAGATGCCGCTTGACGACAAGGGCAATGTGAAATCCGCCATTCCCATTCCAGAGCAAGGCGACGACACTTATGGCAATCTGACTTTCGAGGTCGCCATTGCCGATGATCGGGGCAAGAACATCGCGAATTCGGCGACCGCCGTTTATGCGGCGACGGATCGCTTTGTTGGCCTGAAGCCCGACGCCTGGATTTTTCAGGCGGGCAAACCGGCCTCCTATCAATACATCGTGGTGGACCCGCAAGGGCAGCGCGTGAAGGGCAGCGCTGTCGATCTCAAGATAGAGATGAAGGAAGTGACGGCCGCTCGCGTGAAGTCGGCGGGTAATGTCTATCAGACCATCTACAACACCAGTTGGAAGGAGGCCGGGACGTGCAAGGGAACGCCGGAGGCCCAACCTGAAACATGTCATTTCACGCCCGGAAAAGCCGGTGAATACCGAATTTCCGCGACCGTTAAAGGTAGCAAGGGCGTCGCGCAGACAGCCTCGAGCGACTTCTGGGTGACCGGACATGATGTCGTGCTCTGGGACGGCGAGCAGGACACGGCCCTCCAAATGTTTCCCGAAAAAGCGAGTTACAAGGTTGGCGAGACATCTCGCTATCTGATCAAAAATCCATACCCTCACGCCAAGGCTCTGATTACCGTCGAGCGTTATGGTGTCATCGATCACTTCGTGAAGACCTTCGATAGTTCGACGCCCATTGTCGAATTTCCGGTGAAGCCGGAATACGCGCCGGGCTTCTATGTCTCTGTCGTATTGCTGAGTCCGCGCGTCGCCAAACCCTTGGGCGAAAATATGGTCGATCTTGGAAAACCGTCTTTCCGCATGGGCTATGTCGCCGTGCCGGTCAGCGATCCCTACAATGAAATTGCGATCGACGTGAAAACCGACGGCCAGGAATATCGCCCCGGCGACAAGGTTGCCGTCAAGCTTCACGCCGAGCCACGTCACGAAGGCGACAAGCAGCCGATTGAATTTGCCGTGGCGGTTCTCGATCAGGCTATTTTTGATCTGGTCACGGGCGGCAAGGCCTATTTCGATCCCTATCGCGGACTCTATCGCCTCGATAATCTCGATGTGCGCAACTACAACTTGTTGTTAAAGCTTGTCGGTCGACAGAAGTTCGAGAAGAAGGGCGCCAATCCCGGAGGCGACGGCGGTTCGGATCTCAAATTCCGCGATGCGACGAAATACGTTGCCTATTGGAATCCGTCAATTCTGGCGGACGCGCATGGCGATGCAAATTTCGATTTCGTGGCGCCGGACAATCTGACGGGATGGCAAGTGCTGGCTCTGGCGGTCACACCGACCGACAAGGCGGGATTGGGAAGTGGTGACTTCAAAGTCAATCGACTGACCGAGATACGTCCCGTGATGCCAAATCAGGTGCTGGAGGGTGACAAGTTCAGCGCTGGCTTCAGTGTCATGAACCGCACCGACAAGCCGCGTCAGATTGCGATCAACATTCAGGCCGAAGGCGATGTCGATGCGCCGGATGGCAAGCTTTCTTTCAGCAGGGAAATCTTGCTCGATGCCTTTGCACGCCAAACAATTTTCGTCTCGCTGAAAGCCAGCGACGTTTCGAAAATCCGGGATCGGCATGAAGGATCCATTGGCTTCAAGGTAAGCGCTGGCGACAAAACGGATCATGATGGACTGGCCTACAGACTTCCGATTGGCAAAGACATCAACCTTGTAACTGCCGCGGCATACGGCACAACCGACAAGGATGACGTCACGACGCCGGTTGCCATCCCTAAGGACATTCGACCGGACGCGGGCAGCCTGTCGGTGACGCTCAGTTCCACTGTTGTCTCCAATGTTTCGGCTGCCTTCCGCTATATTGCAAATTATCCATTCCTTTGCTGGGAGCAACGGCTCACCAAAAGTATCATGGCGGCGAATTTCGCGGTATTGAGAAAATACCTGCCGGAGGATTTGCGGTGGGATGATGCGCCTCAAAATATCAGCGAGGCGATGAAGAGCGTCGCGGATTTTCAGGCCCCCAATGGCGGCATGGCCTATTGGGTCGCGACAAACGAACGCGTCGATCCATATCTTTCCGCCTACACAGCTCTCGGCTTCACCTGGTTGCATGATCGCGGTATTGAAGCTCCTCGGCCTGTCGAAGAAAAGCTGCAATCCTATTTGCAGGCCTTCCTCCGAAAAGACGAAGCGCCGGAATATTACGACGCCAATATGATCGCCTCAGTTCGCGCGGTTGCGCTGGCGGCGCTCGGGCGTCAAGGCCATGTGACGCTGCGCGACATAGAGCGTCTGCGACCGCATTTCAAAACCATGGGTCTCTTCGGTGACGCCATGTTGTTGCAAGCGAGCGTGACGTTGCACGACGAGGCAGGCGCCCGACTATCGAAGGAACTCGTCGACATCATCTATGCGCATGCGAACCAGACATCCGGAAAATTGCTCTTTTCTGAAAATCAGGGGCAGGGTTTCGCACGTATTTTGTCGACGCCGCTGCGCGACAATTGCGCCATCCTGTCAAGCCTCGTCGCCTATTCGCGCCTGCCGGGTCAGAAGGCCTATGTCGAAGAAAATGCATTCAAGCTTGTGCGGATGATCTCCCAAAGCCAGCGGCAGGAAGGCTACTGGGGCAATACGCAGGAAAACATGTTCTGCGCCAATGCGCTTGCCGACTATGCCAGCGCCTTCGAGGTGGCAGACCCGCATTTCAAAGTCTCGGCGACCCTCGATGACAATGTGCTGGGTGAGGCAGCGCTTGATGGCGTCGGCGCAAAGCCCGTCACTCTGACGCATGAGATCGATCAGAATGACATAGGCCGCGATGCGTCGCTGGTCCTCAAGCGAGAGGGAGAGGGGAGGCTCTATTACGCCACGCGCCTGACCTATGCACCGACCGAAACTGACAGGAAGCCGATCAACAGCGGGATCGAAATTCACCGTGAATACAGCGTCGAGCGCAACGGCAAAAGGGTTCTGCTTGCCGAGCCCGCGCAAATCAAACGCGGCGAGCTGGTGCGCGTGGACATTTATATTTCGCTGCCTGCGGCGCGAAATTTTGTCGTCGTGAATGATCCTGTGCCGGGCGGGCTGGAGCCGGTCAATCGAGATCTGGCGACGACATCCACTATCGACGCGGGCAAAGCCGATTTCAATATGCCCGAAGGAAGCTGGGGCAAGAAATATCAGGACTGGGTTGAATATGCCGCCGGCTACTGGTCGTTCTACCATCGCGAGTTGCGCCATGACAGCGCACGGTTCTATTCCGACTATCTCGGGGCGGGGAACTATCATCTTTCCTATGTCGCGCAAGCGATTGCGACGGGTGAGTTTTCGCGTCGTCCGGTGAAGGCGGAAGAAATGTATGATCCGGATGTCTTTGGCTCCGGATCGTCCGGCAATCTTGTGGTGGCGGAATAGAGCAGCATGTTTCGCGCGATCTGGAACAAGAGCAGTTGGGCGGACCGGGCGATTGTATCGTTTCTCACGGCTGTCTTCGGTTTGTTCGTTGCAACATGGGCAAGCCTTGCCGATATGTCATCGCTCGATCTCGGGACGAAAGCGCAGGGACAAATCTTGCTGGATCGGGAAGGGCATCCTCTCGCGGAGGACCGAAACGCCTGGAACATTCAGGATCAGGTTCCACTCTATGAGATTCCGCAAGACCTGCAGAACGCAGTCCTGACGGCGGAGGATCGCAGGTTCTATCGGCATGGTGGTGTTGATTGGTTGGCGCGTTTTCACGCGCTTTGGCAGGATGTAAGGGCCGGACATAATGTGAGAGGCGCGAGCACTATTACCGAACAGGTGGTGCGCATGCTGGTGCCGCGACCGCGCACGCTGTGGTCGAAATGGATTGAAGGGTTCGACGCGAAGCGTCTTGAAGACCACGCGACAAAGGTCGACATTCTCGAGTTCTATCTCAATCAGGTTCCATATGCCTCAAATCGAAGAGGCGTTGTCGCTGCGGCGCGTTACTATTTCAATCGCGATCTCGATACGCTGGATGGGCGGGAAATGTTGGCGCTTGCGGTCCTGCCGCGCGCGCCTTCAGGGCTTGATCCTTATCACGGCGGCAAGAAGCGGCTCGACAAGCGCACCATCCATCTGGCGACACAAATGCGTCACGCGGGCTTGCTAAGCGGCGATCATTGGGAGCGTGTTGTCGAAACGCCGTTGATCCTTGATCGTCCCGCTCGCGAATTTTCAATCGGGCATTTCCGGTCGTTTGTCGAGCGGCAGGAAGAAGCGAAAATATCATCATCGAAACCAACAAGGCTGAAGACGACACTCGACAGCGGCTTGATGGAATTTGCGCAAGGGCTGGTCGATCAGAGGGTCGAAATGCTTTCCGGTCAACGTGTGCATAATGCGGCTGCACTGGTTGTCGATCGTCGTAGCGGCGACATCCTGGCCTGGGTTGTTGCCGGGGCAGAGGCAGAAGACAACGACACGCCGGGACGTTTTCTCGATGCCATGCTGGTGCCGCGCCAACCGGGTTCGGCATTGAAGCCATTTCTCTATGCGGCGAGTTTTGACGCGGGATGGTCGCCGGGGTCAACGATTGTCGATGCGCCGTTGTCGGAAGCTGTCGGCACGGGAATGCATCAGTTCAACAACTACAGCCACCATTTCTATGGCGATGTATCGGTGCGACAGGCGTTGGGAAATTCGCTCAATATTCCGGCGATCCATGCGGTGAACTTCATCGGACCGGACCACTATTTGTCGCTGTTGCATGAGCTGGGTTTCAAGAGTTTGACGCGGGGCGCTGGCTTTTACGGCGATGGATTGGCGCTCGGGAATGGCGAAGTTTCGTTGCTGGAGCTGGTGCGAGGGTTTGCGGCGCTGGCCAATCAGGGAAGGACTGTTTCGCTTCATGCACTGAATGATGATCCGTCTAAGGATGATGTGGGGGTGCAGGTTTTCAGTCCTGAAGCGGCGACGATGGTAAGCGATATTCTCTCCGATCCCTGGGCGCGCTCGATGGAGTTCGGGCGCTATTCGACGTTGGATTTTCCTATACAGACGGCGGTGAAAACGGGCACTTCGAGTGACTACCGAGATGCCTGGTCGGTAGGTTACGACAGCCGCTATGTGGTGGGGATCTGGATGGGGAATCTGGACCAATCCCCGATGGACGGGATCACGGGGTCGACGGGGCCGGGGCTGGTGTTGAGAGGTCTGTTCGCCTATCTCAACAGGGACCAGAACACCTCGAAACTGGCGCTCAGTTCCGAGCTTTTCCTGCAAGAAAACTGCGTTAATTCGAGCCTTTCCTGCAAGCCGGTCTATGACTACAGATCGCCCGCCACGAAGGCGCAATCCTCAGATGAGGACAAGACTTATCCCGCAATTCTGAGCCCATCCGAAAATCTGCGTCTCGCACTCGATCCCCGCATACCCGAGGATAAACAATCCTTCCGCTTCGCCCTGCAGGGCGTCGAAAAGAATGATCGGGTCACATGGTACGTGGACGGGGATAACGTCGCGACGACAGAGGGTGGGGATTACGACTGGCCGGTCGCCCGAGGAAATTATTCGGTGAAAGCGAAGGTCGAGACCGAAGACGGCAAGAAATTTATCCTCGGTCCCGTCGCCTATTCGGTGCGTTGACGCCTCAGACCAGCGAAAACTTTATCCCGCAAAGATGAAAGCCCGAATCGTCGACCATGAGGCCGCGATCTTCGGCGGCGTCGAGAACGCGGGTAGTGTCGCGCACGGCGACGTCGACCCCGATGACGCCGGTGCCGTCTTCGTCGACGGGCGGCACGAAGCGGATGGCTCCGCGTTCGAGGTGTGCGACATTCTCTCCGTCAACGGATGATTCAAGCCGATCCGCCAAACGCTTTGCGGCCGCAGCCGGATCGCGCGACTGGATGGTGACTGCCCTCATGCCCAACACGTTGGCGTCCGCGGCAAATGACTTCCAGTCGGGACCGGCGGGTGGCCAGTCGCAAAAGGTTTCCAGCGGATCGCTGACACCGCCGACGGTATCGATCGAAGTCAGCACGCCGTCGAAGTCGCCGGGATGGAAATGGGTGAAGGTGTATTTTTTGCCTTCATGCTCAGCGATCTTGCGCAGGCCCTTTGCTTCAAGCCGGGCGCGATGCGCAAGTGCGTCGCGCGAATGGAGAATGACCATGTAGCCGGCATCGCCGCCGCGCCGTTTGAGATAGCGCGCGGCCGAAGCGTCTTCCTTGACAGGCTGGACGATCTCCAGAAATTCGCCGCCGACGGGAAAGACGACATTGACGAGACCAAAAACGGCGACGCCCGGATCGCGATAGGCGACATGAAGGCCGAGTACGGCTTCGAGGTCTTCCACATAGGGTTCGAGATCATGGGCGACGAGAGCGATCTGGCGGAGACGCATGGAGGCTTCCTCTGAATGTTTTCCCAGAGGGTGCAATTGATTTGAGGGGGATGCAAGGGTGGAGGTGGATTGAGGGCGAGTCTCTGGTTGTGGCCTCACCCCCTCCCAACCCTCCCCCCTCAAGGGGGAGGGCTCCAGGCGATTTCACGAGCCGCTGAACCAGTTGTAGCCTTCGTCTTCCCAATAGCCGCCGGGATAGTCGTTGGTGACGAAAATCTCGGTGATGTGCTTGGGGTTCTTGAAACCCAGCTTTGTCGGTACACGGAGTTTCATCGGGTAGCCGTATTTGACTGGCAGTTGCTCGCCCGCATAGTCGAGGGCAAGGATCGTCTGAGGATGCAGCGCGGTTGGCATGTCGATGCTGGAGTAATAGTCGTCCGCACATTTGAAGCCGACATATGTGGCTGTCGTGTCCGCGCCGACGAGATCGAGGAAGAGGTGGAAGGGCACGCCGCCCCATTGGCCGATGGCGCTCCAGCCTTCGACGCAGATGTGGCGTGTGATCTGGGACTCCTGTGGCAGCTTGCGAAGTTCCTCGACGCTCCAGGGGCGCTTGTCCTTGATCTTGCCGGAGAGCTTGAGTCGGTATGTTGCGCCATCGATTTTCGGGGCGCGCGACTCTGCATAAAAGGCATTGAAGGGGAAAGGTCTGGTGATGGCGCTGGCCGGGTAGGTTGGGGCCAATGTCGTCTTGCTGAAAATGGCGGCCTGCACGCCGTCGTTCCAGTGCGACATGGCGTCGAGCACGCTCTGGACCGATTTGCTGTCGGAAAGATCGCAGCCAGACAACATGGTGAGAGCGCCGAGCGAAAGGCTTTGACGCAGGAAATTGCGGCGCTCGATCTTTTTCAGTTCCGGCTTGATGTCATCGAGTGTGACGGCGGGACGGGATTTTCTGAAGAGGTTCATCAGATTGCCTCCCTGTCATGTTTGGGCGCGCGGCCTGTAATCATTGGCAGCAGCACGGAAGGCACGAGGGCGACAAGGGTAAGATGCACGATCACGAAACCCACGATGCCGGACATGCAGAGAAAGTGGACGATGCGCGCGCCCTCATAGCCGCCGAAAAGCGAGGCGAGGAGATGGAACTGGACGGGTTTCCAGACGGCGAGACCGCTGAGGACCACGAGAACGCCGAGGGCAAGGACGCCGAGATAGAGCGCCTTTTGCACGGCGTTGTAATGTCCGAGCCCATGTTCGAGCTTGAAGGTAAGGGCGGCGCGGGCGTCTTCATAAAGGGCGCGCGGCGTGAGGGGCAGCATGCTGGCTTTGAGATGGCCGGACCACAATCCGTAAGCCAGATAGACGAGCCCGTTGACGACGAGCAACCACATGGCGGCGAAATGCCATTGCAGCGCGCCGCCGAGCCAGCCGCCCAGCGTAAGTTCACGCGGGAAGGTGAAATCGAAGATGGGCGAGGCATTGTAGATGCGCCAGCCGCTGGTGATCATCAGCAGCATGGCGAAAGCATTGACCCAATGTGTCACCCGCACGACGAGCGGATGAAGGGTGGTCGACGGCGTGATGTCAGGCTTTGACATTCTGTGGTCCTCTTCGGCGCCATGATAGCCCGGTTCGAGCGCATTTCATGAGGTTTTACGAAGAGGAATGCCATCCGGTTACAGGATGAGGGCCGAATTTTTCCCGATTCCGGGAAATTTCCGGTCCGTAAAGCTCAGGTCTGTATATGCGTTCCGGCCTTTCCGCTGACGACATCGGCGGCTTGGGACAGCGAGCCGATGGACGCCCTGTTGCCGGTTGCTTCGACGAAGCGGCAGACGGCGTCGACCTTGGGACCCATCGAGCCCTTGGCGAAATCCATATTCCGCAGGCTTGCCGGATCGGTCTTGTCGATCCTCTGTTGCGTGTCCTTGCCCCAGTCGCGATAGACGGCATCGACATCGGTAAGGATGATGAGACGGTCGGCCTTGAGGGTGCGCGCCAGAAGCGAGGCGGCGAGGTCCTTGTCGATGACGGCTTCGATGCCGCTGACCTTTTTGTCGTCGCCCAGCGTCACCGGAACGCCGCCGCCGCCAGCGCAGATGACGACGACGCCTGCCCCGACGAGATCGTCGATGGTCTGGCGTTCCAGCATATCGACGGGAAGCGGAGAGGGGACGACGCGGCGGAAGTTCTTGCCATCGGGCGCAATGGACCAGCCGCGCGTGGCGGTAAGCTCTCTGGCTTCGGCCTCAGAATAGATCGGGCCGATGGGTTTGGTCGGATGCTCGAAGGCGGGGTCGCTCGCATCAACCACGGTTTGCGTGAGCAGGGTGACGATGCGGCGCTCCGGCATCACGTTGCGCAATTCCTGCTCGATGATATAGCCGATCATGCCTTGGGACTCCGCGCCGAGCACATCGAGCGGATAGACGGGAGCGTCCTTGAAGGCGGCGCTTTCAAGCGCAAGGAGGCCGACCTGCGGGCCATTACCGTGAACGAGGATCACCTCATGATCGCGCATGATCTCGGCGAGTGCGAGGGCGGCTGTGCCCATGTTGCGGCGTTGGTTTTCCGCACTGAGCTCTTCGCCGCGCGTGAGCAGGGCGTTGCCGCCTATGGCGACGACGAGTCTCATATGCGGCTCTGCGGTTGTTGCTGCGTGATGCAATGGATGTTGCCGCCGCCGAGCAGAATTTCGCGGCCCGGTACGACGATGATCCTGCGGTCCGGGAAAAGCTCGGCGAGTTTCTGTTGGGCGGGTTTGTCCTGCGGGTCGTCGAATGACGCCATGACGATGACGCCATTGCCGATATAGAAATTGATATAGGAGGCGGCAAGCCTTTCGCCGACGTCGCGCGGCATGCTGCCCTGGACCATATCCACGCCTTCGCTTTCTTCCTTTGTGATGAGGACCGGCGTTGGCTGGTGGATCTTGTGGACTTCGAGCTTGCGGCCCCTGGCGTCGGTCGCGGCGGAGAGACGTTCATAGGCGTCGGCACTGATTTCATATTGCGGGTCGGACTTGTCGTCCGTCCATGTCAGAGCGACGACGCCGGGGCGAATGAAACAGGCGATGTTATCGATATGACCGCTCGTCTCGTCGTTGAAGACGCCCTTGTCGAGCCAGATGGTCTTTTCGATATTGAGATAGTCGCCGAGCATCTTCTCGATTTTGGCCTTGGTCATCGAGGGGTTGCGGTTGGGGTTGAGCAGACATTCCTCGGTGGTGAGAAGCGTGCCTTCGCCATCGACATGAATGGAGCCGCCTTCGAGAACCATCGGGGCCGAATACCAGTCCACGCGTTCCATCTGCGCGACCTTGCGCGCGACGAGGGCGTCCTGATCCCAGGGGAAATAGAGCCCGCCATCGAGCCCGCCCCAGGCATTGAATCCCCAGTCGATGGCGCGCAGATCGCCCGCCTTGCTGGTGACGAAGGTAGGGCCGCAATCGCGTATCCATGAATCGTCATGGGTCATTTCCACGACGCGGATATGCGAGGGAAGCATGGCCAGAGCATTCTGGAACTGATCGGGCGAGACACCCATCGTCATGGGCTCGCCTTGCGCAATGGCGGTGGCAACCGCAACAAAGGCATGTTGCGCAGGCTTGGCGCCGTTGCGCCAATTGTCCGGTCGTTCGGGCCAGAGCATCCAGCAGCCGCTATGGGGTTCGAATTCGCCGGGCATGTGGAAGCCGTCGGCCTTGGGGGTGCTGTCGATGGTTTTGCTCATGGGACTAACGGGCCTCGGGTGGGGGAAAGAAGTGATGCGAGGCCAGCATGGTGGGTGCTGGCCTCGCAAAGTCTGGTGAACCGTCCCGGCGATCAGGCAGGCGGTTTGGCGCGGGAGATCAGCAACTCGCCGACAATCACCGCGACGATGACGCCCGCGATGATCGTGCCCGCATATTTGATGTCGAATTCACCCGGCGTGTAGATGAAGAAGACAATGGCCTGCACGATGAAGGCGATGCAGAGAAGTGTCAGGATCCATGCACCCGCTGCGCCGCCGGGAACGCGATAGGCGCGGGGACGGTCGCCGTCGATAGCGCGAAGCCGCAGGAAGGCGGCGAACATGAAGAGATAGCAGATGAGGAAGACGACCGAGGAAAACGCAAAGAGTGTCCAGAAGAGGTCTTCCGCGTCCGCCGCCATCAACCCGTAGACGATGATGACGACCGTCGTGACGAGGCCCGTGACGATGGCCGCATTGGCGGGCGTCTTGTGAGAGGCGCTGAGCTTGGCGAAAATCGGATCGAGGTGACCTTCGTTGGCGGCCTGCGCGGCGGAACGGTTGGCGCCCATCGTCCATGTCACCATATTGGCGACGAACGTATAGAGCGCCATGATGCCGAGGATCATGACGATGGCCGGGCCCATGGCGCTGTCGCCAAAGAGCTTGGTGAACGTATCCATGATGCCGCTGATGAGGCCGATATCATCCATCGGCAGGGAAATCAGGATGCCGATGGTGCCGAGCAGATAGAAGGCGGCAATGAAAATGCCGGACGTGATGATGGCCTTGGGCACGTCGCGCGCCGGGTTTTCCATTTCCTCGCCCGCGCCCGACATCAGCTCGAAGCCCATGAAGTTGTAGACAATGACCGGCAGGAAGGCGAGCGGTGCGCCCCAGCTGGGTGTCATGGTCTCGAGATTGATCGGATTGGCGACGCCGTGATTCATGGCGTACCAGATGCCGCCAAAGCCGAGCGCGGCCATGATGACGGCCTTGAAGACAGCGCCGATATTGGGCACCCACTTACCGGCGTCCAGCGCGATGATGTTGATATAGGTGGTGATCCAGGTCAGCACGATGGCGATGCCGATCTGCGGCCAGAGACCGAGGTCGGGCATGAAGAGCTGCGCAAAGATGCCCGTGAATATAATGTAGACGGAGGGTTGCCACAGCGCGACGTTGATCCACCAGAGCCAGGCGGTGCGTCCGCCCCAGCGACCGCCGAAAGCGCGCTGCACCCATGAATAGATGCCGCCCTGATCGGGATAGGTCGAGCCGAGTTCGGCGGTGATGAGGCCGTAGGGAATGAAGAAGAAGACGAGGGTGAAAATCCACCAGAAGATCGACTGGGCGCCGATGGAGGCAGACGCCGCGAGCTGGTCGATGACCAAAATGGCGCAGACGGTGAAGAGGGTCATGTCCAGTGATTTCAGGACACGTTTGAAGCCTTTACTCGATTTCACTGGCATACTGGACGCTGTTTGGTCGGACATGGAAATCTCCTGCTTGGGCTTGGGGCGACGTTGGGTCGCCGCCTGTTCGGTGGGTCAGTCTTTTGTCGATAGAAAGTCCTCGATCTTGCCCTTGTGATGGGCGACAAGTTCAGTCGATGGTCTCTTCAACCGGGGATAGACGAACCAGACGAGAATCCCCTTCTCCATATGCAGACGGTTTTCCGCCTGATCGAAAATGATGGACTGCGGGCCGTCGAGCACCTCGTCGGTGGCCTCGACATTTCGCGAGGCGGGCAAGCAATGCATGACCTTGGCATGCGGCGGCGCCTTGGCGAGCAGGTCCTTGTTGACCTGAAACTTCGGCATGAAGGCGGCGCGACGATCCGGGATTTCGTCTTCCTGTCCGACCCACCACCACAGATCCGTATAGATGAAGTCGGCATCTTTGACGCCAGCAGCGGGATCGTCGGTGACGGTCAGTGTACCACCGGAGGTTTCGCAGTTCTTGCGCGCAATGACCTGCCAGTCTTCCTTGACCTGATAGGCCTTGGGCGAGACATGGGTGAAATGCATGCCGAGATGCGTGCAGATCCACATCAGTGACGAGCAGACATTGGTCGCGTCGCCGACAAAGGAAACATGCAGGTCTTCGAGCTTCTTGCCTGCGGGCGCATGTTCCATCATCGTCATGATGTCGCAAAGAACCTGCGTCGGATGGTTATAGTCGGTGAGGCCGTTGATGATCGGCACGGTCGCGTCCCTGGCGAGGCCGACGACGGTTTCATGCTTCAGCGTACGCGCCTCGATGACATCGACCATGCGCGAGATGACGCGCGCCGTATCGGCAAGGGACTCGCGAGCACCGAGATGGATTTCGCCGGGCTTGAGATAAAGCGCATGGCCGCCAAGCTTGGTCATGGCGACTTCGAAGGAGATACGCGTGCGGGTGGAGGGTTCTTCAAACAGCATGCCGAGCGAGGCGCCTTGAAGGAGCTTCGGGCACGCGCCTTCCTTGTCGGCGGCTTTCAGCAGTTTGGCGAGTTCGATGATATTGAGGAGCTCGTCCTTGGAAAAATCCTGCGTCAGAATGAAATGCTTCAACATCGACGGGGTGGCCTCCTCCGAAATGATACGAGGTAAGCAAGAGCGTTTTGTAACTCTTCAAATATTCTGCATAAAAAGGCCCTATATACAAAGCGACATTTGGTCCGAATTCTTGATGCGTTTATTATATTGTGCAGTGCCGCGAGAGAATTTGGCGGATGGCTGTCGGATTGTCTGGCGCCGCGCTATATTTGACGCAAATCTTTCATCCAGAAGGTTGTGAGTTGTAAATGACCGTATTGACCGTAGCCGCGACCCAGATGGCATGCAGCACCGATGTGGACGAGAATATAGCCAATGCCGAAA
>JBAQNC010000166.1:0-6496 GCA_049303435.1 Parvibaculum sp. | reverse complement strand
GTCCAAGACTGGTCCGGGCGTTGTCACCGCTGGCGACATCACGACGGGCGCCGACATCGAAGTGCTGAACCCCGAGCTCGTGCTTTGCACGCTCGACGAGGGTGCGGACATTCGCATGGAATTCACCGTCGCGCTCGGCAAGGGCTATGTCTCGTCGGACCGCAACCGTCCCGAAGATGCGCCGATCGGCCTTATCCCGATCGACAGCCTCTACAGCCCGGTGAAGCGCATTTCCTACAAGGTCGAGAATACCCGCGAAGGTCAGATCCTCGACTATGACAAGCTCACCATGCAGGTCGAAACGAACGGCGCGATCACGCCGGACGACGCTGTGGCCTATGCCGCGCGCATCCTGCAGGATCAGCTTCAGGTCTTCGTCAACTTCGAAGAACCCGAACAGAAGCATGTTGAAGAGACCCGTCCTGAACTCGAGTTCAATGCGGCGCTCCTCAAGAAGGTTGACGAGCTTGAGCTTTCGGTCCGTTCGGCCAATTGCCTCAAGAACGACAACATCGTCTATATCGGCGACCTGATCCAGAAGACGGAATCGGAAATGCTCCGTACCCCGAACTTTGGCCGCAAGTCGCTCAACGAGATCAAGGAAGTTCTCGCCCAGATGGGTCTGCATCTCGGGATGGAAGTGCCGAACTGGCCGCCGGAGAACATCGAAGAGCTCGCAAAACGCTACGAAGACCAGTATTGATATTGAACGCCGCGTATTGATACGCCGCACTTGAAGTAAGGAGACAGGGTCATGCGTCACGGTAAATCCGGCCGCAAGCTCAACAGGACAGCCAGCCACCGCAAGGCCATGTTTGGAAACATGGCGATCGCGCTCATCAAGCATGAGCAGATCGTGACGACGCTGCCGAAAGCAAAAGAGCTTCGCCCCTATGTCGAAAAGCTCGTTACGCTGGGCAAGATCGACAGCCTGCATACGCGCCGTCAGGCCTATGCGCAGCTTCCCGACAAGAAGTGGGCGGCCAAGCTGTTCGACGTTCTCGGCAAGCGCTATGCGGATCGTCCGGGTGGTTACATTCGCGTCCTCAAGGCTGGCTTCCGTTTCGGCGACAATGCGCCGATGGCCGTCATCGAATTCGTTGATCGTGACGAAAGCGCCAAGGGCCAGGATTCAGGTCCGGTCTTCGTCGAGGGCGAAGAAGAGATGCTGCAGTCGGCATAAGTTTTCACGGCGACGTGAAATTGAGAAGGCGGTCCTTGTGGGCCGCCTTTTTGTTTACGGCTCCTCTTTATCATGACGAAGCCGTAACCTGATTGTCGCCAATTCCTTCTTGCCTCGTCTCGCCATATCGGGACAATTCAGGGGCAGGGGCTTAGCGCCCGTCCACGTGGATGTCGCGGGACGTGCTTGATGGTGATGGAGTTGATGTCTCAATCGAATTTCGCTGGCGGGATCGCCATGACTTTGGCGGCTACCGTCCTGATGGCGAGCCTTGCTCTTTTTCCGTGGTCGGCGCGGGCCGACGTGACGCGCCAGATGCCGACCTCGGCGTCGGAAGTCACGCTTTCCTATTCCTCCGTCGTCAAGCGTGTCGCGCCCGCCGTGGTCAATGTCTATTCCCGCCGCGTGGTCCAGTCGCAGGCCCAGTCGCCCTTCATCAACGATCCCTTCTTCCAGCGCTTCTTCGGTGACCGTTTCAGCTTCGGCGTGCCGCGCGAGCGTGTGCAGCAATCGCTCGGTTCCGGTGTGATCGTGGATGCAGACGGGCTGATCGTGACGAACTATCACGTCATCAAGGGCGGCGACGAGTTCCGCGTCGCGCTCAATGATCGCCGCGAGTTCGAGGCCAAGGTCGTGCTGGCTGACGAGCGCACCGATCTGGCCGTGCTGAAGATCGACACCAAGCGCGAGAAGCTGCCTTTCCTTCAGTTCAAGGATTCCGATACGGTCGAGGTCGGCGATATGGTGCTCGCCATCGGCAATCCTTTCGGCGTTGGCCAGACAGTGACGACGGGCATCGTCTCGGCGCTGGCGCGGACCCATGTCGGCGTGTCGGACTACCAGTTCTTCATCCAGACGGACGCGGCCATCAATCCCGGCAATTCGGGCGGCGCATTGGTCACCACCGACGGCAAGCTTATCGGCATCAACAGCGCCATCTATTCCTCGTCGGGCGGCAGCGTCGGCATCGGCTTCGCTATTCCGTCCAACATGGTCAAGCTCGTCGTCGACAGCGCCCGCAATGGCGGGCACATAAAGCGGCCCTGGACCGGTGCGCAGTTGCAGGCGATTGACGGTCAGCTTGCGACCACGCTCGGCCTCGACCGCCCCGGCGGCGCGCTCGTGCGCGATGTCTACCCGTCAGGTCCCGCCGCGCGGGCAGGGCTCAAGGCGGGCGACGTCATCCGCTCCATCGATGGTCAGGATGTGAGCGACCCGGAAGCCTTGCGTTATCGTTTCGCGACCAAGGCGCTTGGCGGCAAGGTCAAGCTGCGTTACCTGCGCGACGGTGACATGCTCGAGGCCCAGATGGCGCTCGAAGGCCCGCCGGAGAAGCCCGCCGCCGACAAAACGCTTATCAAGGGCCGCAATCCCTTCGACGGCGCGACGGTCGCCAATCTCTCGCCCGCCATTGCCGACGAGATGGGCCTCGACACCATGGGCGGCGAGGGTGTCGTCATCACCGCAGTCAAGGACGGTTCGACGGCAGATCGTATTCAGTTCAAACCGGGTGACATCGTCGAAGCCATCGGCAATACAAAGATCACCTCGGTGAGCCAGTTCAAAAGCGAAGTGGCTTCGCCCCGCGGTCAGTGGGATTTCGCGATTAAACGCGGCGACCGGACGTTTACCGCTAGCGTCGGCGGGTAGGGTTTTTCTTCGTTTTTCGTCATGCGCGGGCTTGACCCGCGTATCCACGTCTTTGCCAAAATGAAGGCCTGAAAGACGTGGATGGCCGGATCAAGTCCGGCCATGACGGGCAAAGGAGGGGCGGTGAATAGCGTTCCCAACCGTCGGTAAATTCATGCTAAACCCTCCCCATGAGCAATCTTTTTGAAGCCGCTGGCATGGATCAGGGGGCGCCGCGCCCGCTGGCCGACCGCTTGCGTCCAAAAACATTGGAAGAGGTTGTCGGTCAGGACCATCTGATTGGTCCCAAGGGGCCGCTGGGCCGCATGCTGGCGCAGGGGCATCTCTCCTCGATCATCCTCTGGGGCCCGCCCGGCACGGGCAAGACGACGATTGCGCGGCTGCTCGCCGATCGCGTCGGGCTCGAATTCCAGCCCATGTCGGCGATTTTCTCCGGCGTGGCCGATCTCAAGAAGGCTTTCGAGACGGCGCGCGCCCGCCGCAGCACGGGCAAGGGCACGCTTCTCTTCGTCGACGAGATCCACCGCTTCAACCGCGCCCAGCAGGACAGTTTCCTGCCCGTTATGGAAGACGGCACGGTCACGCTGGTCGGCGCGACGACCGAAAACCCGTCATTTGAATTGAACGCCGCCGTGCTGTCGCGCGCGCAGGTGATGGTGCTCAATCGGCTGGACGATGCGGCGCTCGAATTGCTGCTCGTCCGCGCTGAGGAGCATATGAGCCGTAAGCTGCCTCTGGATGAGGACGCGCGCGCCACGCTGCGCGCGATGGCCGATGGCGACGGGCGCTATGCACTCAATCTGGCGGAGGAAATCTTTCAGCTGGGTCTGGAAGAGCCGCTCGATACCGCAGGTCTCATCAACGCCATCCAGCGCCGCGCGCCGCTCTATGACAAGGGCAGGGAAGGCCACTACAATCTCGTCAGTGCGCTGCATAAATCCGTGCGCGGCTCAGATTGCGACGCCGCGCTTTATTGGCTCGCCCGCATGCTCGAAGGCGGCGAAGACCCGCTTTATATCGTGCGGCGCATGGTGCGCATGGCGAATGAGGACATCGGCCTTGCCGACCCGCAAGCGGTGCAACAGGCGCTGGCGGCCAAGGACGCGGTGGATTTTCTGGGCTCGCCGGAAGGCGATCTGGCGCTCGCTCAATGCGTCATCTATCTGGCGACAGCGCCCAAGTCGAACGCCGCCTATATGGCTTTCAATGCGGCGCGGGCCTCGGCACGTGAAACCGGCTCCGTCTCGCCGCCCGCCCATATTCTCAATGCGCCGACGAAGCTCATGAAAGAGCTTGGCTATGGCAAGGGTTATGTCTATGACCCGAACACGCCTGAAGGGTTTTCCGGTCAGGATTATTTCCCCGACGAAATGGAACGCGAGCAGTTCTATCAGCCGATGGAACGCGGCTTCGAGCGTGAAATCATCAAACGTCTTGCTTACTGGCAGAAACTCCGAGCGGAGAAGAACTCATGAATAGTCTTTTTGCCGTCGCTCTCGGCGGTGCCGTTGGCGCAAGCGGGCGCTATTTCTTCAACCTCCAGATGATGCGCCTGCTCGGGCCCAACTTTCCCTGGGGCACGCTCGGCGTTAATATCATCGGCTGCTTCATCATGGGGCTCATCGCCGAAAGCCTTGCCCTGCGCTTTAATGTCTCTGGCGAAATGCGCAGCTTTCTGATGACAGGCGTGCTCGGCGGCTTTACGACCTTCTCGGCCTTCTCGCTCGATGCCGGCAACATGATCGAGCGTAATGATTTCGGGCTCGCTGGCCTTTACATCGGCGCTTCCGTCATCGGCTCCATTGCCGCCCTCTTTCTCGGTCTTTACGCCGTCAGGACTGTTCTTGCATGAGCGCTGTAGCGACCCATCAGATTTCCTCCGACGAGGATGGCGTCCGGCTCGATCGCTGGTTCAAGCGCCATTTCCCGATGCTGACGCATGGGCGTCTGGAAAAGCTTCTGCGCACGGGGCAGGTGCGTGTCGATGGGGCGCGGGCCAAGGCCAATACGCGGCTCGAAGCTGGCCAGTCCGTGCGCGTGCCGCCGCTAGGCGATGACATTGGCACACAGGCCCCGAAAGCCGTAAAGCCCGTCAGCGAAGCGGATGCCGAGATGATCCGCGCTTGCGTCATTTACAAGGACAAATCCGTCATCGTGCTGAACAAGCCGTCGGGGCTTGCCGTACAGGGCGGCACCTCCACCCATCGCCATCTCGACGGTATGCTGGATGCCCTGAAGTTCGACTATGACGAGCGGCCCAAGCTCGTCCATCGTCTCGACCGCGACACCAGCGGCGTCATCGTGCTGGCGCGCACGACGCGGGCGGCCGCCGCGCTGGCGCGCGAGTTCCAGCGCAAGGATGCGCGCAAGATTTACTGGGCGCTCGTCGTCGGCACGCCGACCCCGCTTCAGGGCACGATCAATCTGGCTTTGGTGAAAAAGGAAGGCCCGCGCGCCGAGCGTGTGACGCCCGCCGAGAAAGGTGACGAGGACAGCAAGAATGCCGTCACGCATTATTCTGTCATCACCTCCATCTCGACCAAGTTTTCCTGGGTCGCCTTCATGCCCATGACGGGCCGCACGCATCAGATCCGCGCCCATGCCGCCGCCATCGGCTGCCCCATCGTGGGCGATGGCAAATATGGCACCTATGACAGCCACCCCGGCGGCGAAATCCCGCGGCAGCTTCATCTGCATGCCCGTTCGCTGAATATTGCCCATCCCGATGGCGGCGGTCGACGCCTTTATGTCGAAGCGCCGCTACCGCCCCACATGGCGACAAGCTGGAAACTCCTCGGCCTCGACGAGCGCGACGCCAGGGGCGCCTTCGACGGGCTGGAACTGTGATGCATGCTTTCAATATTATCTCGTCATGCGCGGGCTTGACGGAGTAAGGATGGGCGCATGACCAACCCAACCCGCCTCGTCGTCTTCGATTGTGACGGCACGCTGATCGACAGCCAGCAGATGATCGTTGCCGCCATGGCTCATGCCTTCGAGGCGCATGGTCTCGCGCCCTTGCCGCGCGCGCAGGTGCTTTCCATCGTCGGTCTCTCGCTGGACGAGGCGCTCTTTGCGCTCATTCCGCATGAGGAAGCGCAGAAGCGGCGTGCCATCACCGAAGGCTACAAGGACGCTTTCTTCCATCTGCGTTCGCGTCCCGAACTTGCCGAGCCGCTTTTTCCCGGCACGCGCGAAGCCATCGAGGCCATTGCCGCGCGGCCCGACACGCTTCTCGGCATCGCTACCGGCAAGTCGCAAAAGGGCCTGCGGCACATGCTGGAGATGCATGACCTTTCCCATCATTTCGTGACGCTTCAGACGGCGGACGATGCGCCTTCAAAGCCGCACCCCGCCATGCTCGAACAGGCCATGCGGGAAGCCGGGGTGGATGCCGCTAACACTGTGCTTGTGGGCGACACGACCTACGACATCTTGATGGCGGTTGCGGCTGGCGCGACGCCTCTGGGGGTCGATTGGGGTTATCACGAAGCGTCGGAGCTTGGTGAAGCGGGGGCGGTGCGTGTATTGTCTCATTTCGATGAGCTTGCGCCTGCTCTTGATGAGCTTTGGCCGACTTCGTAGGGAGGGACGCGTCGATGAGATTCCTGGGTCGCTTTTTTCTGCTTCTGGTCTTTCTGATTGTCGGCGCCGTTGTTGCGC
>JBAQNC010000165.1:0-21502 GCA_049303435.1 Parvibaculum sp. | reverse complement strand
CGCCTTTCGGCGTCGCCCTGTCTGGTCCGTCGCACCTTGAGGGAAGGCGTGGCGGGCCGGAGGATTTCAATCGGCCTCCGCCGTTTCCAGCTGACTGTCCGCCAGTGAAACGGGGGCAAGGGCATGTTCGGCGTCCTCTTCCGCCAGATTGGTCGGGGCGAGCAGCAGATACATGGCCGGCGTCACGAGGCGCGAGAGCAGGGTGGAGGAGACCAGTCCGCCGATCAGCACCCATGAGAGCGGCGAATAGAGACCCGAGCCCGAGAGCGCCAGCGGCAGCAAGCCGCCGATGGCGGTGGCCGACGTCAGCAGCACGGGCAGGAAGCGGATTTCGCCCGCCCGTTCGATCGCTTCCATCAATGGCGTGCCCGCACGGCGCAACTGGTTGGTGAAATCCACCAGCAGGATCGAGTTCTTGATCTCGATGCCGATCAGCGCGATGAAGCCGATGACGGCGGTGAAGGAGAGGTTGTAGCCGGTGAAGACCAGCGCCAGCAGTCCGCCGAAAATTCCCAGCGGCACGACGCCCGCCACCACCAGCGTTGCGCGGAAGGAGCGGAATTCGAGGATCAGCACGGCGAGAATGCCGAAGATCGCCACGAGGATCGCGGTGCTGAGGCCGGCAAAGCTCCGTGACGCGGCTTCCGCCTCGCCGCCCTTGGAGAAAGAATAGCCGGGCGGCATGGTGATCTTGTCGAATTCCTTGAAAAGCTCGTCCGTCAGCAGGGCGGTATTGTAGCCGGTGCTGGTATAGGCCGAGATCGTCACCTGACGTTCGCGATTGTAGCGGTCGATGCGGGCGGGCGCGGATTCGAAATGCGGGCTCGCGATGAGCCCCAGCGGCACCGAGCGGCCCGTGTTCGTCGGCACATAGATGTTTTCAAGATCGTCGACCGAATGATGCGCATCCAGCGGCAGGCGCAGCGTGATGTTGAATTGTTCGCCATCCGTCTCGCGATAGACGCCGACGTTTTCGCCCGCAATCGCCAGGCGCACGATGCGGTCGATCGTGCCCGGCGCAATGCCGATCATCGCCGCCTTGTCGAGGTCGATGCCGAGATTGAGGTCGGTGCGGTCGAGCCGCATGGGGTTCGCCACGTCGCGCACGCCGGGCGTGTTTTCCATCATCGTCGTGACGCGGGCGGAAATATCCTTCAGCACGGCAAGGTCGGGCCCGACGACGCGCACCTCGATGGGCGAGCGTATCGGCGGCCCGTTCTGGAAGATGCGCACGATGATCTGTGCGCCGGGATATCTGGCGAATTCCGCGCGCAATTCGTCCATCAGTTTCGGCGACTTCACTTCGTCGAATTCCTTCATCTCGACGAAGATTTCCGCGATGTTGGGTTTCACCGCCTCGGAACGCACGTTGTAGTAGATCTGCGGATTGGCATGGCCGAGGTTCGACATCTGCCAGAGGAATTCGGGGTGCTTGCGCAACACGCCTTCGGCGTAGTGCAGCGCGCGCTCGGTGTCGGCCTGGCTTGAGCCTTCCGGCGTTTCGATCTGGACGAGGAACTGGCGGCTGTCGGCGGGCGGAAACAGGCTGAAGCCGATGGAGGGGATGAGCATCAGGCTGGCAAAGCAGACGGCAAGCGCCGTCAGCACGAAGGTCTTTGGCCAGGCCAGCGCCCGATGCAGCAGCGGACGGTAAATCCTGTGGATGCCGCCCATGACTATGCGCAGGAAGATATTGCCTTCGGGATGTTCGGCGCGCGACAGCAGGCGGCTTGCCAGGAAGGGAATGATCGTCAGCGAGACAAAAAGCGACGCCGTGATCGTGACCGTCACGGCGACGGGCAGTGAGCGGATGAATTTGCCCGCGCCTTCGGGCAGGTTGAGTAGCGGCAGGAAAGCAAAGAGCAGCGCCGCCGTGCAGCCGACCACCGCAATCGAGATCTGCGACGTGGCGGCAATGGCGGCTTCCAGCCTGCCCTTGCCTTCACGGATGTGGCGCTCGATGTTTTCGACCACGACGATGCTGTCGTCCACCAGCAGGCCCAGCGCGATGACGAAGCCCGTGATCGACAACTGGTTCAAGGAGAAGCCGAGGAAATTCATTACCGACAGGCCGATGGCGAGCGACAGCGGGATCGAGACCATGACGATCACTGAGGCGCGGATACCCAGCGGCAGCAGCGTGATGAGGACGAGACTCACCGCAATCGCAAAGTCGCGATAGAGATGGCTCAGGCGCTGATCGACCGCGACCGACTGGTCGAAGGGCCGATAGAGCTTGATGTCGGAGGGCAGCCGCGCCTCGAACCTGTCCAGCACCTTGTAGATGCCGTTGCGCACGTCGAAAATATTCTGTGCGGGTTTCTGATTGGCGGTGACGAAGACGGCGCGCTGACCATCGTACCAGGCCAGATGCCCTGCCTCTTCCTGTGCCCAGCTCACCGTGGCCACGTCCTTCACCGCCACGTTGCGCCCGCCATAGGAGCCGATCACGGTGTTTTCGATTTCGGCGAGGTTCTTGTAGCCGCCGGTGGTCTTGAGGTTGAAGCGGCGGAGCCCCGCTTCCACCGGGCCGGCGGGCACGTCGGGGCTTTCCGCGCCGATGGCGTTGGCCACCGCGGTCACGGGAATGCCGAGCGCCGCCATGCGTCCGAAGTTGATGGCGACGCGTACTTCGGATTTCGGCAGGCCCCAGTATTTCGTGTCGCGCACGCCTGGCGCGCGGTCGATTTCATCGCGCAGATCCTTGGCGACGTCTTCCATTTCGCGGGCGCTCGCGGTTTCGCTCACCAGCGCCACCTGTACGATATTGGTGAGCGAGGGGCGGAACTTGTCCACCTGAATGCGCTGGACGCCTGCGGGCAGGCTGGAGCGCAGCGCGTTTATCTCGCGTACGACGTCATCATAGGATTTATCAGGATCGGGAATGGACCAGCTGAATTCGATATTGATCGAGGCGATGCCGTCAGACGCCTGACTGTAGATGTTGTCAAGATTTTCCAGCCCGTTCACCGCGTCTTCGATGGGGCGGATGACGAGCTTTTCGATATCGGTCGGGCTCGCCCCCGGCATGAAGACGGTGACCACGGCGATGGGCGCCTGAAAGTCGGGGTCCTCGGCGCGGGGAATGGTCTGGAAGCTGTTCACGCCCATCATGGCGAGAAGGCCGAAAAGAACGAGCGTGAACTGCCAGTTGCGAACGAAGAAGCCGCTGATCTTGCCGAGGATCATGAGCGCGGCTCCGGCGTGGCTGCGGGCGCGTCGAGATCGGTGACGATCTTGACCGTCGCGCCGTCGCGCAGGTAGGGCGCGCCTGCGCTCACCACATCCTGACCGAGCGCGAGGCCCTTGGTCACCAGCACCTTGTCGTCCTGAATGCCGTCCAGCGTTATGCGGGTGAGCGTCGCGCTCATCGTCGCCTTGTCCACCACATAGACGGTGGCGGTTGCCCCATGACCTTCCAGAATGGCGCTGGCGGGAATGGCGAGCGTCGTGCTGTCGGGCACGTTGGAGGGCGTGATGCGGGCCTTGCCGATGAAGCCGCTTTCGACGCCGGGCGGTGTTTCATCCAGTGCGATCTCGATGCCGAATGTGCCGGTCTGGGCGTCGCTCATGGCCGAGAGGCGGCGGATATGGCCCGCCACGGGCTTTGTCTTGAATGCATCGAGCCTGATTTCGGCCTTGTCGCCGATCTTCAGTCTGGCGAGGCTACGGTCGGACAATCCGGCCTTGAAGATGAAGCCCTGTCCGCCCTGACTGACGGTGAGGATGGGCGCGCCTGCGGCGACGATCTCGTTCTTGTCGACATGGCGGGCCAGCACGACGCCGTCCGACGGCGCGGTGATGGTCGCCAGGCTGCGGTTGAAGGCGATCTGGCGCAGGTCGGCGACGGCGATGTCGCGGGCGCTTCTGGCATCGTCGATCTTCTGCTGCGAGATGAAACCGTTCTTCAGCAGCGGCTCGATCCGGGCGAGGTCGCGTTTCGCCTTGGCGGCGGCGGCTTCGGCGCGGGCGGCCTGGGCGTCGATCTCGCGCTGGTCGAGGCGGGCGAGTACGTCGCCCTTTTTGACCTGATCGCCGACATCGACATTGAGGGTTTTCAGCAGACCGCCGATCTTGAAGGAAAGCATGGCTTCCTTGTCGGAGCGCACGACGCCATAGACGCTTATGTCGCTGGCGCCCGGCGCCGCGGTGACGGCGCTGACGAGGACG
Organism: Parvibaculum sp.; assembly: GCA_049303435.1. GTDB lineage: Bacteria > Pseudomonadota > Alphaproteobacteria > Parvibaculales > Parvibaculaceae > Parvibaculum. The sequence continues at coordinate 17,332 of JBAQNC010000165.1, read as the reverse complement.
GGGATGGCGGGCGTCTGACCTTCGGTCTTGGTTTCTTCGGCTGGTCCGCAGGCGGCAAGCCCCCCAAGTCCCAGTCCCAGAAAGGCGACCGCCCCCAATCTCCGCCAATGCGCCATAACCCAACCCGTATGTTTAAACTACCTAACGGCGTTTATTTAGGGCCTTGCGGGAACTGGTCAAGGGCAAGTGAACGGTGTTAAGTAAAGAAATGAGCCAAAAGACCCTTTCTCGCCCTCGCAAAGCCGTCGTCCCTGCATCAAAGTCACCGGCTGTTGCAAAAAAACCAGTCCGCCGTCGGCTGCCGCCGGAGGAACGTCGTGGCCAGATCATAGCTGCGGCGCGCAAGCTTTTTGCCACTGGCGGGCTTGAGCATGTCTCCATGCGCAATATCGCGCGCGAGGTGGGCATCACACAGGCGGCGATCTATCAGCATTTTCAGGACAAGAATGAAATCCTGTTCGAGATTGCCGAGAGTTATTTTGACGAGTTGATCGAGGCGCATGACAGGATCACGGTCCGCGCGAAAGATCCCATCGAGCGGATGAAGCTCTTCATGCGCGCCTATGTCGAGAACGGTGTGGCGAGGCCCGACGTTTATCGGCTTGTCTTCATGACCGTGGCGCCCGGTATGGGCGAAAAAAACGTCCATCTGCCGTCACCCGCCGCCGAGGAACTGACCAAGGGCCAGATATCCTATGGACAGTTGCATGACAGGATGCGCGATCTGATCGAGGCGGGGCTTGTGCGCGATCTCGATCCGACGCTCGCTGCCGAAGCCATCTGGGCGGCGGGGCATGGCATCGTCACGCTGCTCATCACGCATCGCGACATGATCACCTCGCCAGATCAGCTCATCACGACGCAGATCGACATGCTGATAAACGGTTTGCTGCCCGATGACAGCCCGTCGCGCAAGAAGGACAGGAAATCGGGGAAACGCCTTCGTTAGATGTCTTCTGGTTCCGGCACGCCTGCGCCGATATCGATGAAGGCTTTCTTGACGGCGGGGCGCATTTCGATCGGGCGGCTCGTGTTCTGACGCAACAATAAGTCGTTTCTGACTTCGACCATCAGGATGAGGGCCAGATGGTTTCCGGTCTTGTCGTCGATCAGCGGAAAATTGGTGATCTCGACAAGGCTGCTATAGCCGCGATCATAGACGACAGGCGCCAGCGACCAGGCCGCGCAGGGATGTGCGAGGCAGGTCATCAGATGATGGCTTTGATAGGCGCGGTCCGGCACGAGGTCGAGGTAGTCCAGTCCCGTCACATTGAGGCCGGCGAGATCGCGGAGCGCGCCGCCGACAAGTCGGACGCATGTCGTCATGTCCGATCCGTCCGCCGCCGCGCCGGGGCTGATTTCCAGCAGGACAATATTGGAGAGCAGGCGGCCGGCGCGTTCGGGACGGAAACTTGAGCGGTGAGGCGTCAGACCATGTCGCGGCAGGGCGCGCCACATGGCTTCGAATATCCGGCTTTCCTGCGTGCGGGCAGCGGTTGACGTATCGATGTCCGGGGAACTTGCTTGTCTCATTGCTTTGGCCTCGCGGGCTCGCCTGAGTTCGTAATTGCGTGTTACTCGCAGGTTAGCCTTCGAGAGCTTTAGAAACGATTAAACCTGTTTTTTGAACGTTTTGGCGGTTTTCCACAAATTCGATGCGGGATTTTGGGCCGCCGATCAACCTTTGCCCGCCCTGTCATTCTTCCAACTTGACTAAACAGTCATTATCTGACCAATTAGTCACCGTCAACGGACGGGAGGGAAGATGGCCAGCGACGCGACAGTTCTGTCAAAGGCGGATGCAGCGGAGACGGTGTTGAGAAACAACGCCGGATCGCAGCGTCGCGCGCGCATGCGGCTGGCGCTGGTCGAGGCCGCCATGCGTCTCTTCGCCAAAAAGGGGATCGACGCCACCACCATCGACGAGATTGTCGATCTCGCAGGCGTCGCCAAGGGCACTTTCTACAATTACTTTACCGACCGATCCGACATCGCCCGCGCGGTGGCCGCCAGTGTGCGCATCGAGATGAACCACGCCGTCGAGGAAATGAATGACGGCATCGAAGACCCGGCCGAGCGCGTGTCGCGCGGCGTGCGGCTCTTTCTGGCGTTGGTTGCCTTCAACCCCGTGCGCGCGCGCATGCTGGGCCGCATGTATGACGGCGGGGTCGATATCGCATCCTTCGGTAACGAGCATCTCGTCGGCGACATCAACGAGGGTATCGAGCAGGGCGCGATCCATGTGCCGAGCGCGGAACTGGCGCTGCATCTGGTCGTGAGTCTGGCAACTGTCGGCATACGGCATCTGCTGCGCGTCGGCGCGGGCGACGATATCAGGCATGGCGAAGGCTATGCCCGCCAGCTTGTGACGGTTCTCCTGCAAGGGCTCGGCGTCGCGCCCACCGAAATCGAGCGCATCGTTAATGCCCCCTTCAATGTCGATCACCTGACCGTCTGGAAGTCGTCGCAATGAACCTGTTTCAAATAGCTGCTTAAAATCAGGGAGAGCTAGCCTCATGATCCGTGTGACCGATATTGCCTATGTGCGTCTCAGCGCGCCGGACCTCGAACAGATGGAGACCTTTCTCCACGAGTTTGGCCTTGAAACCGTCGAGCGCTCTGGTTCCATCCTCTATGCACGCGGCCGCGATCCTCGCCCCTTCGTGCATGTGACCGAAAAGGGCGAGCCGGGTTTCCTCGGCCTCGGCTTCCATGCCGAGACTCTGGACGATCTGCAGAAGCTCGCCTCCGAGGTTGGCCTTCCCGTCGAGGACAATGACGCGCCGGGCGGCGGCAAGATCCTGCGCATGGTTGATCCCGATGGTTTCAAGGTCGAAGTCGTCGCCGGTTTTGCGCGGCCCGAGGCCCGGCCCTTGCAACGTCGCCTCGTTCACAACGACGCCGAGGTCCACCCGCGCAAGGGCAATGCGCTGCGGGTCGGCGCTGGTCCCTCGCAGGTCAAGCGGCTTGGGCACGCGGTCGTCAATGTCACCGACTTTCGCGCGAGCGAAGCCTGGTACAAGGAACGTCTCGGCTTCGTCACCTCGGACGAAATCCAGATCGCGCCCGATGCGCCCATCGGCGCTTTCATGCGCTGCGATCGCGGGCCGATCCATGTCGATCACCACACGCTCTTTCTCGTCGGCACCGGCAAGCCGGGCTTCAATCATGCGGCCTTCGAGGTCGAGCACATGGACGATCTCATGGTCGGTCATCAACACCTGCTGGAAAAAGGACGGAGCCACGAATGGGGCGTCGGTCGGCATTTCCTCGGCAGCCAGATTTTCGACTATTGGCGCGACCCCTGGGGGCACGCCGTCGAACATTGGACCGATGGCGATCTCTTCAACAACGAAACGCCGCCCAATATCCGTACCTTCGATGAACTCGTGGCCAATCAATGGGGCCCGTCCGCGCCGCCCACAATGGGCGCCTGATCGCTCGTTGCCAATCAAACAGGGAAGAAACAGATGAAACTCGCAACCTATACACAGGGCGGCAAGACAGGCGTCGGTATCGTGCGCGGCGACAAGCTCGTCGATATCTCGCATATCGCGTCCGATATGGTGAGCCTCATCTCGAATGACGCATTGATGGCCAAGGCCCGCGCCGTCGGCGACGACGCGCCTTCTGTCGCGCTCGCCGATGTGACGCTGCGTGCGCCGGTGCTCAACCCCGGCAAGATTCTCGCCATCGGTCTCAACTACCGCGACCATGTCGAAGAGAGCAACATGGAGTTGCCCAAATATCAGGTCTGGTTCAACAAGCAGCATAATTGCGTCAACGATCCCTATGGCGCGATCAACAAGCCGGTCGTCTCCGACATGCTCGATTACGAGGCCGAGATGTGCTTCGTCATTTCCAGGCGCTGCAAGCATGTGCCGGTCGAACGCGCCCATGAAGTGATCGGCGGCTATTTCTGCGGCAATGACGCCACCGTGCGCGACTGGCAGCTGCGCACCAATACATGGCAGATCGGCAAGTCCTTCGACACGCATGGCCCCATCGGCCCGTGGATCGTGACGCCCGACGAGGTCGGCGATCCGCATGCGCTCGACATCAAGGGCTATGTCAACGGCGAGCTGCGTCAGACGTCCAACACCAGGCATCTGATCTTCAATTGCTTCGATCAGATCGCGCATCTGACGCAGGCCTTCACGCTCGATGCGGGCGACATCATCTTCTCCGGTACGCCCAGCGGCGTCGGCATGGCGATGAAGCCGCCGGTCGTGTTGAAAGTCGGCGATGTGGTCAAGGTCGAGATCGAGAAACTCGGGTTCATCGAAAACAGTGTCGTGCTCGAAGACGCCAAGACGATCATCGGCTGAGGCATAATCATGACTGGTGAAGTTGAAACAGCCGACGTGCTGATTGCGGGCGCGGGCCCTGTCGGGGCGACGCTCGCGCTCCTGCTTGCGAAAGCGGGACATCGTGTCTCGATTGTCGAGCGCGATGCGGATGTCTATCCCTTGCCGCGCGCCGCGCATATCGACCATGAGGTCTTGCGCCTTCTCAATATGGTGGGGGCGGCGGCCCCCGTCGTCGCCGACAGCCAGCCGCTGTCGTCCTATGAGTTCCGTGCGGGCGATGGCTCGCTGCTCATGGGCTTCAAGACCGGCAAGGCGCTTGCGCCCACGGGTTTTCCGCCGAGTTCGATGTTCCATCAACCGACGCTCGAATTTGCGCTGCGTGACGCGATCGCTGAAAACCCGCTCGTTACGCTTTCCATCGAAACCACGCTCACCGGCTTTGTGGCGAGCGACGATGGCGTCACCGCGACGGTTCATGGGCCCGATGGCGAGCGTGACATTGCCGCCCGCTATCTCATTGGTTGCGATGGCGGGGCGAGCATCGTGCGCAAGCTTTGCCAGATTTCGATGGAAGACATGGGTTTTGACGAACCCTGGCTCGTCATCGACGCTCGCCTCAAGAACGGGGTGGAGAGGCTTTCGACCGTCGGCATCCAGCATTGCGATCCCGCCCGTCCCGTCACCGCCATGCCCATGTCGCCGGGGCGGCATCGCTGGGAATTTATGATGCGTCCGGGCGAAACGGCGGATGAAGTCACCACCGATGCGGCGATCGACGCCATGATCGCGCCCTTCGCCGATCCGGCAAGCGTCGAGGTCGATCGCCGCGCCGTCTATCGCTTCCATGCGGTCATCGCGCATGAGTGGCGCAAGGGGCGCGTGCTGCTTGCAGGCGATGCCGTCCATCAGATGCCGCCCTTTCTGGGTCAGGGCCTTTGCTCGGGCGTGCGCGATGCGGCCAATCTCGCCTGGAAATTAGATGCCGTGATGAAGGGCGAGGCTGGCGACAAGCTGCTCGACAGCTATCAGGTGGAACGCAGTCCGCATGTGCGCTCCATCACCGAGATGGCCGTCTTCATGGGGCAGGTCGTCTGCACGCAGGATGCGGGCAAGGCCGCGGCGCGCGACAAGGACATGTTGTCGGTGCCCGAAGACAGGCGCATGAATCCGCTGCCGCCGCCTGCGAGGCTCACCAGTGGCATTGTCGAGGGCGATCCCGCTGCGGGGCAGGTCGCGCCCGAGCCCTGGCTCGCCGATGGCAAGGCCCGCGTCGACGATCTCGTCGGCTATGCGCCTGTCCTTTATGCGCGCGAGAATATTGACCGTGACGGTTTTGCCGGTGGCGGTCGCGTCGTGTCGCTGGCGTCGCTTGCCGACAAGGATAGCGCGCTTGCCGCCATGATGGGTGAAGCGCCTGCCATGCTGGTGCGGCCCGACCGTATCGTCTTCGGCCTCGGCGACCCAACCGCGCTGCTTGAAAGCTGGGACGCCTATTTGCGGCGCGGCTGAGCGTCTGGCAGCTCACTTCTTTCAATCATCGGTTTCGGTTGCGCTCCGGCTTTGGCATACTCGGGGCAGGCGGCGACCGTCGACATAAATAACGTCATATTGATGTAATATAAGTCGTTTTCCTCGCTTATGTGTGAAATTGGCGTTGACTTCACTCTGCATTGGTTATTACCCTATTAACTCGATAGACAAATATGCTCTCGCAAAAAGCCAAATACGCGTTGAAAGCCATGATTGCTCTTGCAGCCGACACCAAAGGCGAACTTCTGCAGGCCGGGGATATCTCGACCAGCCAGAATGTGCCGCGCAAGTTTCTGGAGATGATCCTGCTTGATCTGCGCAAGGCCGGGCTGGTTGCGAGCCAGCGCGGCAAGAATGGCGGCTACATGCTGGCCAAGCCTGCCGACACGATTACTTTTGGCCAGATCGTGCGCATCATGGATGGTCCGCTTGCGCCCATTCCTTGCGCCAGTCTCACAGGCTATCGTCGTTGTGCCGATTGCCAGGATGAAAAGACCTGTGCAGTGCGTCGGGCCATGCGCGAGGTGCGTGATGCGGCGGCAACCATTCTTGATGGCATGACGCTCGCCGATGCTCAGAAACCCGCCAGCCGGAAGGCTGTCGGTCTCTAACCCCGAAGTCTGTTCTGCCGGAATTTTCCGGATTTTGTGTGTGTTTAATCTCTACTAATTCTATGGACAATATGTAAAGGAGTCTGACCCATGAACCTGATACATGATAAAAATCTGACGCAGCCGCTGCGCCCGTCTCTGGCGTCGCTCACTTCGCGCAGCTTTTTGCTGCTGGCGGCGCTTGTGCTGCTTCTTGCCTCCGTCTGCGAGGTGCGGGCCGATACGACCCTTCTCAATGTTTCCTATGATCCGACGCGTGAGCTCTATGTCGCCGTCAACAAGGCCTTCGCCGCCGACTGGAAAGCGAAGACGGGTGAGGATGTGGTCATTCGTCAGAGCCACGGCGGCTCGGGCAAGCAGGCCCGCTCCGTGGTCGATGGCCTCGGGGCCGATGTGGTCACGCTGGCGCTTGCCGCCGACATCAACCAGATCGCGGCGCTCACCGGCAAGCTGCCGGCCAATTGGCAGACGCGTCTGCCGGATAACAGCGCGCCTTATACCTCCACCATCACGCTGGTTGTGCGCAAGGGCAATCCCAAGGCAATCAAGGATTGGGACGATCTGGTGCGCGACGATGTTTCCGTCATCACGCCCAACCCCAAGACATCGGGCGGCGCCCGCTGGAACTTCCTCGCCGCCTGGGCCTATGCCGATGCGCATGATGGCGGTGATGAAACAAAGACCAAGGCGTTTCTCGCCAGGCTCTACAAGAATGTGCCGGTGCTGGATACCGGCGCGCGTGGATCGACGACGAGCTTTGCCCAGCGTGGCTTGGGCGATGTGCTTATCAGTTGGGAAAACGAAGCCTGGCTCATCCAGAAACAGTTTCCCGGCCAGTTTGAAATCGTGACGCCTTCGCTCTCCATTCTGGCCGAACCGCCGGTTGCCGTGGTGGACGGCAACGCCAAGGCGCATGGTACGGAAAAACTGGCCGAAGCCTATCTGCGCTTCCTTTACACGCCGCAGGCCCAGAAGCTCATCGCGCAGAATTTCTACCGCCCGCGTGAAGTCTCCGCCGCTGCGCCTGAGGATGTCGCGCGCTTTCCCAAGCTGAAGCTCGTGACTATCGACAAGGATTTCGGCGGCTGGGCGTCAGCGCAGAAAAAATTCTTCGCCGATGGTGGTGTCTTCGACCAGATCTATCAGCCGCAATAACCACCAGCGTTTCACTCTTTCATCCGTTTACACCGCATGAGGCCTGTCGCCCATGCGCCAGAGAGGACTTGTCCCCATGAAACTGGAAAAAGCCTTTTTCGCACCCTTGCTGGCCTCCGTCGCCGCATTCGCTCTTCTGTCCGCCACGCCTGCCATGGCGGACGAGGTCGAGCTTCAGCGACGCGTTGACGCGCTGGAAGCCACCATCGACGCGTTGCGCAGCGAGATCGCTGACATCCGCAAGACGCCTGAAATGAAACCCTCGCCCAGGTTCCGGTCCAGCAATGGCGATTATGCGTTCAAGCTGCGCGGCCAGATCGCGGCGGATGCCGCCGTCTTCGACAACACCGGGGGCGCCAGGGATTTCAACAGCGGCACGCAGTTGCGCCGCGCCCGCATCGGTGTTGACGGCGCTTTTGACAAGGACTGGCTCTATCGTCTTGAAGTGGATTTTGCCAATGCCTCGCGCGATGACAGCGCCACGGGCGAGGTTGATGTGAAGGATGCCTATATCCAGTACAAGGGCATCGACAAGACGACCCTGACCATCGGCCAGCACAAGACGCCCAATACGCTGGAAAAGACGATTTCCAGCACCGATACGCTGTTTGTTGAAAGCCCGCTCTTTGTCGAGGCCTTCACCAATCGCACGACAGCGGGCGGTGATTACAAGGCCGGTGTCTCGGTCAAATATGCCGACGTCAACTGGACCGCGACCGCCGGCATTTTCGGCGAGAACTTCGCGCTGAATGGCGGCGGCAATTCCGGCGGAACGGCGACCACCGTTTACAAGGACGAAGGCTGGGGTCCGGCTGCGCGCCTCACATGGGCGCCCGTCAACGGTATCGACGAGACGCTGCATCTCGGCGTGTCGGGCTATTGGCGCGACACGGGCGGGCGCACATCGGGCTTGCGTTTCCGCACTACGCCTGAAGTCTCCGTTGACAGCACAAGGCTTGTGGACACGGGCAACATCAATGCCAAATCCTACAGTTTCGTTGGCGCGGAACTGGCCGGTCAATATGGCCCTTTCTTCTTCCAGTCCGAATATGGCGCCACGCAGGTCGACCGTCTGGGCGATAGCGATGTCAGCTTTGACGGCGGCTATGTGCAGGGCTCATGGGTAATTACGGGTGAAAATCGCGATTACAAGGATGGCGCGTTTTCGCGCATCAGGCCCAAACGCCCGTTTTCCCTCAAGAATGGCGGTTGGGGCGCATGGGAAGTTGCAACGCGATGGAGCACGCTCGACCTCAATGATGCCAATATCAGTGGTGGCGACGAGCAGAATTACAGCCTGGGTCTCAACTGGTATCCGAACGCCTATCTGAGATTCCTGGTTGACTACGTGCATTTTGATGCGACCAAGGGTCTGGTTAAGGATGAAGGCGACGCCCTCGTCACCCGCGCATCCATTTCCTGGTGAGTTTGATGACCGCATCTGTCTTGCGCCGTGAGGCCTCTGTTCTGCCGGGCTTTGGTCTGACGCTGGGCCTCACGGTGACCTATCTCAGTCTCATCGTGCTTATCCCGCTGGCAGGCGTCTTCATCCGCGCCTTCGGTCTCGGGCTTGATGGTCTTTGGGCATTGGCGGGTGAGGCGCGCGTCCTCGCCGCGCTCAAACTGAGTTTCGGTGCGGCGCTCATCGGGGCGTTCTTCAATGCGGTGGCGGGTCTCCTCGTCACCTGGGTGCTGGTGCGTTACGATTTTCCGGGCAGGCGCTTCTTTGACGCCGTGATCGACTTGCCGTTTGCGCTCCCCACCGCAGTCTCCGGCCTTGCCCTTGCGGCGCTCTATGCGCCCAATGGCTGGCTCGGCGTGCCGCTGGCGAAACTTGGCGTGCAGATCGCCTTCACGCCTGCAGGCGTCGTCATCGCCTGCATGTTCATCGGCCTGCCTTTCGTGGTGCGGACGCTCCAGCCGGTGCTTGCCGATCTCGACAAGGGGCTTGAGGAGGCCGCCGCCACGCTCGGCGCGTCGCGCCTCCAGACCTTCTGGCGCGTGCTGCTGCCCGCGCTGTTGCCGTCGCTGCTCACAGGCTTTGCGCTTGCCTTCGCGCGCGGCGTCGGCGAATACGGCTCCATCATCTTCATCGCGGGCAACCTGCCTTACAAATCCGAAATCGCGCCGCTCCTCATCGTCATCAAGCTTGAGGAGTTCGATTATGCCGGTGCGACGGCGGTGGCGGCGCTCATGCTCGTTCTGTCATTTGCCCTTCTGCTTGCCGTCAATCTGCTTCAGTCCTGGAGCCGTCGCAGTACCGGCCTTGCCGCGTGAGGAACAATTCATGAGCCTTTCAAACTCCCTGTCCGCGCGGCGGGCCACCAGCGAAGGCGCGATGGTGCGGATTGCCCTTACAGCACTCGCGCTGGTCTGGCTTCTCGGCTTTCTGCTGCTGCCGCTGGTTGTCGTCTTTACCGAAGCGTTCCGTGGCGGCGTCGGCGCCTATGTCGATGCGCTGGCCGAGCCGGATGCGCTCGCCGCCGTTCGCCTGACGCTGCTCGTCACCGCCATTTCGGTGCCGCTCAATCTGGTCTTCGGCCTTGTCGCCTCATGGGCTATCGCCAAGTTCCAGTTTCGCGGAAGGAATTTTCTGATCACGCTGATCGATCTGCCGTTCTCCGTTTCGCCCGTCATTTCCGGCCTCGTCTTTGTGCTGTTGTTTGGCGCGCAGGGCTTTCTCGGGCCGCTTCTGGAGTCGCAGGGCATCGAGATCATTTTCGCCGTGCCGGGCATCGTGCTTGCCACCGTCTTCGTCACCTTTCCCTTCGTGGCGCGTCAGCTCATTCCCCTGATGCAGGCGCAAGGCATCGACGAGGAAGAGGCCGCGCTTTCACTCGGGGCTTCGGGCCTCACGACCTTTATGCGCGTGACGCTGCCCAATATCAAATGGGCGCTGCTTTACGGCGTTCTTCTCTGTAACGCCCGCGCCATGGGTGAGTTCGGCGCGGTCTCCGTCGTTTCCGGCCACATTCGCGGCCTCACCAACACCATGCCCCTTCATGTGGAGATCCTCTACAATGAGTATAATTTCATCGCCGCTTTCGCCGTCGCCTCGCTTCTGGCGCTTCTCGCCCTGGTCACGCTTCTACTCAAGGCGTCCCTTGAATGGGCCTACGCTGGTGAGCTTGCCGCGACCGCAGGCCATTGATGCGGCCCATGCGGGCGAGCCGCGTGAGCGCGAGCGCACGCTGCCGGTGCGCATCGAGGTCGAGGAACTGCGCAAGAGCTTCGGTGATTTCGCTGCGCTGAACGGCGTGTCACTGGAAGTGGAGCCCGGCGAATTGCTGGCGCTGCTCGGACCGTCAGGGTCGGGCAAGACCACGCTCCTGCGCGCCATCGCCGGTCTGCTCGATGCCGACGAAGGCCGCATCCGCTTTCAGGGCGAGGACGCCACCGGATTGTCGTTGCGCGATCGCCGCGTCGGTTTCGTATTCCAGTCCTATGCCCTGTTCCGCCATATGACGGTCTTCGCCAATATCGCTTTCGGCCTGCGCGTGCGTCCGCGTCGATCGCGTCCGCAGGCCGCCGAGATTGCGCGGCGCGTGCGTCGCCTTCTGTCGCTTGTGCAACTGGAGGGGTTGGAGAAGCGTTTCCCCGCACAGCTTTCGGGTGGCCAGCGGCAGCGTGTGGCGTTGGCCCGGGCGCTTGCCATCGAGCCGCAGGTGCTGCTGCTTGATGAGCCTTTCGGCGCGCTCGATGCGAAAGTGCGCAAGGAGCTGCGCCAATGGCTGCGCGGGCTTCACAAGGAAACAGGTCTCACCACCATTTTTGTCACCCATGATCAGGAAGAGGCGATGGAGCTTGCCGACCGCGTCGTCATCATGCGTGCCGGCGGCATCGAACAGATCGGCACGCCCGCCGAGATTTACGCGCGTCCCGCCACGCCCTTCGTCTGCGAGTTTCTCGGCAATGTTCTGAAATTCGAGGTGACGGTCGCGGGCGGCAAAGCCGATGTGCTGGGCGAGGTCTTTGCCGCGCCCGCGTCGCTTGCCGATGGTCCGGCGCTTGCCTATGTCCGCGCCCATGACATCGATGTCTCGTCGGACAGCCGCGAGGGCGTCGCCGCCACCTTGCGCAGCGTCCGCCCGTCGGGGCCGATGCTGGCGCTTGAGTTTTCGTTGCCCGACAGCGCCGCGCCGGTTGAGGTTCTGCTGTCGCGCAGTCATGCGGCATCCGAGGATTTTGTTCCCGGTCGCTTCTACGGCCTCACGGCGCGCGCCGCCCATCTTTTTGCGCGCGTCTGAGCTGTTCGTCCGCGCAAAGGCTGAAAATAAATTCGGCCCGGGCCGCATGGCGTTGAAATCGCCATGCGGCTCGCTGTTTTGCGCCAGCGCCAAAGTTCCCCTACGTCAAATATGGGCATCGGCTTTGCCTGTCCGGGCATTCATGTTTCAATGCGGATAGTGGTTACGCAATTGCGCCTTTTTCCGCGTCTATAAGGGCTCAAACGGCCTTTACAAGCGTCGCCCCATGCTCAAGATGGCGGCCAACCCGTTTCGTTTTAGCCAACTCAGGTCGGATGCTTTTCGTATCGCGGCCCTGAATGACAGGAGTATCTCATGGCAGAAGCATATATCGTTGCCGCAACGCGCACCGCTGGCGGTCGCAAGGGCGGTCGTCTGAAAGACTGGCATCCCGCCGACCTCGGTGGCGCCGTTTTGAACTCGCTTGTGGACAGCATCAAGATCGATCCCGCTCTCATCGAAGACGTGATCGTCGGTTGCGTGGGTCAGGCTGGCGAGCAGGCATCGAATGTCGCGCGCAACGTGGTGCTGGCCTCCAGGCTGCCCGAAAGCGTGCCCGCCACATCGGTTGACCGTCAGTGCGGTTCGTCGCAGCAGGCGCTCCACTTCGCCGCTCAGGCCGTCATGTCCGGCGCGATGGATATCGTTCTGGCCGCTGGCGTCGAAAGCATGACGCGTGTGCCCATGGGCCTCGGCGTTTCGCTGCCCTACAAGAATGGCTTCGGTCTCTACATGAGCCCGAAGATGGAAGAGCGTTATCCGAACATTCAGTTCAGCCAGTTCGCGGGCGCCGAAATGGTCGCCAAGAAATACGGCCTGACCAAGGACCAGCTCGACGAGTTCGCTTTCAACAGCCATCAGCGCGCCATTGCCGCGACGCAGGGCGGCGCTTTCAAGGACGAAATCACGGCCCTTGAAGTCGTCACCGCAGACGGCAAGACCGAAATGCACACGGTTGACGAAGGCATCCGCTTCGACGCCAATCTCGACTCGATCCGTGGCGTGAAGCTGCTGGTCGAAGGCGGCGCGCTCACGGCGGCTTCCTCCTCGCAGATCTGCGATGGCGCATCGGGCGTCATGGTCGTCAATGAAAAAGGCCTCAAGCAGCTCGGCGTCGAGCCGCTGGCGCGCGTGCATCACATGACAGTGGTGGGCGGCGATCCGGTCATCATGCTGGAAGCGCCGATCCCCGGCACCGAGCAGGCCCTGAAGAAGGCCGGCATGAAGATCGAGGACATCGACCTTTACGAAGTCAACGAAGCCTTCGCCTCCGTGCCGACCGCATGGCTGCAGAAGCTCAATGCCGATCCGGCCCGTCTCAACGTCAATGGCGGCGCCATTGCGCTCGGCCATCCGCTCGGCGCCTCGGGCACCAAGCTCATGACCACGCTCATCTACGCGTTGAAGAACCGCAACAAGCGCTATGGTCTCCAGACCATGTGCGAAGGCGGCGGACTGGCCAACGTCACGATCATCGAACGCCTCTGAGGCCGTTCGACACGCGAAGATCAGGGCGGCGCCTTTCGGGCGTCGCCTTTTTCTTTGGCCCTTGTGTGAAATCCCGGCCGCGACATGGCAGCTTCTTGCCTGTATTGTTGCAAGCCTGTTGATAGCCGAGTCTGTTTTGATCTCGTCATGAATATGCCCAAGCCATGAAAATGACTGCCGCATGAAAATGAAAGAGCTTGAGCGCGTCACCGGTCTGGGGCGCGAGACGATCCGCTATTATATCCGCGAAGGCCTGTTGCCCGAGCCCGAGCGGCCCAAGAAGAATGTCGCCATCTATGGCAAGGCGCATGTGAGGCGGCTGGAGCTCATCAAGCGGTTGCAGCAGGAGCGTTATCTGCCGCTCAATCTCATCAAGACCATCGTCACCGCCGAGGCGGACAATCCGGTGACGGGGTTCGAGGCTTTCATCGGTCTCGAAACCCGGCTCGGGCCGCTCCTGTCGGAGCGCAGCGCCAACGGCGCGACCGGGCTGGCGCCGCGCCGCTTTACCGATGTCGTGAAGGAAGCCGGGCTGTCCATGGCCGACGCGCGCGCCCTTGTCGAAATGGGCGTCGTCACGGTCGATCGGCGCGACGATGAGGAATGGCTCAATCACCGCAATGCGCGCGTGATGGAGCTTGTCGGCGAATGGCGCGCGGCGGGCTTTACAGACGAAGCCGGTTTCGGCATCGACACGCATCGCATCTATGCCGAACTCGCCGACGCGCTGGCGCATCGCTCGGTGGCGCAGTTCTACAATAATTTTGGCGAGAAGGTGACGACCGAAAAGGCCGTCCAGATGGCGGTGCAGGGCATCACCCTCATCAACGAAATGATGCCGCTGCTGCGCGTCGAAAAAATCATCCGCGAAGTCGAACGCGTCAACGTCGCCGGCGCGCTGGATGGCGATGACGGCGAGACGGAGTAATGCTCAAGGCCCTCTCCCTATGGGAGAGGGTTGGGTGAGGGTCTTGAATTTCGAGGGAATTCCATGCCGCGAAGACTCATCAAGCGCGCCCGCACCCTGCGCACCAATCAGACAGATGCCGAAGCGCGTCTGTGGTCTCGTTTGCGCAATCGAAGCCTTGGTGGATTCAAGTTCCGCCGTCAGATCGCCGTCGATCCTTTCATCGCTGATTTTCTTTGTTCAGAGTCTATGTTGATTGTTGAGCTTGATGGCGGCCAGCATGATGAACAGGCTGCGGCTGATGCGCGACGCACGGCCTACCTGGAAGGCCTTGGCTATTGTGTCCTGCGTTTCTGGAACAATGATGTGTTGGCGAACACGGAAGGTGTGCTTGAAGTCATTCTGGGTGAACTTCAAAACACAAGACCCTCACCCAACCCTCTCCCAGAGGGAGAGGGCTAGAAGACCAGGCTTTTTCCCCTCTCCCTCTGGGAGAGGGGGGAGCACACGATTGTGTGCGGAGGGTGAGGGTCTTTCTCTTTGTTGAACTCAATCCCCCAGCACCAGCGTGTCGCTCTTGCGCCAGTAGAGCCAATACTCTTCATGGCGGCTGAAGGTATTGTCGTCGATGTCGCGTGAGACATTGCCGATGTCGGCGAGGATCGGCGTGCCATTGCCGATGTCGAAATAGACATTGGAATAGCTGCCGTAATAGGCGACTTCGCCCACTTTGCCGCGCACGACCACCAGATCGGGGTCGGTCGGCTTTTCTTCGGCGACGAAGATTTTTTCAGGTCGCACCGCAAGCGCGACATCGCCGGTGGCGTCGCCTGCCAGTTCCACTTCGCCGGTGGAGCGCGAAGTCACCTTGACGAGATGGTCGCCGCTGCGCGTCGCCTTGCCCTCGATCAGGTTGATGCGGCCGATGAAGTCGGCGACGAAGCGGTCTTTCGGGAATTCGTAAAGTTCGGCGGGCTTGGCGATCTGGCGCACGACACCGGCATTCATCACCGCGATGCGGTTGGCCATCGAGAGCGCTTCGCTCTGGTCATGCGTGACGATGACGAAGGTGATGCCGACGGTTTGCTGAAGGCGCACGAGTTCGAGCTGCATGGCTTCGCGCAGCTTGGCGTCGAGCGCGGAAAGCGGTTCGTCGAGCAGCAGCACCGAGGGGCGTTTGATGAGCGCGCGCGCCAGCGCCACGCGCTGGCGCTGGCCGCCGGACATTTCATGCGGCATGCGTTTGCCATAGCCGCCGAGCTTCACAAGCTCCAGCGCTTCTTCGGTGCGCTGCCTGATTTCCTTGGCCGGGCGGCCATCCATGCGCAAGCCGTAGGCGACGTTTTTCTCGACCGACATATGCGGGAAGACCGCATAGGACTGGAACACCATATTGACCGGGCGCTTGTTGGGTTCCACCGTCGCCATGTTGTGGCCGTCGATGATGACCTGGCCTTCGGTCGGCGTTTCGAAGCCCGCCAGCATGCGCAGCAATGTTGTCTTGCCGCAGCCTGACGGGCCGAGCAGGGCGAAGAACTCGCCGCGATTGACGGTGATGTCGGCGTGGTCGACGGCCTTGACGCCGCCGGGATAGATCTTGCTGACGTTCTTGATTTCGATGATCGGCTGGCCGGGTGCGCTGGCGGTTGAGGTCGGTCGTTCCTGCACGAGTTGGTCCTGCACTGTCATAATCATCGTCGCCCTTGGTTGTGTTGCGCCGCAACTTGCTGTGAAGTGTTGATTGCTTTTGGGACGATGGCAAGAGTTCCCCCGAAATTGAATCACGGGATTTTGGGCAGACGCGCGCGCCGCGCCGCTTTGTTTTCCGCCCGCCCGCGGCGACAGTAGTGCCTTGTTTATGGGCAGTTGCCGTTCCGGCCATCGGTCTGTGCGGTTCGTCTGACCGGTGAAGAAATTAAACAGGACAATGAATCAAAACCAATAGGTCATGCGCGGACTTGATCCGCGTATCCGCGTCTTGCCCATCTCGCTTACGCCAAAGACATGGATGGTCGGCCTCCTTTGACTAAAGGCGAGCCCGGTCACGACGAAATCTGGCTGGCTCAAAAATCCGGGGACAAGAATTCTGCCGAAGGAAATCCCGCAAAATTTCCTATCCCCGCTTTTCGCGCCCTTGACATCCCGCCATCCTTCTTTTAAATGATAATCATTCGTAATAAGGATGGTTCAGGAGGCCGTCATGCGTGCCAATTCGCGTGCCTTGAAAAAAGCTCTCGGCTTCTCGGTCGCCCACTTCATGGTAGGGCTGGCCGTCGCTTTTGCGCTCACCGGCCAAGTCGCGGTGGCGCTTTCGGTGGCGCTGGTCGAGCCTGCCGTCAATGCGGTGATATTATTTTTTCACGCCCGCTGGGAGGAGCGCTCACAGGGCGCTCGCGGGTTCGACACGTTTTCACACGCTTAAGGCTCGATTTCCTGCAGGAAAGGCTCACCAATCGAGCTGAATCCGAGTGATTTTCGTGCCCTATTTCCAGGCCCAGACGGGCTGCTCCAGGTTATGGACGCGGGTCGCGCGGTCCCTCAACCCCACCTCGGCGAACTGATAAAGCAGCGCCGCCGTCGGCGCATGGATATGTCCCTCGTCGCCGAGCAGCAGCCGGATCACCGGCTTCTCGCTTTCGGGAATGGTGATGAAAATCGGCGAATCCGGGCGCTCCAGTTCCGACAGCGCGAAGGGATGAATGGAGGCGACTTCGTCCGGATTGGGTTTCATTCCTTCCAGATTTTCCATCCAGACGATGATGGGCGTGATCATGTATCCCGACCGCGTCGGGTAGGGATCGAGCGTGCCCAATACATCCGATGCCTGTGCCGCAAGGCTTATTTCTTCGCGCAGTTCTCGCAGTCCCGCCTCGATGATCGTCTCGCCCTCGTCGAGCCGGCCGCCCGGCAGCGCCCATTGTCCGGCGTGCGCGTTGAGGCGCGGGGCGCGGCGCGTCAGCAGGAAGCCAGCGGTTTCTTCATGCGGCACGATGGTGATGGCGACGGCGGCCTGCTTCAGCGGCGCCTCCGGCGGTGTCCAGGGCGCGAGGCGCGAGAGGCGTTCGCTCAGGGTCTGTTTGAGTG